>NZ_JBEXYD010000025.1:0-105380 GCF_040630735.1 Kitasatospora sp. NPDC005748
TGGCACGCTGTTGAGTTCTCAAGGAACGGACACTTCCTTCGGACCGCCTTCCAGCGGGCCCTCCGGGCGCTTCGTTCTTTCGTGTTCCCAGCTTACCAGATGTTTTCCGCTCCGTTTCCGGCGCTTCGTTCATCCAACTCGCTGGTGTCTTCTCGGGCTTGACGCCCTGTCCGACGTTTCAAACTCTAGCCGATCCCCGCCCCGAAAGGCGAATCCGGCCGCAATCCATATAAACAGGCATGACGAATAAGGCATGAGCTACACCGTCAATATGACAGCGCACAGCCCAGACCGAGCCGAAATGGTGTTTCCAGGGATTGGCCGCCTCGGGACCGTCCGCGTTGATACGTGTCCGGTGCTCCCAGCCAGGCAGCTCGAAGAACACTAGACCTGTCAGGGGGTCGAGTCAAGCGCCGCTCCCAGCTCCGGGAGGGCGGACAGGCTCTCCTCGGCCGGCAGCTGGAAGGCCAGGATGGCGACGTCATCGTCGTGGTCCGAACTGACGCCCATGGCCCGGAGCAGCCGGGCGCAGATCACCTCGGGAGCGCCGGCGGCCCCGGCGAGCGTCCGGGCGAGCAGGTCGAGGCCCTGGTCGATGTCCTCGTCCCGGCGCTCCACCAGACCGTCCGTATAGAGGACGCCGGTGGTGCCGGGGAGCAGCCGCAGGGTGTGGGAGAGGTGGACGCCGCCGCCGGTGCCCAGGGGCGGGCCGTTCTGCTCCTCGCTGCGCAGGATGGTGCCGTCGGGGCAGCGGAGCAGCATCGGCAGGTGTCCCGCGGAGGCGTAGG
Organism: Kitasatospora sp. NPDC005748; assembly: GCF_040630735.1. NCBI lineage: Bacteria > Bacillati > Actinomycetota > Actinomycetes > Kitasatosporales > Streptomycetaceae > Kitasatospora > Kitasatospora sp. NPDC005748. The sequence goes on from NZ_JBEXYD010000025.1 coordinate 789, forward strand.
TGAGGGCGTGGCGCTCCGGGTCCCAGACCGCGTAGGTGCAGGTGGCGATCTGGTTGGCGTCGATCTCCATCGCGAGGCCGTCGAGCAGGCGCATCACCTCGTGCGGCGGCAGGTCGAGCCGGGCGTAGGCCCGGACGGCGGTGCGGAGCTGGCCCATCACGGCGGCGGCGCGCAGGCCGCGCCCCATCACGTCGCCGATGACCAGCGCGGTGCGGCCGCCGTCGATGGCGATGACGTCGTACCAGTCACCGCCGACCGCGGCCTCCGCGCCACCGGGCTGGTAGGTGGCGGCGACCCGGAGGTCGGCTGGCTGGTCGAGCTTCTGGGGGAGCAGGCTCCGCTGGAGGGTGACGGCGGCCTCGCGCTGGCGGCGTTCGGCCTCGCGCAGCCGGGTGGCGGCGAGCACCTGGTCGGTGACCTCGGCGGCGAAGATGAGGACGCCGGCGGGCAGCGCGTCCCTCGGCTCCTCGCCCTCCACCATCTCGGTCCGGCCCTCGGCCCTGTTCTCGCGCCGGCCGTCCACCCGGCTCTCGGCCCGGCTCTCGTGCCGGCTGAGCGGGACGCAGGAGACGTTGTAGTAGCGGTTGCCGGTGAGCCCGAGGATGCAACGGGCCTTGACGCTGCGCGGGCTGCCGCCGCGGATGACCTGGTCCATCAGCGGCAGGACGCCCATGGTGCCGAGCTCGGGAAGTGCCTCGCAGGCGGGCAGGCCGGTGGGCCGGTCGCCGAAGAGTTCGCGGTAGGCGCGGTTGGCGTAGCCGAGCTGGTGCAGCGGGCCGTAGGTGACGGCGACCGGGGCGGGGATGCGGTTCAGCACCTCGCGCAGGTCTTGGGGCCGCTGCGGGTCGAGTACCTCGGTGGGGCTGACGAGGCTGGTGGGGTCGCGGGGGCTGGGGACGACCACGCCGTCGCCGGACGGCGTGCCCTGGTCGGTGCCGCGCCCAGCGGGCGGGGCGGTCCGCCACGGGGCTCCGGTGAGCCGGGCGCTCCAGCGCATGAGGTTCAAACGACGGCCGCTTCCTCGTTTACCAGGCATATCATCACTTTTTGTGTGCGGACTGCCACACCGGGTAATGACTCGGTCGGGCCGATCCTGTCAGGCGGAGGCCCGATTCCGGAAGTCGCGCGCGCTGGGCGCGGCCGTCTTGTCGGTCACAGCCGGCCGCCGGCGCCGCCCTCAGGTCGGCCGGTCGTCGGCGCCGCCCTTGCCGAAGCCGGCCTCGAACTCCGAACGCGGGTGCTCCACCGTCCCGAGCGAGACCACCTCCCGGGAGAACAGCCCGCCGAGCACCCAGTCCATCAGCACCCGCACCCGCCGGTCCGCGCTCGGCAGCCGACGCAGGTGCCGGGCCCGGTGCAGCCACCAGGCGCGACGGCCGGTGAGCCGGCCGCCCCCGCTGGTGTGGGCGACCGCGCGGCCCAGGCCCAGCGAGGTCGAGCAGGCCGCGCGGTCCGGCCGGTACTCGACGATGCCCTCGGCGCGCGGGCCGCCCTCCAGGGCGACGAGCACGTTGGCGGCGAGCAGCTCGGCCTGGGCGAAGGCGTGCTGGGCGTTGGGCGCGCAGGGCGCCCCGTCCGCGTGCGGGTCGGGAACGGCGGCGCAGTCCCCGGCGGCCCAGACCCCGGGCAGTGCCCGCCCGTCCGGGCCGACCGCCTGGAGGGTGGCCAGACAGCGGATCCGGCCGGCGGTGTCCAGCGGCAGGTCGGTGTCGCGCAGCAGCGGGGACGGGCGCACCCCGGCCGTCCAGACCAGGGTCCGGGCGGCGAACCGGCTGCCGTCGGAGAGCGCCATCACCCGGTCGGCGGCCGACTCCAGCCTGGTGCCCAGGCGGACGTCGACGCTGCGCTCGCGCAGTTCGGCCAGGGTGTGCGCGGCCAGCTCGGGCGACTCCTCGGCGAGGATCCGGTCGGTGGCCTCGACCAGGACCCAGCGCAGGTCCCCGGGGCTGATGTTGTGGTAGCCGCGGACGGCGGTGCGCGCCATGTCCTCCAGTTCGGCGAGCGCGCCGACGCCGGCGTAGCCCGCGCCGACGAAGACGAAGGTGAGCGCGGCCTGGCGCAGGGCCGGGTCACGGGTCGCGGAGGCCAGGTCGAGCTGTTCCAGGACGTGGTTGCGCAGGCTCACCGCCTCGCCGACGGTGGAGAACCCCAACCCGTGCTCGGCCAGCCCTGGCACCGGCGCCGTCCGGGAGACCGAGCCGGGGGCCACCACCAGGACGTCGTAGTCGAGCTCGACCAGGGCGGGCGGTTCCCCGCGGGCGGCGGCGTCGGCCCAGGCGCGGCGGGTGCCGTGCTCGATCCGGGTGATCCGGGCGGTGAGCACCCGGCAGTCCGGCAGGGCCCGGCGCAGCGGGACGACCACGTGGCGGGGGTCGATCGAGCCGGCCGCGACCTCGGCGAGCAAGGGGTGGTACGTCAAGTAGGACTGCGGTTCGACCACGGTGATCTCCGCCTCGCCCCGGCGCAGCCGTTCGCGCAGGCCGCGCTGGAGGTGCAGCGCGGTGGACATCCCGGCGCAGCCGCCGCCGACGATCAGAATTCTGATGGCGAACCTCCTGCCGATGCGACCTGTCCCCGGCCCTCGGCCGGGGGTGCCCCCCACCACGCCCTCAATGAAGGACCGTCGGAGGGCCTCTTGTCCACAGTCCGTGCCGGGTCGGTTGGGGCGGGAGTTGCCCCGTGGTGCCAGATGTGCTGCCTGGGTGAGTTTCTGACGCACTTTCGGCTTCGAACGGCCGTGAACTATGGTCGGATTGTGCATCGGGGCGGCCATCGCCATGACAACTGGCGGCGACGCACCGTGGAGCGGCCATTACGGCCAGTTCCAGTGTTGGCGCGTAAACCCGACTGCGGGACGGTGTTCCGGGGAAGGGTAGTTCCCGGACGAGGCCCCGTGGGGTGCCGACGCGCCAGGCCGGATGTGCGGTCCCGGCCCGGTGGCACCGGTCGTGGCGGAGTCCGCATGGCCTTGCGTGCGCGGTCGTCGTGCGCGTGCGGTCTGGCGTCACCCGGACGCGGCTTGCGTCACAACCGACTACGAGCGATGGGTCATCGGGTCATTTCTGACAGGCGGAGCTGCACCGGGGGGTGCAGGGGCGGGCGACGGCAGGGTCCGGGATCGGGCACCTGCGGGGGAGAGTTGGGATGATGGAGCAGGAGCGACTGTTGGGCCGGGCGGCGGTACCGCGCGTCGGCCAGGGCGTGGTGCCGGAGCAACGCAGCCCCGCGGACCTGCCACCGCAGGCCGCGGTGGCGTACGCGGCGGTCCGCTACCCGGCCGAACCGCCGCAGGGCGGTGGCGGACCGGTGTCCGGTGCCCGGCTGCGGGTGGACGCCCGGCGGAACCTGGAGAGCGTGCTGCGCGCGGCCCGCGAGGTGTTCGGCGAGTTCGGCTACGGCGCGCCGATGGAGGAGGTCGCGCGCCGGGCCGGGGTCGGGGTGGGCACGGTGTACCGGCGCTTCCCGAGCAAGGAGGTGCTGGTCCAGCGGATCGCCGCCGAGGAGGTGGCGTGGCTGACCGCCCAGGCGCGGGAGTCGCTGTACGGCGGCGGTGGTGCCTGGGAGTCGCTGGCCGGCTACCTGGCGCGGGCGGTGAGTACGGGGGCCGGGCGGCTGCTGCCGCCGGAGGCCTTCCGGTACGCGGAGGAGCTGGGCAGGGTGCCCGAGCAGCGCTCGGGGGATCCGGCCGGCGCGGGTGCCCTGCTCGGCAACCGGTTCGAGCCGAGGCCCGGCGGGCTGCCGGAGGGCGGCGGAGAGCCCGCGGCCGACGCGGACCCGCGGCAGTTGCTGCAACTGCTCGCCGCCCTGGTGGCGCGCGCGGGCGCGGCCGGGGAGCTGCGGCCGGGGGTGACGGTCGCGGACGTGGTGCTGGTGCTGACCGCTTCGGTTCCGGTGCACGCCTCGCGCGGCGTACCGGGGGCGGACCCGTACACGGCGCCCGTGTCGGCCGCGTTCGGCGGCGCGTTCCCGGCGGCGGGCGGCCAGCAGACGGACGGTCAACCCGTCGAAGGACCGGCCGACCGGCTGCTGCGGATCCTGCTGGACGGCCTCCGGGCGCGCTGATCCCACCACTCTGGTGGCCGCGGGCCCCGGAGGGCAAGGGAGTTGAGGATCAACCCGGCGTGAGCGGCTCAGCCGCGCGCCGGGTGCGGCCGCCGCCGCGCCGGTGCACCGGACGGGGCGAACACATCCTCGACGGCCCCTCGGAAGAGTGGGTCGCGGCGGTCCGGCTACCGCCCAACTCTGCGCTATGCCATCCTTTGCCCGTGGTTGGAGCCAATGTCCCGATGCGCGCCGTTCGCGCGCCCTCGGCGCCGTACAGCGGGGAACCGTGCGCTCACGCACTCCCGTGCGCTCTGCCGCACTACGGGGGCTGTCGTGGAATCTGGGGTCCGTTGTGAGCGCCGAGGAACAGAACGACTACGGCTACGGCCTCGACTTCGGCCGCTCCGGCCCGGGCGGACCGAACGGCGGGACGGGTGGCGCGGACGGGGGCCCCGGCAGGGCGGGGCACGGGCCGGGGCAGGCGCCCGGCGCGGTGCCGAGCGCGTCGGGGCAGGTGCCTGACCAGGCCGGGATGCCCAGCCGCGAGACCCTCTCCGCCTCCGACGCGTACCCGCAGACCCGCGTCCCCGGCCAGGCGCCGGCCGGCCGCGGCGGGGTGGCCCCGGAGGCCTTCGTCGACGACGGCTCCCGCGCCCGGCCGACCGTACCGGCCCCCGCCGACCCGGTGGACGGCGAGCGCCCGGCCTCCGACGCCGAGTTGACCGCCCGGGTGCGGGCCGGCGACGACGCCGCGTACGAGGAGATCTACCGCCGGCACGCCGACTCGGTGCGCCGCTACGCGCGGACCTGCTGCCGGGACAGCTTCACCGCCGAGGACCTGGCAGGCGAGGTGTTCGCCCGCACGCTGCAGGCGCTGCGGGCGGGCAAGGGGCCGGAGTTCGCCGTCCGCGCCTATCTGCTGACCGCCGTCCGCAACGTCGCAGCGGCCTGGACCCGCAGTGAGCGGCGCGAGCAACTCGTCGACGACTTCAGCACGTTCGCGCAGACCTCGGCCGCCACCGTCGACCTGGACCTGGCCGACCCGGGGGCCGACGCCTGGGCGATGGCGCTGGCCGACCAGCGCATGGTGATGCAGGCCTACGCCGAACTGCCCGAGGACGACCGGATGGTGCTCTGGCACACCGAGGTCGAACGGGAGTCTCCCAAGACCGTCGCGGTGATGCTCGGCAAGACCGCCAACGCCACCGCCGTCCAGGCGCACCGGGCCCGCGACCGGCTGGCCGCGGCCTTCCTCCAGGCCCATGTCTCGGGCAGCCAGGCCAGGGCCTGCGAGGCGTACGCCAACCGGCTCGGCGCCTACGCGCGCGGCTCGCTGCGCAAGCGGGCGTCCGCGGAGGTCGGCCGGCACCTGCGGGAGTGCGACCGGTGCACGGCCGCCTGCCTGGAGCTGTCCGAGATCAACCACAGCCTGCGGGCGCTGCTGCCCGGCGGCGTCCTGGTCTGGGTGGGGGTGGGCGGCTTCAGCGCCGCCGCTGCCGCCGTGGGCGGTGCGGCGGCGGTCGGCGGCGCGGCCGCGGGAACGGCGGCGGCCGCCGCGGGCGGCGCGGCCGGCGGGACCTCCGGGGCGACGGCAGGCGCCGCGGCCGGGTCCGCGGGTGGCGCGGCCGGCGGAAGCGGTGGCGCCGCCGCGGCGGCGGGCGAGGGCCTGGGCATGGCGGCCAAGGCGGGCATCGCGGCCGCGGTCGCCGTGGCGGCGGCCGCCGTCGCCGCCTACGCGCTGACCGGCTCGCCCGAGCCGAAGCCCCCGCTGGCCGCGCCGCCGGCCTCCTCCCCGGCCCTACCGGCGCCGCCGCCGGTGGCACCGGTACCGAGCGCGGCGCCGCGCACCCCCGATCCGGTCCCGGTGGTGGAACCCGCGCCGAGCCCCTCCGCCACCCCGTCACCGACGCCGGCGCCCTCCGTCGCACCGCGCCCGGCGCCGAAGGCCGTGCCGCCGCCCGCGCCGAGCAGCCCGGCCGCGTCCTCCCCCGCACCGGCCCCGCCCTCGCCGCGGCCGACCCGGCCGACCCCTCCGCCGCTGCCGCCGGTACCCGTGGTGCCGACCCCGACGCCGCCCCCGGTACCCACCCCCGAGGTGCCGGTCCTGCCCACCCCGACTCCCCCGCCGCTGCCGACCCCGACCGTCACACCGCCGGCTCCGACCGACTTCTGGGCCGACCACCTGCCCGTGCTGAAGCCCGGCAACAACCGGGTGCCGGCGTCGGCCCCGAGCATCCGGCAGCGCGGCAGCGACTGGTTCTGGCAGCGCGACAGCGTCTCGATCGGCGGCACCCCCCGGGCCCACGGCATCACCGTGCACGCACCCGCGACCACGGTGATCGACCTCAACCGCGGCTGCACGGCCTTCGACGCGGTGGCCGGGGTGGACGACATCGCCGCCTCGATCGGCGGCGTGGTCTTCTCGGTGCAGGGCGGCGACGGCCGTACCCTGTGGCGCTCGCCGCCGCTGGCCACCGGGGACGACGCGGTGCCGGTGCACGTGCCGCTGGCCGGGCAGACGTCGATCCGGCTGGTGGTCACACCGGCGCACGGCGTCTGGTCGGCACTGAACGTGTCCGACTGGGCCGAGGCCCGCTTCAGGTGTGCCTGAAGCGGGCCCCGGGAGGGTGCCGGCGGTCCCGGTAGGGCCGGTCAGACGGCGCAGGAGCCGTCCGCGCAGGCCTCGCCGGCCGCGACGACCGGCACCGGCGCGGGCCGGCGCTCGCCGATCTCCTCGGCGACCTGCTCCAGCACCTTGCGGAAGGTCTCGGCGTCCTGGCCGCCCTGGACGGCCCACTTGCCCTCGAAGACGAAGGTCGGCACGGCGGTGATGCCCAGCTCGCGGGCCTCGGCGAGCTGGGCGCTCACCTCGGCGGCGCCCTCGTCGCCCGCGAGGTAGGCCGCCACCCGGTCGCCGTCCAGGCCCGCGGACACCGCCAGCCGGGTCAGCGCGGCGCGGTCGCCGACGTCCACCCCGTCGCTGAAGTGGGCCTTGAGCAGTGCCTCCTTCAGCCGGCCCTGCGCCGCCGCGCCGTACTCGGTCCCGGCGAGGTGGAGCAGCCGGTGGCCGAGGAAGGTGTTGGCGTGCAGCGCGGCGTCGAAGTCGTAGCTGATGCCCTCGGCGCGGCCCAGCTCGGCCACCCGGGCGTCCATCGCGACGGACTGCGGGCCGTAGCGCTCGGCCAGCCACGCGCGGTGCGGGCTCGCGGTGGCCGGGGCGTCCGGCACCAGCTGGTACGGCCGGTAGACCACCTCGACGTCCTCCTTGCCCGCGAAGCCGTCCAGCGCCTGCTCGAAGCGGCGCTTGCCGATGTAGCACCAGGGGCAGGCGATGTCGGAGTAGATCTCGACCTTCATGGCGGCGGTTCTCCAGGGGTGGGGAGGGCGGGGTTCCGGGATAGGTGAACGATGAACCATCTCGGGACATTCCCGGCGCGCGAGCGCTCCCCTCCCACCTCCCGGCGGGCCGCGCACTCCGGCGCGGAGCGTGCCAGACCGGCGCGGGACCGTGCCCGGGCGCCCCCGGCCGGCCTCCGTGGCCCGGCGGCCGGCCGGGGGTCGGCTCAGCGGCTGGCTCAGCGGTCCGGGGGCGCGGGGACGATCAGGACCGGACAGGCCGCGTGGTGGACGGCGGCCGAGCCGACCGAGCCCAGCAGCAGCCGGCCGAAGCCGCCGTTGCCCCGGGTGCCGAGCACCAGCGTGTGCTGCCGGGCCGAGGCCGCCAGCAGCACCTCGATCACGTTGCCGAGCACCACGTGCAGCGACAGCTCCCCCGCGTACGGGCGGAGCCGGGCCCGCTGCACCGCCGCCACCGCACGGCGCAGGCCGTCCGCCATGCTCTCGACCAGCGTCTCGACGCTCTCCTGGACCAGTTCGGCCATCCCCGGCGGGTACCCGGTCGGGGCCGGGTTGACCACCGCGAGCACGTACAGCGGCAGTTCGAACCGCTCGGCCTCGGTCATCGCCCGGTCCAGCGCCCAGAGCGAACCGTCCGAGCCGTCGCACGCGGCCAGCACCCCCGGCGGACGGCCCGTCGGCGGCCGGCCGAGCACCGAGAGCAGGACGGGGACGGACGGATCCGGGCTGGCGCTGGTCACCACGGCCTCCACGGGGACGGGACGGGATGGCGTCATGATCACCCGCCCGGGGGACGGCGCCCGCGAGCCGCGCCGAACCGGGCGCCGCCGCCCGGCCGCCCCGGCCCGGCCACCGGGGTCGGGCCACCGCGGTCGCACGCGTCGGGGTCAGGCGAAGCGGGCGGCGGGGAGGGCGGTGCGCCGGGCGAGGGGCAGGCCGGTCCAGCAGGCGCCGTGCCGCCGGGCGCGGACCCGGCGGAGCCAGAGTTCGGTGGAGACCAGCTCGGCGAGCCCGGCCAGGGTGCCGGGTGCGAGCGGCGCGTCGGGGTCGGCGCAGCGGGCCAGCCCCGCCCGGACGGCGGGGAGGTCGATCAGCCCGGCCTCGGCGAGCAGCGGGGCGTCGAAGAGCTCGGCGATGCCGTCGGCGGCGAGCCGCAGGCCCGCCCGGGCGGGGGCGGTGCGGTCGGGGCGGGGGCCGCGGCCCCAGTCGAGCGGCAGGTCCGTCCGGCCGGCCCCGGTGAGGACGGCGTGCAGCAGGGCGTGCCGGGCGCCGGGCTGGAGCCGGACGTCGTCGGGCAGCAGCCGGCTCGCCCGGACCACCTGGTTGTCCAGGAACGGCGCGTGCAGCCGCTGGCCGGGCTGCTCGGCGGCGTGCACCAGCGTGCGGAATCCGCGCGCGTGCCGGTGCAGGGCGTACCGGGCCCGGCGCACGCCCGGTGGCTCGGCGGGCGCCGGTCCGCGCGCTGCCAGCCGCAGCCGCAGCGCGACCGCGGAGAGCGCCTCGTCGGAGAGCCAGCGGGCCGCCGGTCCGGGGACGCACCAGAGCAGGTCGTCGGCCGAGCGGGCGCCCGCCGTACCGCCGCCGTCCGGGACGTGCCGCAGCGTCAGCCGGACGGCGGCGTCGTCGAGCGCGTCGGCGTAGCGGATCCGGGAGAGCCGGTGGGCCGCGCGCACCACGGTGAGCGGGGTGCGCAGCGCGCCCGCCAGGACGCCCGCCGTCACCCGGTCGGCGCCGGCCAGGGCGGCGACCGGGGGCAGCAGCTCGCGCGGGCGGCCGGCCCGGACGAGGTCGGCCAGCCGGGCCGGGTGGCCGTCCAGGACCTGGCGGGCCCCGTACCCGGTGAGGTGGTCGGTGCCGCCGGCGTCGAAGCGGGCCGCGGCGCGGGCGGCGGCGATCAGCTCCGGACCGGGCTCGTCGGTGAGGCGTCCGGCCCGCGGGTCGGCCACCAGGTCGGCGTACGGGAGGGTGTCCGGCCCGGGGGCGAGCACCGTGTGCCGCAGCCGGGGCGTGTGGGGGGCGATCGCCAGGGTGGCCGGGCCCTCGCTCTCGCCCAGGGTGACGGCGGCCAGTGGCTCGGGAGCGGACCGGCCCGGGGCGGACGCCCGGGCCCAGGAGCCCTTGACCGCGCCGTTCCTGGCCCGCGCTCCGGGTACCGCGGCCGGTCCGGCGACGGCGGGCACGGGTGCGGGGGCGGGTCCGGCGACGGGTGCGGGCGGGACGGCGGCGGCGAGCAGGGCGACGGTGGCCGAGGCCGTCCCGTACGAGAGGTCGACCCCCAGCCGGGCCCGGCCGGGGCCGGCGGCGCCGGCGGCGGGGGTGCGGACCCGGGACCGGACGGACTCCAGCAGGGCGCGGGTGAGTTCGCGGACGGCCGGTGCCTCGCCGCGCGGCCGCGGCCCGCCGCCGGGCTCGTCGTACGCCGCGAGGTAGGGGCGGCCGCCGCGGATGGCCAGGGTGTGCCCGGGCGGTACCCGCTGCACGCCGAGGTACGGGGTGCCGGTGCCGAGCGCCTCCGGGGACTCCGGGCAGGCGAGCCGGGCGGCGAGGTGGCCGGTGTCCAGCGGGGCGCCGATCAGATCGGCGAGCGGGAGGGCGGCGGTGGCGTACGCGGTGCCGTCGGCCCAGGGGGTGTGGAAGACGGGCCGGGCGCCGGCCAGGTCGGTGAGCAGCGCGGTGGACCGGGTGCCGGTGCGCAGGACGACGGTGTAGCTGCCGGGCCAGGTGGTGAGGTGGCGGACGGCGCCGCCGCGGGCGGCGGCGAGGCCGGCGGCCAGTTCGGCGTCGGTGGCGCCGCAGTGGCCGATGACGGCGAGCCGGGTGGTCGCGGGGGTGTCCTCGACCGGGTCGGGCGCGCCGGCACCGGTGGTGACGACGGCGGGGGCGCCGGGGCGCAGGGTGACCAGCCGGATCTCCTCGGGGCGCCAGTCGCCGACCGCCCAGAGGGGGTTGGGGCCGGTCCACAGGGGGCGCGCGGCGATCGGTGCCACCGCTCCGGGCGGCTCGTGCGCCGGGGCGCCCGCTCGGGGCGCACCCGTGCTCCAGCCCGTCAGCCACCGCATCGCGCCTCCACCGGACGAGGACCAGCACCGTGCGGCGCGTCCGCCGGCGGGCGGCCCGGCCGGGCCGTGGCGCGCCGCGGCGACCGGCCGCCGCGATCGGGCGCGCCGTCAGGAGACATCGTGCCACCGCTCGTCCGTCCCGTGACCGGAGTTGTCGTTTCCGATTCGCCGGGCGGGGCCCCCGGGGGTGCGGCGGGCACACCGGACGGTCCGGCCGGAGCGGCCGCGCGGGCCGCGTCTCGGCCGGGCGGGCCGGGCCTTCCCCTCCCCGGCCCGGACCGCCCTTTCGCCGCCTTTGTCATGGCCATCGCGATATGGCCGAAAGGCGTCGTCCGGCCCGGGAGGGCATCCGCATGCCCTCCCGGACTTCGCCGCCGTCCGCGGGGATTGAGACGGCGGCATCCCCCGGCCCGCCGGGTCCTCGACGGCGGGCCGACCCACGACCACCAGCGAATCGCCGACCAGCCGGTCGGGCCAGGGGGCACGGCCGGGCGCACATCGACACGGGACCGGAGCACAACGCTCCGGCGCGCGGCCGGCCCGATCGCCCCCGGCCATGTCCGCGCGGTCCGCCCGGGCCCGCCGGAGCGCCCGCCGCCGATCGGCGGGTGCGCGATCCCGCCATCCGGAATGCGGCCTCTTAACCCTCGGAACGCGTCCGACTACTCTAGGTACAGCAGCTACGGCCCGGTGCCGCCCGGGCTCCGCGCACAAGGCCGCAGGAGGTGCCGCCGCCACCATGACCATCAGCCCACGAGGACCGAACGAACGGCTCGGCACGCTCCTGACCCTCGCCCAGATCAGCAACGCCGGCCTGGCCCGGAGGGTCAACGACCTGGGCGCGCAACGGGGTTTGACGCTGCGCTACGACAAGACCTCGGTGGCCCGGTGGGTCAGCAAGGGCATGGTCCCGCAGGGCCCGGTCCCGCACCTGATCGCCACCGCGATCGGCGGCAAGCTCGGCCGGCCGGTGCCGCTGGAGGAGATCGGCCTCGGCGACACCGACCCGGCGCCCGAACTCGGCCTGGCCTTCCCGCGCGAGGTGTCCGAGGCGGTCCGCTCGGCCACCGACCTCTGGCGGGTCGACCTCGACCTGCGGCGCGGCCCCGGCGGCGGCCGCTGGAGCGACAGCCTGGCCGGCACCTTCTCGGTCGCCGCGTACGCGACGCCCGTCTCCCGCTGGCTGATCAACCCGGCGGACGGCTCGGTGGCCCGCGAGGCGCCGCGCACGCCTGCCGAGGCGGGCTCGTACCGGGTCGGCCACTCGGACGCCGCCAAGCTCCGCGAGGCCGCCCAGGAGGCCCGCCGCTGGGACTCCAAGTACGGCGGCGGGGACTGGCGTTCGTCGATGGTGCCGGAGTGCCTGCGGGTGGAGGCGGCGCCGCTGCTGCTGGCCTCCTACAGCGACGCGGTGGGCCGGGCACTGTTCGGTGCCACGGCCGAACTCACCCGGCTGGCCGGGTGGATGGCCTTCGACACCGGCCAGCACGAGGCCGCCCAGCGGTACTACATCCAGGCGCTTCGGCTCGCCCGCGCCGCCGCCGACGTTCCGCTCGGCGGCTACGTGCTGGCCTCGATGAGCCTGCAGGCCGGCTACCGGGGCTTCGCCGAGGAGGCGGTCGACCTCGCGCAGGCCGCGCTGGAGCGCAACCGCGGGCTGGCCACCGCCCGCACCATGAGCTTCTTCCACCTGGTCGAGGCCCGGGCCCAGGCCAAGGCCCGCAACGCCGCCGCGTGCGCGACGGCGCTCGGCGCCGCGGAGAACGCACTGGAACGGGCGCGCGCGGGGGATCCCGATCCGGCCTGGATCGACTTCTACGCCTACGACCGCCTCGCCGCCGACGCCGCCGAGTGCTTCCGCGACCTCGGAGTGCCCTCCAAGGTCCGCCAGTTCACCCGGGAGGCGCTGGCCCGGCCCACCGAGGGGTTCGTCCGCTCGCACGGGCTGCGGCTGGTCGTCTCGGCGATGGCCGAGGCCGAGGCGGGCGACCTGGACGCGGCGGTCGCGGCCGGGGAGCGGGCCGTCGAGGTCGCCGGCCGGATCTCCTCGCAGCGCAGCCGCGAGTACGTGGTCGAGATGCTGCGCCGCCTCGAACCCTTCCAGGGGGAGCGCCGGGTGAGGGAACTGACGGAACGGGCGCGCGCGGTGATCGTCGCCCCGGCGTAGCGGGCCCGGCGGTAATTCGGATGCACCGGCGGGAGAGGCCTGGCTATCGTCTCTCTCGTCCAGGTGCGCAGGCAGAGGTTACTTCCACTCCTCATGGGCAGGTCGCGGGTTCGAGTCCCGCCGCCGGCACTCGTGCCGGTGTAGCTCAGTCGGCAGAGCAGCTTCGTCACCTCAGCCGCCATCGATCTCTGGACACCCATACCTCAATAGGTTTTCCGCACCTCCCGGTGCGACGGCAGCGGTTACTTCGTGGAGCGCCCCCAGCGGGGCGCGGTGAACCGGACAACACCACTGCCGCCACCTCGATCTCGGGAGGCACAGCGCCGGGGGTGCCCGGTGCGCAGGCGGGGGTTACTTCGGATCTTGCGGTTCCGGGTTCGAGTCCCGGGCGTGCCGCGCGCGAGCGCGGCCGTTAGCTCAATCCGGTAGAGCACAAGGCATACACCTCCGCCGACGCCGGCCGCCGGGCCGGCACGATCTCGGGCACCCCTTCCTCCGCCGTGCCTCCTTCGCGTTCCACCAGCCAGCAGGGGGCAGCATCCACCATGTCGCGTTTCAACACCCGTACGGCCCGGCCGAGTCCGGCCTCGCCGGTACGCAGCACCGGGAAGCGCACCGTGAACCACAACGGCGGCACCGGGTTCCAGCGCGACGCCAGGTCCGAACTCTTCCTGCTGGCGGTGGCGAACCTGGTCGGCCAGGACACCTTCTACGAGAAGGGCGGCGCGCGGGACGACCGCTACACCGCGCTGGTGCGCGGACTCGCCGTCACCGACCCGGAGTGGACCACGGGCCTGCTGCGCTGGCTGCGGTCCGACGCGCACCTGCGCACGGCCGCGCTGGTCGGCGCCGCCGAGTTCACCCGGGCCCGGCTGGACGCCGGGGCGCCCGGCCACTCGCGGCAGGCCGTCGACGCCGTCCTGCAGCGCGCGGACGAGCCCGGCGAACTGCTCGCCTACTGGACGTCCCGCTACGGTCGGGCGCTGCCCAAGCCGCTCAAGCGCGGGGTCGCGGACGCCGTCCGCCGGCTGTACCACGCCCGCTCGCTGCTCAAGTACGACACCGCGTCCAAGGGCTACCGCTTCGGTGACGTGCTGGAGCTGACCCACCCCTCGCCCGACCCGGCCAAGCCGTGGCAGGGCGAGCTGTTCCGCTACGCGCTGGACCGCCGGCACCGGCCGGACGAGGCCGTCCCGTCCGCCTCCGACCGGCTGCTCGCGGCCAACCGCGAACTGCTCGCCCTGCCCGTCGAGCAGCGGCGGGCGGCGGTGACGGCCGAGGGCGGGGCCGAGCGGCTCGCCGCGGCCGGGCTGACCTGGGAGGCACTGGCCGGCTGGCTACGGGGCCCGCTGGACGCGGCCGTCTGGTCGGCGGTCATCCCGTCCATGGGCCCGATGGCGCTGGTGCGCAACCTGCGCAACTTCGACCAGGCCGGCGTCCCGGACGAGGTCGCGGCCGAGGTCGCGCGGCGGATCGCCGACCCGGACGAGGTGCGCCGCTCCCGCCAGTTCCCGTTCCGCTACCTCGCCGCGCACCGGCACGCGCCGTCGCTGCGCTGGGGGCACGCGCTGGAGACCGCGCTCTCCCACTCGCTCGGCAACGTGCCCGCGCTGCCCGGCCGGACGCTGATCCTGGTCGACCGCTCGGGCTCGATGTTCGACCGGCCGAGCGCGCAGACCCAGCTCAACCGGGCCGACTCGGCGGCGATCTTCGGCACGGCCCTCAAGGTCCGGGCCGCCGACGCCGACCTGGTCGAGTTCGGCACCACCAGCCGGGTCGTCCGGGTCGCCCCGGGCGAGGCCGTGCTGCGGGTCCTGGACCGCTTCACCGACCTCGGCGGCACCGACACCGCCCAGGCCGTCCGCACCCACTACCGGGGCCACGACCGGGTGGTCGTCGTCACCGACGAGCAGACCGGCCGCGACCACTGGGGCGGCGACGCCCTGGCCGCCGTGCCGGCCCACGTCCCCGTCTACACCTGGAACCTGGCGGGCTACGCGCCCGGCCACGGCCCGAGCGGCGCGGCGAACCGGCACACCTTCGGCGGGCTGGGCGACGCCGCGTTCCGGCTGATCCCGCTGCTCGAAGCGGGCCGGGACGCGACCTGGCCGTGGCTGGAGCCGGACGCCCGCTGAGGCGCCCTCGACCGGCCCCGCCCACCGTGACAGCATCGGCGGGCGGGGCCGGGCCGAACGAGGAGCGAGCGGTGGCGTACGACTTCGACGTGCTGGTGGTGGGCGGCGGGATCGTCGGGCTCTCCACGGCGTACGCGCTGACCCGGGCCCGGCCCGGGTTGCGGCTGGCGCTGCTGGAGAAGGAGCCCGGCTTCGCCGCCCACCAGACCGGCCGCAACAGCGGGGTGATCCACAGCGGCGTCTACTACCGCCCCGGCTCGCTCAAGGCCCGGTACGCCGTCGCCGGGGCCACCGAGATGGTGGAGTTCTGCCGCGCCCACGGCGTCCCGTACGAGGTGACGGGCAAGCTGATCGTCGCCACCGACCCCGCCGAGCTGCCCCGGCTGCGGGCCCTCGCCGAGCGCGGCCGGGAGAACCGCATCCCGGTCGCCGAGCTGGACCGGGCCGGCATCACCGCGTACGAGCCGCAGGTGACCGGTATCGCCGGGCTGCACATCGGCACCACCGGCATCTGCGACTTCCCCGCCGTGGCCGCCGCCTACGCCCGGCTGGCCCGCGAGGCGGGCGCGGAGCTGCGCACCGGCACCGAGCTGCGGGCGGTCGCCCGCCGGGCCGACGGCGTGACCGTGCAGACCTCCACCGGCGAGCTGCGCGGCCAGGTACTGGTGAACTGCGCGGGACTGCACAGCGACCGGATCGCCCGGCTGGCCGGCGACGACCCCGGTGTGCGGATCGTGCCGTTCCGCGGCGAGTACTACGAACTCGCCCACGAGCGAAGGGACCTGGTACGCGGCCTGGTCTACCCCGTCCCCGACCCGGCCTTCCCCTTCCTCGGCGTGCACCTGACCCGGGGCATCCACGGCGACGTGCACGTCGGCCCGAACGCGGTGCCCGCGCTGGCCCGCGAAGGGTACGACTGGCGCACCGTCCGCCCGCGCGACCTCGCCGGGACGCTCGCCTTCCCCGGCACCTGGCAGATCGCCCGCCGGCACTGGCGGTACGAGCTCGGCGAGCTGCACCGCTCGCTCTCCAAGCGGGCCTTCACCGCGGCCGTCCGGCGGCTGCTGCCCGCCGTCACCGCCGAGGACCTGGTGCCGGCCGTCGCCGGGGTCCGGGCCCAGGCGGTGGCCCGGGACGGCGCGCTGCTGGACGACTTCGCCTTCGCCGGCTTCGACCCGGACGACCCGCGCTCCACCCGCCGTCTGGTGCACGTCCTGAACGCCCCCTCCCCGGCCGCCACCGCCTCGCTGCCGATCGGCCGCGAAGTGGCCCGCCGGGCGCTGGCCGCCCTCGCAGCGGGCGGCTGAGCCGGCCCGTCCCGACCGGCCCGTCCCGACCGGCGCGCCCTGGCCGGGACGGAGCGGGGCGGACTCGGCCCGGCCCCGCGTCAGGTGCGTCACAGCCCCTGGGGCCGCACCCGGCGGCCCCGTAGAATCGGGTGATTGTGACTGCCACCGCCCCGATCCCCCAGCAATCGCCGTCCGCCCGGCTCTCCGCCGCGCCGGCCGGCTACCCCGCGCCGATGTACCCGCACCGGGCCACCGAGGCCCAGCACAGCGAGCGACGCATCCGCAGCTTCCAGCCGCGCCGGGGCCGGATGACCAACGCCCAGGCGGGCGCGCTGGACCGGGGCTGGGAGACGTACGGCATCGCGATCGACGGCAGCCCGCTGGACCTGTCGGAGCTCTTCGGCGGTCTGCCGGTCACCCTGGAGATCGGCTTCGGGATGGGCGAGACGACCGCCGCGATGGCCGCCGCCGACCCGGCGACGGGCATCCTCGCCGCCGACGTCCACACCCCCGGCCACGGCAACCTGCTCGGCCTGCTGGAGCGGGACGGCTCGCGCAACGTCCGCCCGGCCGCCGGCGACGCCGTCATCCTGCTGCGCGACATGCTGCCCGACGCCTCGCTGGCCGGCCTGCGGGTCTACTTCGCCGACCCGTGGCCGAAGCCGAAGCACCACAAGCGCCGGCTGGTCCAGGCCTCCTTCCTGGAGCTGGTGCTGCCCCGGCTGGCCCCCGGCGCGCTGGTGCACTGCGCCACCGACTGGGAGCCGTACGCCGAGCAGATGCTGGAGGTGCTCTCCGCCTCGCCCGAGCTGGAGAACCTGCACCCCGAGGGTGACGGCACCGGCTGGCTGGAGCCCGCCGACCACCCGGCCGGCAGCGTGCCCGGCTACGCTCCCCGGCCCGACTGGCGGCCGGTCACCAAGTTCGAGCGGGCCGGCATCGCCAAGGGCCACGTGGTGCACGACCTGCTCTTCCGCCGCCGCTGACCCGCCGCCGGGCTGACCACTCGGCCTGACCGCCCGGCCTCACCGCCGGCCCCGGCCGCCCGGTCCGCAGGGGTGGATTCGTCCCGAGTCCTCCCGGCGGGCCGGTGCCGTGGCCTACCCTGTGCCGGGTGAGCAGCCCGTCCGGCGGCTACCGGGCCACCGCCCGGACCGTCGGCGACCGAGAGATGCCCACGCGCACCGCCGGCACCCGCGCCATCCCGGGGCCCAGGACGCGCCGGGGCCACCGGCTCACGCCCTGGCCCACCGCCGCCCCGCCGGCCACCGCCGGACCGGGGCCGCGCCCCGCCCGCTCGGTCGTGCTCTCCTCGGTCACCACCACCGCCGTCCTGGCGCTGGCCGGCTGCGGCGTGCTGATCCTCCAGCTGGTCCGCCGCCAGACCGGGACCACCGGGCTGCTGGTCGGGCTCGGCCTGGCGCTCGTCCCGCTGCCCTTCGTGCTCGGCGGCCTCGCCTGGCTCAACCAGACCGCCCGGGTGCCGCTGCGCCACATCGTGTTCTGCCTGGGCTGGGGCGCCTTCGCGGCGACCACCGTCGCGATCCTCGCCAACGGCTGGACCAGCACCTACCTCACGGCCCACCAGGGCAGTCTGGGCGAGGTGCTGGGCGCCGACCTGGTCACCCCGGTGATCGAGGAGAGTGCCAAGGGCGCCGCCCTGCTCCTCCTGCTGCTGCCGCTGGGCACCCGGATCCGGTGCCACGGCCACCGCACCGGCCGCCCGTGCGCGAGCGTGCTGCGCCGGCTGCCCGGCCCCGGCCTGCCCCTCGGCCACGGCCGCGGACCCGCCCTGCCGCACGCCCGGGGCCGGCCGCGGCCGCGCCCCTACCTGCGCCCGCTGCCCTACCTGCGGCCCTACCCGCCGACGCCCGACCGCCCGCGCGCCCGGGCCCGCCCGCGCACCCTGGCGGCCGGGGTCGTCCTCGGCGGGATCACCGCCTGCGGCTTCGCCTTCACCGAGAACGCGCTCTACCTGGGGCGGGCCTTCACCGACGACCAGCAGCAGCGGCTGGACAGCATCGGCCTCGGGGAACCGCCCAGCCTGCGGGACTTCGACAGCACGGTGCAGACCTTCGTCCTGCGCGGGCTGCTCTCGCCCTTCGCCCATCCGCTGTTCACCGCGCTGACCGGGCTCGGCCTGGCCATCACCCTCACCACCGGCCGGCGCCGGCTGGCCAGGATCGCCGCCCCGGCCGGACTGCTGCTGTCGATGGTCCTGCACGGCACCTGGAACGCCGCCGCCGACCTCGGCACGCACGGCTTCCTGCTGGTGTACGCGGTGCTGATGGTGCCGTGCTTCGCCGCCCTGGTCTGCTTCGCCGCCTGGGCCAGGAGCAGAACGGCGCGGCACGCCGCTCGCCGTGCCCGGGCGCCCGCCGCGGTCCGGTGACGAACTGATTTCCCATCCGGGCGACTTCCCCGTAGGGTTGCGTTCACCGACGCGGGGTGGAGCAGCTCGGTAGCTCGCTGGGCTCATAACCCAGAGGTCGCAGGTTCAAATCCTGTCCCCGCTACTCAGTAGCACAGAGGCCCGGAGGATTCGTCCTCCGGGCCTCTCGCATGTCCGGGGTCCGAGGTCCGGGGTCCGGCGACGAACTGATTTCCCATCCGGGCGACTTCCCCGTAGGGTTGCGTTCACCGACGCGGGGTGGAGCAGCTCGGTAGCTCGCTGGGCTCATAACCCAGAGGTCGCAGGTTCAAATCCTGTCCCCGCTACTCAGTAGCACAGAGGCCCGGAGGATTCGTCCTCCGGGCCTCTCGCATGTCCGGGGTCCGGGGGCCCCGGGGGCCCCGGCTCCCCGCCGCTCCCGGGCCGGTTCGGAAGCGTTCCCGGAGCCGCCCCGGAGCCGCCCCGGAACCGGTGCGGCGGCCGCGAATTAATCCGTTGCCCCCGTTCCGAGGAGCTGCCTAAGCTGGCTGCACACTGAAGGGAGGTGATCCTGAATTGAGTTCCATCAGGATGCGTGAGGTGGCTGCTCGCTAGAGCCGCCCCTGCCTGCGCAGGACGAGGCCCCGTGCCTCCGGCAGGCGAATTCCAAGCAGTCACCCGGCCCGTGGGCTCACCGGAACATCCCCGGTGCCTCGCTGCAGCGAGGAGCAGCCCACGGGCTGTCTGCTGTTCCGGCACCGATCGGCCCGGACGGCGCCCCGGAGCGTTTGCCTCCCACCGCTCCGACGCTAGAGTCGGCGCGGGTTCCGGAGCGGAGCGGGGCGGCCACAGGGGGTAGGCGATGGCGAGGACGCGGCGGACCGGGGGCACGACGGCCCTGCGAACGGCACAACGGGGAGCGGCCGGAGCGCTCGTGGGGGTGGGAGCGCTCGGCCTGGTGCTGTTCTCCCTCGACCGGGCGCACAGCTGGCAGGCGCTGGGCGGCGGGTTGGTGGTGACCGGGGCCTCGGCGGTGCTCGGCGGCGCGCTCGGCTTCCTGTTCGGCGTGCCCCGGGCGCGCGGTGGCCCGGCCGGTGAGCCGCACGGCTCCTACGCCCCGAACACCAATCTGGAGCAGGTCTCCGACTGGCTGACCAAGGTCCTGCTCGGCGTCGGCCTGACCCAGCTCGGCTCGCTCGGCGAGCGGCTGCACCAGCTCGGCGCGGCGCTGGCCCCCGCGCTGGGCGGCGGCGAGGGCGCGGCCCCCTTCGCGGCCGCGCTGGTCCTCTACTTCCTCGTTCTCGGCTTCCTGACCGGCTGGCTGGTGACCCGGCTCGCCCTGCCCCGGGTGCTCTCCGGCGCCGACCAGGCGCTCGACCTCTTCCTGGCCGGCCAGGACCGCGACCTCCGGGGCGACAAGGTGGGCGCGGACGACCTGCGGGTCCGCGCGATGCAGCACCTGGGCCTGCTGGGCGGCAGCACCGGCCGGGCGGACGACCCGGCCCGCCTGCCGCCGTCGAACGCGACGACCGGGCCGGAGAGCGTGATGGCCGAGGTCCGGTCGACGGCCCGGCGCTCGGCGCTCACCGCGGACCGGGTCCGGGAGCTGTTCGCGGACGGCGCCGACGACCGGCGGATCCAGGCGCTCGCCCTGATGCAGGGCGATCCCGCGCTGGCCGACCTGACCAGCGTGCTGGAGGCGATCGAGCACCCGCGCTCCGGCTTCGAGCAGTACCACGCCCTGCTGGCCGCCCGGGGCCTGCTCTCCTGGCTGCCGGCCGCGCAGGCGCAGCGGCTGCGGGACGCGGTGGCCGGCCGGCTGGTGGCGCCGGACGGCATCCCGTACGGCTCCGACCGGAGCTGGCTGGCGGAGAAGATCCTCTCCCGGCTGGAGTCACCGGCTCCGCTCCCCCCGCAGGTCACCCTCCCGCAGCAGACCGGTCCGGTCGGCCCGCCGGCCGGGCAGCCGGCCGGCCCGCCCGAGACCGACCGGCCGGAGCGGCAGCCGGGCTAGCCGCCCCGGCGCCGGCGGTCGGCGGCCCGCAGGACCAGGACCCGGCCGAGTCGCCCCGCACCGGCCGGGAGCGGGCGGACCTCGCTGGCGATCCGGCGCTCGCCCAGCGCGCGGCGCAGCCCGTCGAGGTGCCGGCAGCGCCGGCCCGCGGCGTCGTTCAGCGGGTGGACCCGGACCTCGCCGCCGGGGGCGGTCACCCGGACCAGCTCGGTCAGCGCGGCCAACTGCTGCGCGGGGCCGAAGAGTTCGGGGTAGACGAACAGCAGGAACCCGCTGAGGGTGAGCGCGAAGGTGTCGTCCGCGAACGGCAGCCGGGGCAGCGCGGCGGCCACGTACCGCTGCGGGTGGGCGGCGGCGTCCGCGGCGAACAGCCGGCGGGCCCGGTCCCAGCTGCGCAGGTAGCGGTCGGCCGGGCGGTGGTGGGACGCCGGGTACAGCTCGGGGCGGGCGGCCATCGCGGCCGCCATGGCGGCGCGGGCGGCCAGCGCGCGGGCCGCGAGCTCGGGGGCCGGCCAGGCGTACGCGGGATCGGTGGCGATCACCCGGCAGCCCAGCTCGCGTGCCTCGGCGGCGAGCCCGGCGGCGCCGCCCGGGCAGTCGAGGACCGGCCCGGGGAGGGCCGCGAGCCCGGCCCGGGTCAGGTCGAACAGCGCGCAGTACTCGTCCAGCGGGCGGGAGGTGACCGGGACGTCGGCGGCGAGGTCGGTCGGGGCGGCCATGCGGTCATCGGACCACGGGCCGGCCCCGCCCGCACCCCGGAGCGTCCGGGGCCTGGCGGGGCCGGTGGGGCCGGGCGGTGGGGCGGCGGGTGGGCTTGTCAGCGGCCGAGCAGGGCCCGGGCGGCGAGCCGGTTGACGTTGGTCAGGCCGCGCACCAGCTGCGGGGTCAGGAAGACGAACACGAAGCCCAGCAGCGAGAGCCCGGCGATCTGCAGCGGCCCCTCGACGTAGTAGACGTGCTCGACGCCGTTGCCGTCGTAGTAGTCGAACACCCGGAAGCCCCGCCAGCCGACGTACTTCGGGTAGACCCAGTGGTAGAGCGGGTAGAGCGCCAGCGTCCAGCCGACCAGCAGGAACGTCAGCGACATCACGAAGCTGAAGAGCGCCCACGGGAGCATCACCACCTGGTAGAGCACGGCCTTCCAGCCCGCCGCGTCCACCAGCCGCGCGGTGATCGCGCCCCAGCTGCCCGGCCGACGCACCCGGACCGGCTTCGGGCCGGGCACGTCCAGCGCCAGCATGCCGCGGACCCGGGCCCGCTCCAGCCGGCCGAAGCCCCGGGCCCCGGCGGTCAGAGCGGCCAGCACCGGCATGCCGAGCACGGTGACGAGGGTGCCGACACCGAAGGCGAACAGCGTGGTGGCGAAGGCGAACCCGGCGAGGGCCACCGGCACCGCGGTGAGGGTGAAGCCGAGCTCCCGGTAGTAGTAGGACGAGAACGGCGCCCGCCAGGCGTACGGCGGCTCCTCGGTGCGCCGTACCGCGTCGTCGCGGTCGTACTCGCTGCGCTGCGTGCTGAGGCTGCTGCTCATGGCCCTCGGGTCCTTCTCGGTGGCGTGCCGGGCTGACGTCACAACCCTGTCAAAGGCCGGGCCGGGCGGACATCCGGCTCCCCCGTGAAGCGGGCCGGGGGTTAACCCCCCGCCCGGGGCCACTCGTGGGCGAGCAGCGAGTACTGGAAGGAGTCGCGCCACCCGCCGCGCAGGTGCACGTCGTGCCGGATCCGGCCCTCCAGACGGAAGCCGGCCCGGGTGAGCACCCGGACCGAGGCCGTGTTCTCCACGTCCACCCGGGCGACCAGCCGGTGCAGCCCGAGCGGGCCGAAGGCGAAGTCGCAGAGCAGCCCGGTGATCTCGCCCGCGTAGCCGTTGCCCCAGGTGTCGGGGCGCAGCGCGTAGCCGAGGTCGGCGCTGCGGTGGCCGCCGAGCGTGAGGGCGGCGTTGCCGATCGGGACGGCGCGGGACGGGGCGTCCGCGTCGGCGCGGCGGGTGACGGCCAGCCGGTAGACCGTCCGCTCGTCCTGCTGCGCCTCCTCCAGGTACTGCTCGATCTGGTCGGCGCAGTCCTCGCGGTCACGCGGCTCGAACGGGAGGTAGCGGGTGGCCTCCCGGTCGCCGAACACCGCGTACAGGGCGTCGACGTCGGCGGCGCTGTGGTGGAACTCGCGGATGGCCAGGCGGGGGCCGGTGAGTCGGACGGGGACCATGCCTGCCGACCCTACCCGGGCTTTCCGGTTACCTTACGTGACATGGAAGAAGAAGACCTGCGGCTCGCCCCGCGCACCAAAGCCGCCGAACTGCTCGCCTGGGCGCAGGCGCACGGCCACCCGCCGGTGGCCGAGGCGCCGGTGCGGGCGGTGCTGGCGCTGCTGGAGCTGGGTGAGGGCAGGATGCGTGACGGCTGGCCGGAGCTGACCTCGGACGCCGTGGAACAACTGCTGTACGAGCGGCTCTACCTGTACGTCCAGCCCGCGCCGGAGCAGGACCCGCTGGCGTACGGCGCCGCGGTGCGGCTGCTGATCGACCACCAGCGGGCGGCGAAGCGGCTGAACGCCAAGCGGCAGGAGCGGCTGCACGCGGAGGCCGAGTGGCAGGGCGAGGTGGCCGCCGGGCTGCTGCGCCGCGCCGACCTGGTGACCTGGCCCCGGCTGTACACGCTGCTGCTGCGCGCGGACGGGGTGGACCCGGCCGACGGGGCGGCGGTCCGGGCCTGGCTGGAGGCGTTCCGGGAGCTGGCGCCGGAGGACCGGGCGGCCGCCTACGAGCGGCTGGAGGCGACGGGTGCGCTGGACCCGGTGGACGACGGGGGCTGGGACGGCGCCCGGCCGCTCAGCGTCGGGATGGCCACCGACGGTGCCCGGCGGCTGCTGGAGCAGGGGCTGATGCGGCGCAGCTACCGCAACCTGGAGGAGCTCACCGCGCAGGGCCGGCCGATGCCCGACGAGCTGGCCGGGGACTTCGGGGCGTTCGAGGAGGCCGCCGTCGAGGCCGCGCTGGACCTCTTCGGCGAGTGGACGGTGCCGGGGCTGCCGCGGCTGCTGGTGGAGGAGTTCCCGGAGCTGGCCCCGGAGCCGGGCCAGGAGGAGATCGACGCGTACCTGGCGCAGCTGCCCGGGGCACCCGGCGAGGCGGAGGAGGCCGGGGAGTACGGGGACGAGTACGGCTACGCGCCCGGGGACGGGCACGTGCACGGGTCCGCCGACCGGCCGGACGGGGCCGGCGCGGCCGCCGGGGCCTGAGACGCGACGGTGCCCCGGCCGTCGTGACGACGACCGGGGCACCGCGGCGGGCTGTCAGAAGGTGACGCCGGTCAGGGGGTCACGCCGCGCTGCTCGAACCAGCTCTCCGGGTCGACCGGGGCACCGCCGCCGGGGCGGACCTCCAGGTGCAGGTGCGGGCCGGTGACGTTGCCGGTGGCCCCCACCTTGCCGAGCTGCTGGCCGGGGACGACCTTGCCGGAGCCCTTGATGATCGAGGAGAGGTGGCAGTACCAGATCTCGGTGCCGTCGGGCAGCGTCTCGACGATCCGGTAGCCGTACGACCCGGCCCAGCCGGCCGAGGTGATGGTGCCCTGGCCGACCGCGTAGACCGGGGTGCCGGTGTCGGCGGCGAAGTCCAGGCCGGTGTGCAGGTGGGCCCAGTAGGAGGCGCTCTGGCCGTAGTGGGCCGAGAGGTGGTAGTCGCGCACCGGCAGCTCGATGGCGGCGAGCTTGGCCTTTTCGGCCTCCTCCGCGGCCCGCTTGGCCTCCTGCTGCTGGGCCGCGCGCTTGACCTCGGCCTCCTTGGCGGCCTGCAGGCGGGCGCCCTCCTCGGCGGCGGTGCGCTGGCTGTCGGCCTGCTGCTGGATCCGGGCGGCGAGCGCGAGGCCCGGGTCCGCGGCGAGCGCGACCGGGGTCTCGTCCGGGACCTCGACGGCGGGGGCGGCGGCCGGGGTGGCGGAGGCGAAGCCGGTCGCACCGAGGGTGGCGGCCACGGCGGTGACGCCGAGCAGCGGGGCGGTGCCGCGGGTCTGACGGGGCATCCGGTGCCGGTTGCTGTCGGGGGCCTGCGGCCCGGTCTCGGCGCCGGACCCGCCGAACTCGCCCGGGTGGGCGGGCGGCCAGGGGTGGTCGAGCAGCTGGGTGCCGGCGGGGGAGCCGGGCAGGTGTGCCGGAGAGTGCGACGACGCCACGGAGGCGCGCTCCTTTCCTTCCTTCGCGCCTACCGGGTTAGCTGACGGGTTCGGAGCAGGAAGGTCTCCTACGGCTGGGCCTGGGCCCGGCCGATTCACCCCAAGGAACATGGTTCCCCGGCTCCCTGGCCTGCCCGGAGGCCGGCCGGCGGGATTAGGCGACGGCGCACGGTGCCGTCTGGGTACGGCGTTACGAACCGCGCTGCGTTATCAAACGTTAATCCTAGGAGCCTCTGATTCCAAGCCGTCCGTTCGGGACAACCGGATACTACCCGGGCGGTACGTGACCTGATGGGCGATTTGGGCGGATCGACGGCAACTGACACCACCGAACGTGAGGGGACGTCAACGAACGGTCCCCCACTTGAGTACTCCTACTCATGTGCGGCACTCCCGGCGCGGCCATCCTGGCGCCATGAACGCACCGATGCAGTCACGCACCACGGCCGCGTACCACCTCCAGGCCGTCCTCTCCTTCGCCCTCTCCGGCGGCGCCCTCGCCGTCGGCATCGCCTATCTGCCGGTCGGCGGCTGGACCCGCGCCTTCCTCGCGGTCGGCCTGCTCTACACCGTCACCTCCGCCTTCACCCTGGCCAAGGTGATCCGGGACCGGCAGGAGACCAACGAGATCGTCACCCGGGTGGACCAGGCGCGGCTGGAGAAGCTGCTCGCCGAGCACGACCCGTTCAAGGTGGAGGGGGTCTGAGCCGCGGTACCGGGGCCGCCCCCGGGGGTCCGACCGGTCGAGGGCTTGACGGCTAAGGCTATTAGCCTTAGCTTTATGGCTATCGGCGCAACGCCGGCAGCCCCGCGGACCGAGGAGGCCCCCATGCCCGGCACCTTCACCCCCAGCACCCAGTACCTCGACCTCCCCGGCGGCCGGCTGGCCTTCGACGACACCGAGCAGGGCGACGGCGCCCCCCTCGTCCTGCTCCCCGGGATGCTCGACAGCCGTGCCGCGTACCGGCACCTGCGCCCGCTGCTGGTGGCCGCGGGCCACCGGGTGATCACCCTGGACCTGCGCGGCTTCGGCGAGTCCTCGATCGCCTGGGACGACTACACGCCGGCCGCGATCGCCACCGACGTCCTCGCCCTGCTGGACCACCTCGGCATCGACCGCGCCACGCTGGTCGGCAACTCCTACGCCGGTGCGACGGTGGTCAAGGTGGCCGGGGACGCGCCGGAACGGGTCGCCGGGATCGTCCTGGTGGACGCCTTCGTCGAGAACCCGCCGCCGAACGCGCTGCAGCGCGCGATGTTCGGCGTGATGGGCGTCCTGCTGGTGCACTCGCCCGCGTCCTGGGGCCTCTACCACCGCAAGATGGCGTACCCCGGCCCCAAGCCGGCCGACTTCGACGCCTACGTGGACGGACTGGTCGCCGCGATGCGCACGCCGGGCCGCAAGCAGGCCACCCGGGGCTACGTGCGCGGGGACTCCGCGCCGAACGGCTGGACCGCCGCCGTGAGCTGCCCGGCGCTGGTCCTGATGGGCACCAAGGACCCCGACTTCCCCGACCCCCAGCTGGTCGCCGACCGGCAGGCCGCCGCGCTGAACGGCCGCAAGGTGATGATCGAGGGCTCCGGGCACTACCCGATGGCCGACCGGCCGCAGGCCACCGCCGACGCCCTGCTGCCCTTCCTCGCCGAGCTGGCCTGAGCCCGCCCTTCCGCGCCGCGCCGGCCCGAGCCCGCCCGCTACCTCGCCCACGGAGACCGCACCATGCCCCGAGTCGGACTGACCCCCGAGCAGGTCGTCGACCACGCCCTCGCCCTCATCGACGCACAGGGCCCCGAGGCCCTCACCCTGGCCGCCGTCGCCGGACGGGCCAAGGTGGCCACCCCCTCGCTGTACAAGCACGTCAGCGGCGGACTCGCCGAGCTGCGCCGGCTGATCGCCGTCCGGGTCACCGAGGAACTCGCCGACCGGCTCGCCGAGGCCGCCCTCGGCCGCGGCGGGGACGACGCCGTCGCCGCCGTCCTGCGGGCCTACCACGGCTACGCCACCGAGTACCCGCACCGGTACACCGCGCTGCCGCAGGCCCCGCAGCCGGACGACGACCTGGCCAGGGCGGGCGGCCGGCTGGTCGGGGTGATCCTCGCGGTGCTCCGCGGCTACGGGCTGGAGGGCTCCGAGGCCGTCCACGCCGCCCGGACCGTCCGCTCGGTCGCCCACGGCTTCGCCTCGCTGTCGATCGGCGGCGGGTTCCAGCTCGCCGAGAACCTCTCCGACACCCAGGACCGCCTGATCACCCTCCTCACCGGCGGCCTCCGGAACTGGCCCGGGGCCTGAGCCCCGCCCCCACCGCGCGCCCGGCTCCGTGAGTTCCCCCGGCCGGGCGCCGCACCCGGCGCACCCCGCGCGGCGGGTCGGCCGGACCACGGCGGACCACCCGGTCGGAGCGGCCGGGCAGGGCACCACCGGCGTCCGCACCCCGGCACCGGTGCGCCGTCCGGGTCACCCTTCACCGGCATCGGAAATGAGGTATGAAGAATTGGGTGCCCGACAAGGCGACGGAAAGGCCGGGAAATCCCATGGACCTGACCTCACCGTGGCTTCCCCCCTCCGAGGACGAGAGCCGGGCCCCGCGCAGCAGCCCCACCGCGCGCAGCGCGATGCGCTGTGTCCGGTTACTGCTCGGCTGCACCACCGCCGCCGAACTCCTCGGGACCGTGCTCGCCGAGGGCCCGGGCTGGATCACCGGTGAGGGCTCCGCGCTCTACCTGCTGGACAGCGCCGGAATGCTCCGGCTCACCGCCTCGCACGGCCTGCCCGACTGGGTCCACGAGCGCTACGGCGTCATCGATCCGGCGAGCGAGCTGCCCGCCGCGATGGCCCTGCGACTGCGCCGCCCGTACCTGCTCAGCCCGGAGCGCACCAGCGTCGACTATCCCAACCGCAATGCCGGTATGGGCACCGGAATGGTCGCGCTGATCGCCCTGCCGATGATCGTCGACGAACGGCCGGTCGGCGTGCTCGCCCTCGCCCTCGCCCACCGGGGCACCGTCCCCCGCCGCGATCTGGACGTGCTGGAGACGCTCGGCGACGCCTGCGCCCACCGGCTCGCCCATCTGCTCGACAGCGCGCGGGCGGAGACCCGCCCGGCCGGGACGGCCCACCCGGGGCCCGGCGGCGAGGCCGGTACGGACGGGCGGTCCGCCGCACTGGCCCACCCGATGCTCTCGCTCGCCGTCCGGTCCGCCGGGCACGGCGCCTTCGAGCGCGATCTGGTGACCGGCGAGACCTTCTGGGACGCCACCGCCTACCGTGTGGTCGACCGCCCCGTGCCGCCCGACGGCCCGCCCACCGCACCCGACCTGGACGGGCTGGTCCATCCCGAGGACCTCCCGGACGTCCAGGCCGCCCTCGCCGAGGCACTCGCCACCGGCGGCCCGTACCGGATCGAGTACCGGGTGCCGCGCCGCGACGGCGGTGTGATCCGGATCGAGGAGACCGGCGAGGTGATGCTGGACGTGCACCGCCGGCCGGTCCGGGTCGCCGGGCTGCTGGCCGACCGGGACCGCGGGGGCGCCCCCGCGGAGGAGGCGGCCGGCGGCGGAGCGGGCGGCGGCGCCCCGGCGGCCGGCGCCCGCTCGGCACTGCTGCTTGCGCTCACCCGCGCGCTGTCCCGCGCGGTCACCGTCCGGGACGTGACCACCGCGGTGACCGACGTCGCCCGGCCGGCGTTCGGCGCCGCCAGCATCGTGCTCGACCTGGTCGACGAGGGTCGGCTGCTGCCCGTCTCGCACACCGTGTACGGCGGCCCGCGCCGGACCGAGCTGACCCGGCTGGCCGACCTCTCCGAGGGCGTGATGCAGCACTCGCTGGCCCGCTCCGCCCCGCTGTTCAGCGAGCCCGCCACCACCCGGCCCGGCGGCGGGCCACTGACCCCGGCGTCCTGGGCGGTGCTGCCGCTGGTCGCCTCCGGGCGACAGGTCGGCTCCTGCCTGATCACCTTCTCCACCGAGCGGGTCTTCGGCCGCGAGGACCGCACCCTCTACTCCGCCTTCGCCGGCATCCTGGCGCAGTCCCTGGAGCGCGCCCGGCTCTACGACACCCACCACCACCGGGCCACCGAGCTGCAGCGCGCCATGCTGCCGCGCACCCTGCCCCGGCTGCCCGGGATCGCCAGCGCCGCACGCTACCTGCCCAGCACCGAGGGCATGCAGATCGGCGGCGACTGGTACGACCTGCTGCGGCTGCCGGACGGCCGGATCGGCCTGGTGATCGGCGACGTCCAGGGCCACAACGCCGAGGCCACCGCCGTGATGGGCCAGCTGCGCAGCGGTCTGCGCGCGTACGCCACCGACGGCCACGACCCGGCCGCCACCCTGGCCCGGACCAGCCGGCTGCTGTCCGAACTCGACACCGACCTCTTCGCCACCTGCCTCTACCTCACCCTCGACCCCGCAGACGGGACGGTCCGGGCGGCCCGGGCCGGTCACCCCTCGCCGGTCCGGATCGCGCCGGACGCCCCGGCCGTCGAGCTGGACCTGCCGGGCGGCCCACCGCTGGGCGTGGACCCGGGGCAGCCGTACCACCTGACGGTCGGGCACCTGGCGGTCGGCGAGACGCTGCTGGTCTACACGGACGGGCTGGTCGAGGACCGCGAGGAGGACTACGACGAGTCGGTGCAGCGGATGCTCGGCGGGCTGGAGCTGTGGGCCCGGCAGGCCGGTCCGGTCCGGCTCGGCCCGGCTGCCGCCCTGGAGCGCCTCGCCGACCTGCTGACCCTCAACGTGACCGAGCGCCGCTCCCGGCCGGACGACGTCGCTCTGCTGTTGCTGCACCGGAGTTCGCCGGTTCAGTGAGCCTCCGACGGGGCCGGGGGAGCGGCCCCGGGCGGGGCGCGGCCGGGCCGGAAGCAGGTCGGATTGACGTCGTATGGACGGGATATTGACGAGATCCGGTCACTTGGCGAGATCCGTTCACACCTTCGTAGGATCATCACCCTAGAATTCGCGGCGTGACGATGACTCAGTGGTGTGCAACGGCAACCGGCGTTCTCGCCGCCCTCGCCCTCGTGGCCGCCGCCCGCTACCGCGCCGTCTCCGTCACCCAGCGCCGCCGGGCCGACCGGCAGCAGCGCGAGAACGCCCGCCTCCAGGAGCAGCTCGCCGTCGAACTCGCCCGCCGGGGCAGCGAACTGGCCGCCGTCCAGCAGGAGCAGGAACTCAACGCCTCCACCCAGCGGGCCTTCCTCAGCGTGGCCCGCCGGATCCTCGTGATGGCCCACGACCAGCAGGCCCTGCTCGACGAGATGGAGCGCACCCACGACGACCCGGCGCTGCTGGAGGGCCTGCTCAAGGCCGACCACGCCGCCGCCCAACAGGCCCGCCTCGCCCAGACCCTGGCCGTCCTGTGCGGCGCCCGGGCCGGGCGGCACTGGCCCGAACCGGTCTCGCTGGAGGACGTGGTGCGCGGTGCCCAGTCGCGCATCCTGCCCTTCCAGCGGGTGGTGGTCCGCAGCCGGATCGAGACCGCCGTGGTCGGCGCCGCCGCCGAGGCGCTCATCCACGCCGTGGCCGAGCTGCTGGACAACGCCACCCGCTACTCACCGCCCAGCACCCAGGTGTTCGTCACGCTGATGCCCGTCCACAACGGCGCCGTCGTCGAGATCGACGACGGCGGCGTCGGGATGCCCGAGCCGGCCGTCACCAAGGCGGCCTCGGCGCTGGCCGGCGGCACCTCGCTGGAGGTGTCCCGCCTCGGCGAGGTACCGCAGCTGGGCCTGGCCGCGGTCGGCCGGCTCGCCGAGCAGTACGGGTTCCGGGTCACCCTCAGTTCGGCGCCCTCCCCGTACGGCGGGGTCCGGGTCGTGGTGCTGCTGCCGAACGCGCTGCTCACCGAGCCGCTCCCGCCGACCGTCCCGGGCCTCGGCCCCGACGACCCGGCGTTCCCGGCCGACCCCCACCGGAACCCGGCCTCCCCCTACCTGGGCGGACATTCGCGGACCACCGCACACCCCCTGGTGGAGACCCCGCCGGCCGGCCCCGCCGCTCCGCCGCCGCTGCCCCGCCGGAGCCACCGGCGCGACCGCTCCAACCGCCACGCCTCGCCGGCCGCTCCCCCGCCGGCGCCCGCCCCGCCCTACCGGTCGGCGCAGGATGCCCGGGCGTTCATGGCGATGTTCCAGGCCGGCACCGCCGACGGCCGGTCGGCCGCCCGGACGCAGGCCCAGCCCCACCGTTCCCTGCCCGCTTCCCCCCAGCTCCCCCAGCGCTTCGGAGAGTTCCATGACCACCACCCCTGACCTCGGCTGGCTGCTCGCCGACATCATCTCTGTCCCCGAGGTCCAGCACGCCGTCGTGGTGTCCAACGACGGCCTGGAGATCGGCCGCAGCGCGGGCATCCTGCGCGAGGACGCCGAGCGGCTCGCCGCCGCCTGCTCGGGCCTGCAGTCGCTGGCCCGCGGCGTCGCCCAGGGCTTCGGCGGCCACGGCAGCGCCACCCGCCAGATCGTCATCGAGTACGGCGGCGGCTACCTCTTCGTGGTCGCCGCCGGGGCCGGGGCCCACCTGGCCGTGGTGACCGGCGAGGCGGTCGACGCCGGCCTGGTCGCCTACCAGATGCAGGTCCTCGTCGAGCGGATCGGCAGCCACCTCACCAGCCCGCCGCGCGTCGATCACGCGGCGGGGGGCCGGCGGTGAACGGGCCGGTCCGGCCCTATGTGATCACCGGCGGCCGCAGCCGGCCCACCCGGTCCGCGCTCGCCGTCGAGAGCCTGGTCAGCGCCTTACCCGACCGGCCCGACCTCCCCGAGGACGCCCTGCTCAACCGCGAGCACCAGCGCATCCTGGACCTCTGCCGCAGCCTGCTGTCGGTCGCCGAGGTGGCCGCCTACCTCGGGCTGCCGCTCGGCGTCGTCAAGGTGCTGGTCGGCGACCTCTGGGACCTCGGCGCCGTCCAGGTGCTCCCGCCCGTCCCGCAGGCCGAACGCCTGCCCGCAACCCTCTTGGAAGAGGTGCTCGTTGGCCTCCGCCAACTCCGCTGACCCGCGCACCGCCGAGCCCTCGGCGCCGGAGCCCCAGTACCTGCCGCCGTCCGTCCAGGGCGCGGTGAAGATCCTGGTCACCGGCCCGTTCGGGGTCGGCAAGACCACCCTGGTCGGCGCACTGAGCGAGATCACGCCGCTGCGCACCGAGGAGACCATGACGGCCGCCAGCAGCGGCATCGACGACCTCACCGGGCGGCCGGGCAAGACCACCACCACGGTCGCGCTGGACTTCGGCCGGATCACGCTCAACCCCCGGCTCGCCCTCTACCTCTTCGGCACCCCCGGGCAGCAGCGGTTCTGGCCGCTCTGGGACGACCTGTCGCGCGGCGCGCTCGGCGCCATCGCGATGGTCGACCTGCGCCGCCCGGACGAGAGCTTCGACGTGCTCGGCCGGCTGGAGGAGCAGCGGATCCCGTTCGCGGTCGCCGTCAACACCTTCCCGGACACCCCGAGTTACCCCGAGGAGGAGCTGCGCTCCGCCCTCGACCTGCTGCCCGACGTACCGATCCTGTACTGCGACGCCCGGGACCGCCGGGCCGCGTACGACCTGCTGATCGACTTCGTCGACCATCTGCACTCCACCGCCGTACTGGAGCTCCAGCGATGACGACCCCCGACCCGGGCACGGCCGTTCCGCCGTCCGCCGGGCAGCTGTCCGCGCCCCCCGGCTGCCCGGCGCACGCCGCCGGGACCCTGCCCGCCGGGGTGCCGCTGCCCCGGCTGTACGGCGCCGCCGTCGCCGACGACCCGCACGGCCTGTACGCCCGGCTGCGGGCCCAGTACGGCCCGGTCGCGCCGATCGAGCTGGAGCCGGGGGTCGAGGCCTGGCTCGTGCTCGGCTACCCCGAACTGCTCGAACTCACCCGCAACGAGGCGCTGTTCTCCAAGGACTCGCGCCGCTGGAGGGTCCCCGCCGAGGGCCGGCTGGCCGCCGACTCCCGGCTGCTGCCGATGACCGCCTGGCGTCCCACCCTGCTCAACCTGGACGGCGCCGAGCACCAGCGGCTGCGCGCCGCCGTCGCCGACACGCTGGCCGAGATCGACCACCGCCAGCTGCGCGAGACCACCGAGGCCGCCGCCGACGCGCTGATCGACAGCTGGGGCCCGGACGGCACCGCCGACCTGATCGCGCAGTACGCCCGCCGGCTGCCGCTGCTGGTCTTCACCCAGCTGATCGGACTGCCCGCCGAGGCCGGACCGCACCTGGTCGGGCTGATCAGCCACTTCGTCGACAGCAGCAAGGACTCCGTGCGCGCCAGCGCGGAGTTCCAGGCGATCCTGGTCGACCTCGTCCGGCGCCGCCGCGCCACGCCCGGGGCCGACCTCACCTCCTGGCTGCTGGCCCACCCGGCCGCGCTCAGCGACGAGGAGGCGGTGCACCACCTGGTGGTGATGATGGTCGCGGGCAACGAGACCACCATCAACTGGACCGGCAACACCCTGCGGCTGCTGCTCACCGACCGCCGGTTCCGGGCCACCCTGACCGGCGGCCGGCTCACCGTCTCCGACGCGCTGGAGGAGGTGCTCTGGCGCGACCCGCCGACGCAGAACTTCCCCGGCCGGTGGGCGACCGGCGACACCGTCCTCGGCGGCCAGTACATCAGCGCCGGCGACATGCTCGTGCTCGGCCTGGCCGCGGCCAACGCCGACCCGGCCGCCCAGGGCGCCTCGGCCGCCGCGCACGGCTCGCTCGGCGGCAACCGGGCGCACCTGGCCTGGGGCGCCGGCAAGCACGTCTGCCCGGCCCAGCACCCGGCCCGGATCATCGTCGAGACCGCCGTCGAGACCCTGCTGCACCGCCTTCCCGATCTCCAACTGGCCGTACCGCCAAGCGAGTTGGCCTGGCGCCGGTCGCCCTGGTCACGCGCCCTGGTCAGCCTGCCGGTGCTCTACAGCGCCTTCACCCCGCCCCGCCCGCCAGCCCCCGAGAGGCCGTCATGGACACCGCCGCCCCTGAGCTCGACCGACCCGGCCACCGACCCGAGCCCATCCGGCTCGACCCCTTCGGACGGGACCAGCACGGAGAGAACGCCCGGCTCCGGGAGGCCGGCCCGGCGGTCCTGGTGGAACTCCCTGGCGGGGTGGTGGTCTGGGCGATAGCCCGGCACGACACCCTCCAGGAGCTGCTCGCCGACCCCCGGGTGGGCAAGAACCCGCAGCTCTGGACCGCCTTCACCGAGGGCCGGCTGCCCGAGGGCTGGCCGCTGCTGAACTTCGTCACCGTGCCGGGCATGATCACCGTGGACGGCGAGGACCACCGGCGGCTGCGCGGCCTGGTCACCCAGGCCTTCACCCCGCGCCGGGTCGCCGAACTGCGGCCCGCCGTCGAGTCCCGCACACGGGCGCTGCTCGACGACCTCGCAAGGCTGGAGGGCCCGTTCGACCTGCGCGAGCACTTCGCCTACCCGCTGCCGATGCAGGTCATCGGCGAACTGCTGGGCCTGCCGCCCAAGCAGCAGGACGAACTGCACGAGCTCTCCGACACCCTGGTCTCCAGCTCCGCCACCCCGGCCGCCGCGATCGCCGCCCAGCGGGGGCTCCAGGCGCTGCTCGCCTCCGTGGTCGAGGCCAAGCGCGCCGAACCCGGCGACGACCTGACCACCGACCTGATCGCCGCCCGCGAGTCCGGGGACCGGCTCAGCGAGCAGGAGCTCGTCGGCACGCTGCTCCTGATGCTGGTGGCCGGGCACGAGACCACCCTCAACCTGATCACCAACGCCGTCCGCGCCCTGCTCTCGCACCCCGAGCAGCTGCGGCTGGTGCTCGACGGGGAGCAGCCGTGGTCCGCGGTGGTCGAGGAGACGCTGCGGTACGACTCGCCGGTCGGGCAGTTCCCGCTGCGGTACGCGACCGAGGACATCCCGGTGGGCGACGTGGTGATCCGGCGCGGCGAGGCGCTGCTCGCCTCCTACGCGTCCGCCGGCCGGGACGCCGCGCACTACCCGGACGCCGACCGCTTCGACATCACCCGGCAGCCGAACCGGCATCTGTCGCTCGGCCACGGCCCGCACTTCTGCCTCGGCTCCGGACTCGCCCGGATGGAGGCGGAGACCGCGCTGCGGTACCTGTTCGACCGCTTCCCGGGGATCGCCCTGGCCGAGGGGCCCGCGCCGGAGCCGATCGGGTCGTTCATCAGCAACAGCGTGCGGACGCTGCGGGTGACGGTCTGACGCCGCCGCGGTGACCTGAGGGCGGCCGGGTCGTTGGGGGTTCCATGAAGAAACTCGCCACCCTGGCCGCCCTCACCATGGCAGGCCTCGCCCTGGCCGCCCCGGCCGCGTCGGCCACGACCTCCACCGCCACGTCGCCGGACGCCCTGGACGGGCTCTCCAGCGGCCTCACCCTCTCCCCGGGCGACCTCGCCCTGAAGGAGGCCGGCAAGCTCCCGCTGGTCGGTCACGCCGCGCAGGAGGTGGAGGCGATCGGCACCAACCAGTTGACCCACCCGGGTCTCAGCGGGCAGATCGGCTGAGCGGTCCGGCGCGGGGACCCGGCGGTCCGGGAGCTCCCCTGTGGCTCCCGGGCCCCGTGGTCTCCCTGATCTCCCGGCTCTCCTTCCGAAGCGGCCGCCACCGCTGCGCGCCGCTCGGGGCGCACAGCGGCCGGCGTCCGTCGCCGACTTCGCGGTCGGGTCCGGACGCCGGCTCCGGGTCAGCCCTGCGCGAGGGCGTTCAGCTCCTGGTAGGTGAGCCCGCCGTCGAGCGCGGTGTACGTCCCCTCGGAGTACACCTCCTCGGCGGCGCGGCGCACCGCCGCGTACGCCGCCCTGGCCAGGCCCGGCCCGAGGCTGACCCGGGCCACGCCGAGCTTCGCCAGCTCCGGTACCGACGGTGAGCCCGGCCCGGCCAGGACGTTCAGCGGCGCCGGGACCGCGGCCACCAGGGCGGCGATCGTGTCCGGGTCCGCGACCCCGGGCACGAACACGCCGTCCGCGCCGGCCGCGACGTACGCCCGCAGGCGGTCGACGGCCTCGTCCAGCCGGCCGGCCGGGTCGCCGAGCTGCTTCAGGAACACATCGGTGCGGCCGTTGACGAAGAGCGGGACGCCGGCCGTGTCGGCGGCGGCCCGGGCGGCCGCGATCCGTTCGGCCGCCTCGGCGGCGGGGCGCCCCCCGTCCTCCAGGTTCACCCCGACCGCGCCGGTGCCGAGCAGCGCGGTGACGGTCTCGCCGACCTCGGCGGCCGTCGCGCCGAAGCCGCTCTCCAGGTCCGCCGTCACCGGCAGCGCGACCGAGCGCACGATCAGCGCGGTCTGGGCCAGCACCTCGGCGCGGTCGGCCGCGTCGCCGTCCGCGCTGCCGAGCGTCCAGGAGACGCTCGCGCTGGCCGTCGCGACCGCCCGGGCACCGGCGGCGGCGACCAGCCGGGCGCCCACCGCGTCCCACACGTTGGCGAGCACCAGGGGCTCGCCGGGGCGGTGCAGGGCGTGGAGGGCTCGGGCCAGCTCGTGCTGAGTGGTCGTCATGCCGGGCACCCTACTTCGCGGCGGGGCTGAGGCGGGAGGTGACGCCGATCCGGTTCCAGGAGTTGATGGCGATGATCAGCGCGATCAGCTGGGCCAGCTCGGCCTGCTCGAAGTGCTCGGCGGCCTCCTGGTAGACGGCGTCCGGCACGTGCCCCTGGGTCAGCAGGGTGACCGACTCGGTCAGCGCGAGGGCGGCCCGCTCCTTGGCGGTGAACCAGGACGTCTCCCGCCAGGCCGGCAGGGAGAGCAGCCGGTGGTTCTGCTCGCCGTTCTTCAGGGCGTCCGTGGCGTGCATGTCGATGCAGAAGGAGCAGCCGTTGAGCATCGACGCGTGCACCTTGACCAGCTCGGCGAGGACGGGGTCGACGCCCTGCCGGGCGGCGCGGTCCAGGGCGACCATGGCCCGGTAGAACTCGGGGGCGAGGTCGGGGAGGGAGATCCGCTGCTCGGGGGCGGACACGGTGGCGTTGTCGTTCGTCGTCATACCGGCCAGCCTAGGGTTCGACTGGACTGGCTCCCTGGCACATTCGGGCCGAGAGATCGTGGGCCACTTCACGGTCAGGGCAGGCCCTCGGGCGGCTCGCCCGAGTGTGGCACGGCGGGCGCCGGAGGGCGAGGGCCCGGACCTGCCCGGATCCGAACGACCGTGCGAGGATCGCGGGGAGGGTGGTACAGCCGGGCCGCCCGGGGTGGGCGAGGTCAGGGGGCCAGGATCGTGTGTACCGCGTTCGTCAGCATCGAACCGTCGGCATCGGTGCCCGTGCTGCTGCTGTCGGTGCGGGACGAGTACGCCGGGCGGCGGTGGTCCCCGCCGGACCACCACTGGCCCGCGCACCCGGCGGCCGTCGGCGGGCTCGACCTGGCGGCGGGCGGGACGTGGCTCGCCATCGAACCGGGGGCCGCGGTGCCCGGGGCCACGGAGCCGGGCACCGCGGGGCCGGCCGCGGCCTGTCTGCTGAACGGCTTCGGGGCCATGGCACCCGCCCGGGCCCGGCTCTCGCGCGGGGAGCTGCCGCTGATCGCCCTGCGGGACGGCGGCCTCGCCGGCGTCGACCTGGAGCGGTACGACCCGTTCCACCTCGTCCTCGCCGGCCGGGCCGGCGCACGGGTACTGAGCTGGGGCGGCAGCATCCTGGCGGAACGCGACCTGCCGGTCGGGCTGAGCGTGGTGCTCAACGACGGACCGGAGGGGCTGGCGGCGGACCGGACCGCGTCCGAACTGGTCCGCTCGCTGATGGCCGCCCGCGCCGCGCACTTCCGGGCCCGTTTCCGGGCCGCCGTCCGGCCCGCGCCGCGGCCCGGCCCCGCCACGACCGAGCAGGCCTGGGGCGCCTGGCTGCCGATCGTCTCCGGCGACGGCCTGGCGCTCGACGATCCGGCCGCGCTGGTCCAGCGGCGGGAGTTCGGCGACGGGCGGATCTGGGGCTCGTCCTCGATCTCGCTGCTCGCCTTCGGGCCCGACGGGCCGCGGTACGACTTCGGCCCGGCCCCGGTGACGGAGCCGGGCACGCCCGGCGGCTGGCGCCGGATCGGATAGACGAGTGGAGTAACTGGCAGACTCCCCCGTCCCGGCCGGGGCGAGTCGTTCAGCCCTGCGCCCGGGCCTCCAGCCAGCGCCTCGCGAGGGTCGCGTTGACGGTGTAGAAGAACTCCGACTTGAGCCCCGGCTCGCTGGTGAGCGCCTCCACCCAGGTCATCGGCCAGTTGCGGCGGTGGTAGTGCCGGTGCACCGCCCGGGTGAAGGCGGCGAGGTTGCCCTGCAGGCTCTTCTTCTCCAGGCCCAGCCGGGTGGCCAGTTCGGTGTAGCTCACCCGCGCGTCGGGCTGGGTGGCCAGCACGTCCAGCACCCGGGCCACCACCTGCACCGATCCCAGCGGCTCGATCATCAGCCGGCGGAAGTCCTCGACGGTCCACTCGACGACCGGGAGCTTGCCGGGCTCCCCGGCCGCCCCCTCCTCCGGCGCGGCCGGGGGCGCCGGAGGAGCGCCGCCCGCCCCGGCGGCCGTCGGGGCACTCGCCGTGGCGCCGGTCAGCCCGGCCAGGTAGGCGTACACCTGTGTGACGTACTGACTCGGCACCGGTACCGAGACGAACTGCGGCTGGTCGTCCTGCGACATGTGGTCCTCCCCTGGTGTGGCCGCCGGCCCTGTTCCCTGGCGACAGCCCTGATCCTGACAGACCGCCAGTCACCTTGTCCAGCCTTTACTGCCAGTTACTTCCGGCCTATCTCGCTTCCTCTCCCGGCTACTCCATCGATTCGGTCCCACCGGTCGCCCCAGTGAGCCGCTTCCCGGGACGAAGGGGAACGCACCCCTTCGGTGGCCGGTGGACGTTCCGGTCGGGGCGGCGGGCGCGTAGGTGCGCCCGCCGCCCCGCTCAGCCGCTCAGCCGCTCAGCCGCTCAGCCGCTCAGCCGCCGAGGATCGGCCCCAGGTCGATCCGGGCCAGCCGCTCCGGATCGGTGAGGATGTCGAGCGCGGTGACCCGGCCGTCCCGGATGGTGAACGCCATGAGCGACAGCGGCTTGCCGTCCGCGAAGGACAGCACCCCGGGCGCGCCGTTGACGAGCACCGGGCGGGCGTTCTCGGCGAAGCGGGCGAAGGTGATCGCCTGCGAGGCGACCTCGGCCGCGCCGCGGCGCAGCGTGCTCGGCCGCAGGGCGCCGCCGTCCGAGCGGGCCACGATCCCGGGGTCGAGCAGCGCGAGGAGGGCGTCGAAGTCGCCGCCGCGCGCGGCGCTGAGGAAGGCGTCCACCACCTCGCGGCGGCGGTTCAGGTCGCCGTCCTGGGCGGGCGCGGCGCCCTGGACGCGGCGGCGGGCCCGGCTGGCCAGTTGGCGGGTGGAGGCGGAGGTGCGGCCGAGGATCGGCGCGATCTCGTCGAACGGGACGGCGAACAGGTCGTGCAGGACGAAGGCGAGCCGCTCCGCCGGGGCGAGCGTGTCCAGCACGATCATCAGCGCGATCCCGACCGAGTCGGCCATCAGGAGCTCCTGCTCCGGGTCCACGACGCCGAAGGCGCCGACCACCGGATCGGGCAGC
The DNA here is from genome assembly GCF_040630735.1 of Kitasatospora sp. NPDC005748. Taxonomy (NCBI): domain Bacteria; kingdom Bacillati; phylum Actinomycetota; class Actinomycetes; order Kitasatosporales; family Streptomycetaceae; genus Kitasatospora; species Kitasatospora sp. NPDC005748. The sequence goes on from NZ_JBEXYD010000025.1 coordinate 39,892, forward strand.
CGGACCGCGCCCTCCTGCCCGTCCGGTCCGTCCAGCGGGTCCTCGCGCCGCGCGGTGCGCGAGCGCAGCAGGTCCAGGCAGACCCGGCCGACCACGGTGGTCAGCCAGGCGCCGAGGTTCTGCACGGCGCTGACGTCCGAGCGGTCCAGCTTCAACCACGTCTCCTGGACGGCGTCCTCGGCCTCGCTGAGCGAGCCCAGCATCCGGTAGGCGACCGCCCTCAGTTGGAGCCGGTGCTCCTCGAACTGCCCGGCCAGACATTCGTTCCCGCTCACCTGTCACATCCCCGTTCCGCGATCCGTCGGTGCAGTGAAGGACGATAACCGGCCCGGCGCGCAAGGCACTCGGGCTCCTGACGCGACGGAGGAAACGCCGTGACCGCTCGGATGAAGAACCCCGCGATGGTCCTGCCCGACGCGATGAAGGGCATCCAGAACATCTACAAGGCCATGTACCAGGGCGGCGTCCCGCCCCAGATCCTGGAGCTGGTGCACCTGCGGGCCAGCCAGATCAACGGCTGCTCCGCGTGCGTCTTCGCCGGCGTGACCAACGCGAGGAAGGCCGGTGAGACCGACGAGCGCCTGCACGCCGTCGCCGCCTGGCGCGAGGCCCCCTTCTTCACCGGGGAGGAGCGCGCGGCCCTCGCCCTGACCGAGGCGGCCACCCGGCTGGCCGACCGTTCCGGCCCGGCCGTGCCGGACGCGGTCTGGGACGAGGCCGCCGACCACTTCAACGAGGAGCAGCTCTCCGCGATCATTCTGATGATCGGCCTGACTAACCTCTTCAACCGGCTGAACGCCACCATCCAGGAGCCCGCCGGCGCGACCTGGGGCTGACCGCGGCGCGGGCCCGCGCACCGGCACCGACCGGCGGCGCGGGGGCCGGGGCCGCCCGGCCGCCCGCGGCCACGCGATAATCCCCTACGGACACAACCCGGACGGCACAGCGCCCCGCACGGATCGGCCCTCCCCATGAGCACCACCTCCTGGACCGCGTTCGGCGGCGATCTGCACCTCGACCTCAGTGGCCGGCGGGCCGCCGGGGTCGGCCTGCGGGCGGCCCTGGAGGACGCGCTGCGGGAGGCCGTGCAGGACGGCCGGCTGGCCCCAGGGACGCGCCTGCCCTCCTCCCGGGCGCTCGGCGAGGACCTCGGGATCGCCCGCAACACCGTGGTCGAGGCGTACGGGCAGCTGACCGCCGAGGGGTGGCTCGCCTCGCGGCAGGGCTCGGGCACCACGGTGGCCGGGCGGACCGCCCCGCGGTCCGGCCGTCGCCCGGCCGAGGCGCCGCCCGAGCGCCGGACCGCCCGCCACGACCTGACGCCCGGGCGGCCGGACGTCTCGCTCTTCCCGCGCACCGCCTGGCTGACCGCCGCGCGGCGGGCGCTCGCCACCGCGCCGCACGAGGCCTTCGGCTACGGCAGCCCGCTCGGGCGGATCGAGCTGCGGCAGGCGCTCACCGACTACCTCGCCCGGGTGCGCGGCGTCCGGACCGACCCGGACCACCTGCTGATCTGCTCCGGCTTCACCCAGGGCATCGGCCTGCTCTGCGCCGCCCTGCGCGAGCGCGGTCCGGCCCGGACGCGCGGGACCCGCACCCTGGCGGTCGAGGGGTACGGGCTGCCCCCGCAGCGCGAGATGGTCCGGGCCGCGGGGCTGACCCCGGCGCCGCTGCCGGTGGACTGCGCGGGGGCCCGGACGGACCTGCTCGGCGCCCGGCGGGACGCGGCCGTCCTGCTCACCCCCGCCCACCAGTACCCGACCGGCGCCGCGCTGGCCGCCGAACGCCGGTCGGCGGCCGTCGGCTGGGCCCGCGAGCAGGACGGGTACGTGATCGAGGACGACTACGACGGCGAGTTCCGCTACGACCGGCAGCCGCTCGGGGCGATGCAGGCGCTCGACCCGGAACGGGTGGTGTACGCGGGCACCGCGGCCAAGAGCCTGGCACCCGGCCTGCGGCTGGCCTGGCTCGCCCTGCCGGACGCCCTGGTCGAGCCGGTGGCCCGGCGGAAGCAGCTGGCGGACACCATGTCCCCCGTGCTGGACCAGCTGACCCTCGCCGAGCTGATCACCTCCGGCACCTACGACCGGCACGTGCGCCGCTGCCGGCTGCACTACCGGCGGCGCCGCGACGCGCTCGTGGCGGCACTGGCCGAACGCGCCCCGCACGTCCGGGTGACGGGCATCGCCGCCGGGCTCCACGCCGTGCTGCAACTGCCGTCCGGGGCGCCGACGGAGGCCGAACTGCTGGCCCGCGCCGGGGCGCTCGACCTGGCCGTCACCGGCCTCTCCTGGCACCTGGCCGACCCGGCGCTCGCCCCGGACGCCTCGCCGGCCCTGGTGGTCGGCTACGCCACGCCGCCCGACCGGCTCTTCCCGGCCGCCCTGGACGCGCTGTGCGAGCTGCTGCGGACGGCCTGACCGGGCCGGTCCGGGTCGTTGAGCAGCCTTATCCCACCGGCTACTTGTTCCGGTTGCCCAGCTCGAAGAGCAGCATGATGAAGCCGGCGAAGGCGTGCGTGGCGACCATGTAGATCAGCACCCGGATGCCGACCCGGCGGTTGGCCCACTTGCCGGCGTCGACGGTCTTCGGCGCGTCGGCGGCGGCCGCGACGGGAGCCGCGGCGGCGTCGGCGGTAACGGTGGTGGCGGTGGTGGCGGTGGTGACGGTGGTGGGATCAGCCATGGGAGATCTCCTCCAGGAGGTCCGACGGTGGGTCAGTGCGGGGCTGCGGGGCCGCCGCCGAGGCAGAGTTCGCCGCCGGGGCTCTGCAGCAGGGTGTGCACGAAGAGCAGCTCCACCCCGTCCGCCGAGTCGGCGGCGATGCAGTGCGGGGTGAGCGAGTCGAAGTGCGCGGAGTCGCCCTCGTCGAGCAGGTGGGTGCGGTCGCCGAGGGTCAGCCGCAGCCGGCCCTGCAGGACGTACAGCCACTCCTCACCGGGGTGGACCCGGACCACCGCGTCCTGCACGCCCGGGGGGACGTGCACCCGCAGCGCCTGCATCGCCCGCCCGGGCGCGCCGGCCCGGCGGTAGCCCCAGCCGCCCGCGCGACCGGGGTCGATCGCGCCGCCGCGCACCACCGGGTCCGCCTCGGCCGGGGCCTCGCCGAGGAGGCCGGAGACGGAGGTGCCGTAGGCGCGGGCGAGTCCGAGCAGGACGGGCAGTGAGGGCTGGCGCCGGCCGGTCTCCAGCCGGGACAGATAAGCTGGGGAGAGTCCGACCCGGGAGGCGGCGACCTCCAGGGTGAGGCGGCTGCCGAGCCGGTGCTCGCGCAGCCTCGCGGCGAGGCCGGCGACCTCCAGGTCGTCGGTCCGGTCGCCGGGGGTGGAGGGGCCGGCTGGGCTGGTGGTCATGTGACCAGTGGACACCCCGCCTGCCGTACGGGCAAGAAACTTGCCTCAGAGGCAAACCACCGCGCGTCCCCCTCGACGGGGCTGGACCGGCCCTACGGGCGGGGGATGTTCCGCAGGTTGCTCCGGGCCAGGTCGATCATGCGGCCGACCCCGCCGGAGAGCACCGTCCGCCCGGCGGCCAGCGCGAAGCCCTTCAGCTGGGCGGCCGTGATGCGCGGCGGGATGGAGAGCGCGTTGGGGTCGGTGACCACGTCCACCAGCGCCGGACCGGGCCGCTCCAGCGCCTCCGTGAGCACCTCCCGCACCCGCGCCGGGTCGGTCACGCGCTTGGCCGGGATGCCCATCGCCCGGGCGATCCCCGCGTAGTCCACGTCCCCGTTGTCGATCTCCGCCTCGGGGTAGCCGGAGACCAGCATCTCCAGCTTGATCATGCCGAGCGCGCCGTTGTTGAAGACCACCGTCTTCACCGGCAGCCGGTGGCGCACCACCGTGAGCAGTTCGCCGAGCAGCATCGAGAGCCCGCCGTCCCCGGACATCGAGACGACCTGCCGGCCGGGGCAGGCCAGCTGGGCGCCGATCGCGTGCGGCAGCGCGTTGGCCATCGAGCCGTGCAGGAAGGAGCCGATCACCCGGCGGCGGCCGTTGGGCTGGAGATAACGGGCGGCCCAGACGTTGTTCATCCCGGTGTCCACGGTGAACACCGCGTCGTCGGCGGCGACTTCGTCCAGCACCGAGGCGACGTACTCGGGGTGGATCGGCAGGTGCTTCTCGATGTCCCGGGTGTAGGCGCCGACGACGTCCTCCAGCGAGCGGCAGTGCTTGTCCAGCAACTCGTCCAGGAAGGCGCGGTCGTCCCTGGGCTCCAGCAGCGGCAGGACCGCGCGCAGGGTGGCCGAGACGTCGCCGTGGACGGCCAGCTCCAGCGGGGTGCGGCGGCCGAGCCGGGTGGCGTCGTGGTCCACCTGGACGGTGCGGGCCTGCGGGAGGAAGGAGTCGTAGGGGAAGTCGGTGCCGAGCAGCACGACCAGGTCGGCGGAGTGCAGCGCCTCGTGGCAGGCGCCGTAGCCGAGCAGGCCGCTCATGCCGACGTCGAACGGATTGTCGAACTGGATCCATTCCTTGCCGCGCAGGGAGTGCCCGACCGGCGCGTTCAGGGCCTGCGCGACCGCCATCACCTCGGCGTGCGCCCCGCGGACGCCCGCGCCGCAGAACAGGGTGACCTTGCGGGCCCCGTTGAGGGCGCGGGCGAGCGCCCGGACCTGGTCCCAGGGCGGCGCCGCGACCGCCTGCTCGGTGAGGAAGTGGCTGCTGCCGGTCGGCCCGGCGGCCGGCAGCGCGGCGATGTCGCCGGGGAAGGCCAGGACGGAGACGCCGTGCGCGCCCAGCGCGTGCTGGATCGCGATCCGCAGCAGCCGGGGCAGCTGCGCGGGCGTGGACACCGTCTCGCACCAGCTGCTGCAGTCGGTGAACACCCGCTCGGGGTGGGTCTCCTGGAAGAAGCCGGTGCCGATCTGCCCGGACGGGATGTGCGAGGCCAGCGCCAGCACCGGCAGGCCGCTGCGTTGGGCGTCGTACAGGCCCTGGATCAGATGGGTGTTGCCGGGCCCGCAGGAGCCCGCGCAGACGGCCAGCCGCCCGCTCAGCTCGGCCTCGGCGGCCGCCGCGAAGGCGCCGGCCTCCTCGTTGCGGACGTGCACCCAGCTGATCCCCTCGGCCCGGCGGATGGCGTCCACCACCGGGTTGAGGCTGTCCCCCACCACGCCGTAGACCCGCTCCACCCCGGCCTGCCGGAGCACCTCGACCATCTGCTCGGCCACACTCACCACGGGGCGCTCCTTCACCGGCCGCCGGTTGCCACGGGACACCTGCACCCTCCGGCGGAGCGCCCCGCGCCGCACCCCGGCCGGGGCCGAAGGGGTGACGGGCGGGGCCGGGCGTCACTCGGCCGCGAGGTGCTCCGGCCCGGGGCCGAGGGTGCCGCCGATCACCCCGGCCTGCGGCTGGCGCCGGGCCGGCTCGCGGCCCGGCGGCTGGCTGCACCGCTCCTGGGCGGGCGGCACGGTGGTCGGCAGGGTGACCGGCGACCCGACCTTCACCTGCACCCCCTCGCCGTCGTGGCGCAGGTGGATCACCTCGCCGCGGCGCAGCGTGTACGTCGTGCCCGCGTGGGTGATCCGCACCCCGAGCAGCTGGCCCCGCACCATCAGCGAGAAGCTCAGCCGCATCAGCCCGGGTGGCAGCCGGGGCCGGAAGGAGAGTGCCTCGCCGTGGTCCCGCAACCCGCCGAACCCGGCCACCAGGGCGATGCAGGCCCCGGCCAGCGAGGCCATGTGCAGACCGTCGCCGGTGTTGCCGCCGAGGTCGTGCAGGTCCATCAGGGCGGCTTCGGCGGTGTAGTCGAACGCGAGGTCCAGCTGTCCGACCTCGGCCGCGATCACCGCCTGGGTGCAGGCGGACAGCGAGGAGTCGCGGACGGTCAGCCGCTCGTAGTAGGCGAAGTTGCGGGCCTTCTGCTCGTCGGTGAACGCGTCCCCGCGCACCTGCATGGCGAGCACCAGGTCGGCCTGCTTCACCACCTGCTTGCGGTACAGGTCGAAGTACGGATAGTGCAGCAGCAGCGGGTAGTTCTGCGCCGGGGTGTGCTCGAAGTCCCAGACCTGGTGGTCGGTGAAGCCGTCGGCCTGCGGGTGGACGCCGAGGTTCTCGTCGTAGGGGACGAACATCGCGGCGGCGGCGTCCCGCCAGGCGGCGGTCTCCTCGGTGTCCACCCCGAGCGCGGCCGCCTCGTGCGGGTGCCGGGCGGCGGCCTCGGCGGCGGCACGCAGGTTGCTCTGCGCCATCAGGTTGGTGAACACGTTGTTGTCGGCGACGGCGCTGTACTCGTCCGGACCGGTGACGCCCTCGATGCGGAAGTTGCCGGCCGCGTCGTGGTGGCCGAGCGAGCGCCACATCCGGGCCGTCTCGACCAGCAGCTCCAGCCCGTACTCGCGCTCGAACTCGACGTCCCCGGTGGCCCGCACGTAGCGGGCGACGGCGGCCGCGATGTCCGCGCCGATGTGGAACGCCGCCGTACCGGCCGGCCAGTAGCCGGAGCACTCCTCGCCGCGGATCGTCCGCCAGGGGAACACCGCTCCGGCGAGGCCGAGTTGGACCGCGCGCTCGCGGGCCAGCGGCAGCGTGGTGTGCCGCCAGCGCAGCGCCTGGTTGACGGCGCTCGGCAGGCAGTAGGTGAGCACCGGCAGGACGAAGGTCTCGGTGTCCCAGAAGCTGTGCCCGTCGTAGCCCGGGCCGGTCAGCCCCTTGGCGGGGATGGCCCGTTCCTCGCTGCGGGCGCCCGCCTGGAGGACGTGGAAGACGGCGAACCGGACGGCCTGCTGGAGCTCGACGTCGCCCTCGACCTCGATGTCGCTGGTCTCCCAGAACTCCTCCAGGAACCCGGCCTGTTCGGTCACCAGGCCGTCCCAGCCGGTGTACCGGGCGGCGGTCAGCGCGGCCTCCACCTGGTCCCGCACGGCGGGCAGCGAGCGGGTCGCGGACCAGCCGTAGGACATGAACTTCACCAGCCGCAGCTTCTCGCCCGGTTCGAGCAGGGTGGTGACGCTGATCCGGCAGTTGTCCGCCTCGGCCTCGGCGACGGTGTCCAGCCGGTCCGGGCCGTCGATGATGTGGTCCATCCCGGCCGCGACCCGGATGCCGCTGTAGCGGGTCCGGTGCACCAGGACGGCCTTGGTGCCGCCCGCGTGGTGCGCCTCGGCGAGCAGCGGCGCCTCCAGCACGGCGGAGGCCCGCGGGTCGCTCTCGGCGCCGCCGGGCAGCTGCTCGTTGGCGACCAGCTCCGACTGCAGGACGATCCGGACCGGACCGTCCACCGCCTCCACGGTGTACTCCACGGCGGCGATCGCCCGCTGGGTGAGGGAGACCAGCCGGGTCGAGTGCACCTTGATGGTCCGACCGGCCGGGGAGGTCCACTCCGCCTCGCGCCGCAGCAGCCCGGTCCGGAAGTCCAACCAGCGCCGGTGGCTGAGCAGTTCGCCGTAGCGCAGGTCGAAGGGCTCGTCGTCCACCAGCAGCCGGATGATCTTGCCGTTGGTCACGTTGATGACGCTCTGGCTGGACTCCGGGTAGCCGTAGCCGCCCTCGCCGTACGGCAGCGGCCGCAGCTCGAAGACGCCGTTCAGATAGGTGCCGGGGAGGCCGTGCGGCTCGCCCTCGTCCAGGTTGGCGCGCAGGCCGATGTGGCCGTTGGAAAGCGCGAAGACGGACTCGGCGCGGGCCATCGCACCCAGGTCGAGGCCCTGTTCGGTGATCCGCCAGGGATCGACGGCGAAGTTGTCCAGCCCGGTCATGCCGCACCTCCTTCGAGCAGCTCGGCGAGGTCGGCGACGACCACGGTGGCGCCGTGGCGGCGCAGTTCGTCGGCCTGGCCGGTGCGGTCCACGCCCACCACCGTGCCGAAGCCGCCGGCCCGGCCGGAGGCGACCCCGGCGAGCGCGTCCTCGAAGACCGCGGCGTGCGCGGGCTCGACGCCCAGGGCCCGGGCGGCGGCCAGGTAGGTGTCCGGCGCGGGCTTGCCCGGCAGGCCGTCCCGCTTCGCCACCACGCCGTCCACGACCACCTCGAACAGCTCCTCGATGCCGGCGGCGCGCAACACGTCCCGGCAGTTGGCGCTGGAGGAGACCACCGCGGCGGGCAGCCCGAGCCCGCGCAGCCGCCGCACGTAGGCGACCGAACCGTCGTACGGCTGGACGCCCTGCTCGCGGATCATCCGCAGCACGGTCTCGTTCTTGGCCAGGCTGACGCCGTGCACGGTGCGGGCACCGGGCGGGTCGGCGTCGGTGCCCTCGGGGAGGTCGATGCCCCGGCTGTGCAGGAAGGCCCGGGTGCCGTCGAGTCTCGGGCGGCCGTCGACGTGGGTGTCGTAGTCGGTCACGGCGTCGAAGGGGACGAACTGCCCACCGGTGCGGGCCGCTTCGGCGCGCAGGAAGGCGTCGAAGGTGTCCTTCCAGGCCGCCGCGTGCACCTTGGCGGTCTGAGTGAGCACCCCGTCGAGGTCGAAGAGGAAAGCGCGGATGTCGTCCGGAAGCCCCAGCATGGGTGCAGTCTTACCCGCGAAACCGGGGAAGCCTCCCATTCCCGGCGGCGCGTCGCGGGAACGGGAGGCTTCCGGGGGCCGCGGCTACGGGGCGCTACGGCGTGATTACGGTGTGCGGCGCGGGGGCTACGACATGACGGGCTACGGCGTGACGGGCTACGGCGCGGTGGGCGAGGCGATCACCGCGAAGACGGCGCCCTGCGGGTCCTGGACGACGGCCATCCGCCCGGCCGCCATGTCGAACGGCGGCTGGAGCACCGAACCGCCGCCCCGGACCAGGGCGTCCACGGTGGAGTCGGTGTCGTCCACCGAGAAGTAGGTCAGCCAGTGCGGGGGCGTGCCGGGCGGCAGGTAGTCCGGGAGCCGCTGCATGCCGCCCACCGAGCGGTCGCCGACACTCAGCGAGTAGTACCCCTCCACGCTCTCCAGGGCGGCCGGGCTCAGGCCCAGCGCCCGCTGGTAGAACGCCCCGGCCGCGTCGGTGTCGGTGGTGTTGAGCTCGTTCCAGACCAGCGCGCCGGGCTCGTTCACGACGCCCGCGCCGATGAAGTCGACCTTCTGCCAGACGCCGAACACCCCGCCGGTCGGGTCCGCCGCGACCAGCATCCGGCCGACGGTGCCGACGTCCATCACCGGGTACAGGATCGTGCCGCCGCTCTCGGCGACGGACCGGGCGGCGGCGTCGGCGTCGTCCGAGGCCAGGTAGGTGGTCCAGCCGACGGGCGGGAGGGGCTGGCCCTCGGGCGCCATCTGCGCCATGATCCCGGCCACCGGCTTCCCGTTCAGCGCGCACACGGCGTAGCCGCCGAACTCGGGTGGGCCGACCTCCCCCTGCCAGCCGAACAGGTCGCGGTAGAAGTCGAGGGCGGCCTGCTGGTCGCTCGCCATCAGGTCGATCCAGCACGGGGTGCCGGGCGCGTACGGAGCGGTCACTTCGGGCATTGCTGGGCCTCCGGGAGTACGGGTTCCTCGTCCTCCGCCACGACCGGCCGGGGTGCCCGGGGCCCGGGCCCCGGGCCGCGACGCGGGCGGAGGCCCGGGCGGCGGCGCGACCGGCGGGCGGTACACCGCCCACCTTCACCGGGCCACCGCGATCCCGCCACCGGACGGCGACCCGGCGGGCGGCCCGGACGCGGGCGGCGGACGGGGCCGCCGCGGGCGCTCTCCCGCCGGTCGGGTCAGCCGTAGGAGACGTCGGCGCAGATGTCCTCGTCCGCCGAGCGGGCGTCGTTGGTCACGCTGGTGGGCAGCGGGGCCGGCACCGAGGGGGCGGCCGCGGCGCCGGGGGCCGCGGCGGTACCGGGGGCGGCCGCGCCACCGCCGTTCGCCGCCGCGAAGTCCTTGCCGACGATCACGGTGATGCCGGCCGACTTGGCCGCCTCGACGGTGGCCCCCGGGAACAGCTCGGCGACCTTCTCGGCGTTGGCCTTCTGCCCGGAGCCGTACTCGATCATCGTGGTCGCGTACTTGGTGCTGGCCGCCGGGCCGGCCTTGGTGGCGGTGAACTTGGCCGCCTTGAGCGCCTCGCTCGCCTTGCCGTCCAGCCCGGTGGTGGTGGTGCCGTTGTAGACGGACACCTTGACCGCGGCGTTGCCCGGGTCGGAGGCCGCGGCGGGCGGCGTGGTCGGCGCCGCCGGAGCGCTCGGCGAGCCGGCGTCGGTCGGTGCGGCCGGCGCGTCGGTCTGCTGGCCGGTGGCGTTCTGACCGTCGATGGTCCGGTCGGCCTTGAGGGCGTCCCAGAGCTTGTTGGCGTCCGGCTGGATGATGTCGATGTTCTTGTCCTGGGTGCGGTAGCGCCAGGGCAGCGTCACGAACTTGAGCTCGTGCATGTCGATGTTCTTCAGCGAGAGGCCGAAGGAGAGCAGCTTGTCGGCGGAGCCGAGGCCCGGGTCCACGGTCATCGACTTGGTGGCGGCGTCCGCGAGCGGGAGCAGCGTGGTGGGGTTGAGGCCCTGGCTCTTGATGCTGGAGGCGAGCGAGCCGAGGAAGGCCTGCTGCCGCTTCATCCGGCCGATGTCGGAGCCGTCCCCGATGCCGTACCGCAGCCGGACGAAGTTCAGCGCCTGCTGGCCCTCGACCTTCTGCTTGCCCTGGGGCAGGACGACGGCGCCCTTCTTGGGGAGCTTGGGGTTGATGTCGTTCTCGTAGATCGGCTTCGGCAGGCAGACGTCGACCCCGTTGACGGCCTTCGTCATCGCGGAGAAGCCCTGGAAGTCCACCACGATGGTGTGGTCCACCCGGATGCCGGTGAGCTTCTCCACCGTGTTCTGGGTGCAGGCGGGGTTGCCGTCGTCGCTCTCGCCCTTCGAGAACGCCGCGTTGAACAGGTCGCTGGTGGCGGCCTTGGTCCACTTGCCGTCCGGGAGCTTGCAGGACGGGATCGCCACCATGGCGTTGCGGGGGATGGAGATCCCGACGGCGTGCTTGTGGTCCGCGTAGACGTGCAGCAGGATCGTGGTGTCCGAGCGGGCGCCGCCGTCCTCGCCGCCGCCCAGGTCGGCGTTGTTCTTGCCGCGGCTGTCCGAGCCGATCAGCAGGACGTTGACCGGCTTGTTGCCGTCCGCGTCGGGCTGCGCCTCCGGCGGCCGGTCGCCGGCTATCGCGTCCGCGTCGAAGGTCTTGATGTTGGCGTTGAGCTTGAGGTAGATCGCGCCGCCCGCGCCGGCCATCAGCACCAGCACACCGGCCGCCGACCAGGCGACGATCTTCTTCACGTTCTTCTTCGGCTTGCGGCTGTTGCGGGCCGCCGCCCGGCCACCGCCGGCCGCGGCCCCACCGGCACCGGCCGCGCCGGCCGCCCGGCCCCCCTTGCCCTGCGCCGCGCGCCGCGCCTGCGCCCGGCCCCCGGCCCGCGGCTGCGGCACCCCGCCGTCGCCGCCCTCGGCCGTGAGCGCGCCGGGCGCGTCGTCACCACGAGCCGGGCCCTCGCCCCACTGACCTGACATCCGTGTACCTTTCACCGGCCGACGCGACGCCCCACGACCGGGCACTCCGCATACAAGAAGGACGGTCCGGGCCGCCCCCAGGTTGCACATACGAAGGTCGTAATGACCGACGAACGCCCCCGCGACCCTTCCCACCCCGTCCCCCGGAGCCCCCGCAGGCACCACAAGCCCCTGTCGGAGCATACAAGCCGGTCGTATTATTCCAGCCGCCTCGCCCGCCCCCGTCCCCCGGCCAGGACCCCACCCCCATCTCCCCCGGCCCCCACGGCACTTCGGCCGAACGCCCGACCCCCACCAGCCGTCCGCGCTGGACCGCGAACCCCTGACGCACACTCACCCGCGCACCGGGCGGCGAGCCGCCCCGTCCGCCCGGCGGCCCGCTGCCGGAATCCCGAAAGGCCCCGGTCAGACGGTGTCTGACCGGGGCCTTCACGGGTGGGCCGCCAGGGGCTCGAACCCTGAACCTACGGATTAAAAGTCCGCAGCTCTGCCAATTGAGCTAGCGGCCCGTCGGCCGCCCCGTGCGGGGCGGGCCAGGGCGATCCTACCCGTTGGCGCCCACGCCTCCGCCAGTGGATTGTGCGGACGCGCCGGGCTCAGCGGGCGGCCGGGACGGGTGGGGTGCGGACGGGCGGGGTGTCCTGGGCGGGCGGGGCGTAGTGGGCGGCGCGGACGCGGCGGAGCCAGGCCTCGGCGGGGCGCGGGTCCGGCGCCGGGGGGAGGGCGCCGGGGCGGGCGAAGCGTTCGGCGGCGGCGGCGAGCAGCGGCTCGGCGGCGGCGGGGTGTTCGGCGATGCGGTCGCCGAGCGCGCGCACCCGCTCCGGGTCGGGCAGCCGGACGACGTTCTCGCCCGTCTCGTGGAGCCGGACGCCCTGCTCGGTGAGCCGGACCAGGTGGCGGGCGTGCTTGGCGGCCCGGCGGAGACCGGCCGGGTCCGCCGTGTCGCGGCCGAGCAGCTTGCGGAACTGCTGGTCGGCGTAGCCGAGATAGGAGTTCCGGACGGCCGGGGCGCTCAGGAAGGAGCCGCGGATCGCGATCAGCTCCTCGCCCAGCGGGCTGCGCACTTCGTACAGGTCCGCCGGCAGCCAGACCAGTTCGGAGGCGGTCGGGTTGCAGGTGAGCGCCAGGCGGCACCACTTGGCGGCCTCGTGCAGGGTGGTGTCGGGCTCGGTGGTGACCTGGGACTCCGCCGGGCGGTGCAGGCCGTGGAAGTCCTCGGTCGGCGCGGCGAACAGGCCGAGCCGGTCGACGTCCGAGCCGGCGTGCGCGAAGCCGTACGCGGTCGAGCCGACCACGCCCGCGAGCAGGACGGTGCCGGGTGCGGGGGGCATGAGGTCTCCTCGGGGGTCGCGGCGGTCCGAGGAGTGTGCCCCGCCCGGGCCGCTCGGGGCGAACGAATTCCGGTGCACCGAACCGGTGTCGGCCGCTCCCGCCGGCCACCGGGGTAGCGTGCGGACCATGGACTCCTCCCTTCCTCCCGCCGCCGCCGACCGCCCCGAGGTCCTCCTGGTCACCGGTGCCGGGCGCGGCATCGGCGCGGCCACCGCCCTGCTGGCCGGGCGGCGCGGCTACCGGGTCTGCGTCAACTACCGCGCCGACGAGGCCGCCGCCACCGCCGTGGTGGACGCCGTCCGGGCCGGGGGCGGTACCGCTCTCGCCGTCCGGGCCGACGTCACCCGGACCGCCGAGGTGGAGCGGCTGTTCGCCACCGTGGACGCCGAACTGGGCCTGCTCACCGCCCTGGTGAACAACGCCGGCACGCTGGAGAAGCAGTGCCGGCTGGAGGAGATCGACGAGGACCGGCTGAACCGGATCTGGGCCTCCAACATCACCGGCCCGTTCCTCTGCGCGAAGCAGGCCGTCCGCCGGATGTCCACCCGGTACGGCGGGCGCGGCGGCGCCATCGTCAACGTCTCCTCCGCCGCCTCCCGGCTCGGCTCGCCGAACGAGTACGTGGACTACGCGGCCGCCAAGGGCGCCGTCGACTCGATGACCCGCGGACTCGCCTTGGAGGTCGCCGCCGAGGGCATCCGGGTCAACGCCGTGCGCCCCGGCCTTATCCACACCGACATCCACGCCCTGGGCGGTGAGCCCGGCCGGGTGGACCGGGTCGCGCCCGGGCTGCCGATGCGGCGGGGCGGACGGCCGGAGGAGGTCGCCGAGGCGATCCTCTACCTGCTCTCCCCCGCCGCCTCGTACAGCACGGGCACCTTCCTGGACGTCTCCGGCGGCCGCTGAGACGACGCCGTCCGTTTCCTTCCCCGGCCGCCTCTCCCGCCCGTACGGTGGAGGCCATGACCGACGACCTGCCGGACCGTGAACCCGACCTGCCGTCCGCGTTCCTCGACATCCCCGGTGTGCGCAACTTCCGCGACGCCGGGGGCGTCGGTGCCCTGCGCACGGGCGTGCTCTACCGCTCCGGCTCCTTCCACAACCTCACGCCGGAGGGCGCCCAGCGGCTCAAGGACCTCGGCCTGCGCACCGTGATCGACCTGCGCAGCCCCTTCGAGCTGGCGACCTGGCCCGACCTGCGGTTCGGGCTCGACCACGAGGCGCTCAGCCTCCCCACCCTCCCGGCGAACCGCGAGGACATCGACCGTCCGTGGCCCGAGGACCAGGCCGAGCTCTACCCCTTCATGGCCGAGACCGCCGGCCCCTCGCTGGTCGCCGCGATCCGCCGGCTCGGTATCCCCGGCGGCGTACCGGCCGTCGTGCACTGCGCCGTCGGCAAGGACCGCACCGGTCTGACCATCGCGGTCGTGCAGTCCCTGCTGGGCGCCTCCGACGCCGAGCTGATGGCCGACTTCCTGCTCTCCAACGCCGGCCTCGGCCTGCTCGACGGCCCGACCCCCTACCTCGACGAGACCGGCACCGAACGCGTCTCCCGCCCGATCTCCACCCCGCTCCTGGCCTCGTCCCTCAGCTGGATCCGGGCCCGGCACGGCTCCGTCGCCGACTACCTGCGCGCCCACGGCACCACCGACGAGGAGCTGACCGCCCTCCGGACCAACCTCTCGGCCTGACCGGGCCCGCGGGCCGCCCCGCCGCGGCCCGCGGGGCACCCCCTACCTCTGGCGCTCCAGGCGCCACCACTGCGCGGGCGAGTCGTCGTCCTCGCGCTGTTCGACCGGACTGCCGGGGGTGGTGGCGGTGAGCGGCTTGCCGCTGATGAAGCTGGTCAGGGTGTAGGTGCCCGGAGCGTCGAGGTGGTGTTCGAGGAGCCATTCCTGCGCCCCGAAGGCGTTGGGCGACCACTGCTGGATCAGGACGCCGTCCTCCGGCGAGGCACCGGTGACGTCCAGGCGCTTCCCGCTGGCGGCGTTCTCGACGTGGTACAGGGCGCCACCCGGGTGGACGGCGCCGAACCGCCAGAGCTGGGCCTCGGAGCCGCTCTCCGCTCCGAGGACGACCTTGGCACCGCTGCGGCGGCTCCCGTCGGCGACCTCCAGCAGCAGCCCGCTGCCGACGTTGCGCACCCGGTAGAGGCCGTCCGTGATCACGTGGTCAGTCACGCCGGCAGTCTCTCACCGGGGCGGCCGCCCCCGTGCCCGACGGCTCGGCCGGGCAGTCCCGACGGCCGACCGGGCCGGTGGGCGGATCGTCGCCCCCCGGTAGCGGGCCACCGCCGGGCGGGCGCCTATGCTGCGGCGAATGGTGTCCGACCGCATTCCCCCGCACGACGGCTCCCCGGATCCGTCGGACCGTCAGCAACCCGCCCTCGACCGGGCGACGGCCGAACTGGAGGCGGCCGTCGCGGCCGGCGACGACGAGCGGGTGGCGGCCGCGTTCCAACGGCTCGGCGGGCTGCTGGGCCCGGCCGGCGAGGCCGAGTCGGCGGCGGTCGGCCCCCGGCTGGCGGCGCTGCTCCCGGAGCTGCCGCCGTTCCCCCGGGCGCGGCTGGCGATGATGGTGGGCGCCTGCGTCGAGCGCGGCGCCGACCCGGTGGCCTGCGCCGGACAGGTGCTGGCGGGCCTGCGCGGAGCGCTGAGCGGCGCGCTGCTGCTGGTCGAGCGCTGGGCCGAGACCGGCGGCGGCGACCTGCCCGACCCGGACGAGGACGACCCGGCCCTGGCGCACGCCCGGATCGAGGACCCGGACCGGCTGGCCGAGTGGCACGCCCACCGGGCGGTGATCGGCTGGTGGACGCTCCACCTGTGGCAGATGGCCTCGTTCGCGGTCTGCACCCATGCGGCCGTCCGCACCGCGGCCCGGGCCGACGGCGTGACAGACGTCCTGCTCGAACTGATCGACCGCTACGGCGAGGGGCAGCACGACCTCAAGGGCCTGACCTACCTGGCGAAGACGCTCGACGACGAGCCGCTGCTGGTGCTGGACCGCCCGAGCGGTACCGGCTACCTGCTGCGGATGGACGGTCTGACCGACAACTTCCAGTTGCACACGCTGCTCGCCGACGTGCTGATCGGCGGCGGACACCTGCCCGGCTCCCCGCCGGACCCGGAGGCCGTCGCGCTCAGCCGGACCGAGGAGCTGGACGGGCGCCGCCGGGTCACCGCGTACGGCTCGTTCAACCTGGTCGCGCCCGACGGGACGTGGATCTGGAACGAGGGCACGCCGAGCGACATCCCGGTGGTGGACGGCTTCCGCACCCTGGTGCTGGAGCCGCAGGCGTACGAGCGCAGTTGGTCGGCGGGCCGGTACATCCAGCAGGTGCCGGGGGATCTCCGGCTGGAGCGGGTGCTGGCACCGGCCGAGGCCGCGGACCGGCTCGCCCGGGCGGCGCGGGCACTGCCGTTCGAGGAGGCCTTCCGGTAGCCGTTCGGGCGGCCCCACCCGGTAGGGGGCGCCCGTCGGCCCGAAGCCGGGCCGGGTCGGAGGCGGACCGGGTCGGAGCCGGGCCGGGTTGGAGGCGGGGCCGGGAGTCCGGCGGGTTAGGGTCGGACGATCCGAGGATGCCGAGGAGTGGAGTCGACGATGGCGAGGATCCCGAACGTGCTCTCGACCGCCGCGCCCGCCGCGCTGACCGCGGCGAGCGGCCTGGTCGGCGGCTACGGCGTCGCCCGGTGGACCGGCCGGCGCGAACTGGGCGGTGCCGTCCTGGCCGTGGCCGGGGCGGGCGCCGCCGCGCAGTGGCACCGCAGCTCGGGCGCGGCCACCGCCGCCGCCCTGACCGGCCTCTACGTGGCGGCCTTCGGCGGCTCGCATCCGCTGGCGAAGGGGATCGGCGCCTGGCCGTCCGTCCTCGCCGTCACCGGCGTGGTCGCCGCCGCCTCGACCGCCGCGAGCGTGCTGGGCGCCCGCCGGAGCTGAGCCGGCCTGCCCGGCCCCCGGTGGCGACCGCCCGTCAGCCGGCCACCGCGCCGAACCTGGCCTCGAAAGCGGCCCTGTTCGGCGAGACGGGCGTGCGGTCCCAGACCGCGAACACGACCCGCTCGAAGGCCGCGCCGTACTGCGCCAGCGCCCCCTCGAAGGCCTCCGCCACCTGTGCCGGGTCGTTGCCGAACACCCCGCAGCCCCAGGCCCCCAGCACCAGCGCGCGCACCTCGTGCCGGGCCGCCGCCGCGAGCACCCGGACCGCCCGCTCGGCGAGCACCCCCCGGACGTCCACCTCCGCCGAACGCCGTGCCAACTGGCCGGCGTTGGGCGCCGGCGAGGTCAGGAACGTCACCGGGTAGGGCTCTGCCAGCAGCTCGCCGTCCCCGCCCCGGATCACCGGCACGTCGGGCGAGACGATCACCCGGTGGCTGTACCGCAGGTCGTCACTGGCGCGGTGCGCCGCGTAGTAGTCCGGGGCCTCGCGCAGGCAGGTGTACAGCAGGGCGCTGCGGCAGAGGTCCTCCTCCTGGGCCCGGGCGCCGCGCAGATAGCCGCCGCCCGGGTTGCGCGCCGAGGCGAAGTTGAGCACCCCGACCCGGCCCGCCCCGGCCGCCACCAGGCGCCGGGCGGCCGCGATGCTGCCCTCGGCCGTCACCTCGACGGCCGCCGCTCCCGACGCCGCCGGGGCCGGACCGGGCCCGGGCGCCGCCGCCCGCAGTAGCTCGTCCAGCGTCTGCGGCCGGTACGACACCGTCCCCGCCCTGGCCGCCGCCAGTCGCTCCGTCACCTGGACGAGCTCGCCCCCGGCTGCCCGGTAGCTCCCCCGCTCGGCGATCTCCTCGTTCACCACCGCCACGCCATGCAGTCTGCTGCTCATGTCCGTGACCGTAAGGGACGGGGCCGCCCGCGCGCCACAGGTTATTCTCACCGGCAGAACAACGCGGCGACCGGCGGGCGGGGGAACGCGGACGGGCCCGCCCCACCGAAGTGGAGCGGGCCCGTCGGGCGTCGGCGCGGATGCGCTACGCGGGGTCAGTTCTTCCAGCGCGGCTTGCGGTCGTCGCGGTTGAAGCCACCGGAGTTGAAGCCGCCGGAGCGGCCACCGCGGTCGTCGCCGCGGTCACGGTTGAAGCCGCCGGAGGCCTGCGGGCGGCCACCGGAGCGGTGGTCGTCACGGCGGGAGAACGGACGGCTGCTGCTGCCGGCGGCGCCACGCTCGTCGCGGTCGCGGCCGAAGGCCGGGCGGTCACCGAAGGTGCGGGCCGGACGGTCGCCGAAGGAGCGGCCGCCGCGGTCGTCGCGGTCACGGTTGAAGCCACCGGAGCCACCGCCGCGGTTGTCACGGTCACCGAAGGAACGGCCACCGCGGTCGTCACGGTTGAACCCACCGGAGCCACCGCCACGGTTGTCACGGTCACCGAAGGAACGGCCGCCACGGTCGTCACGGTTGAAGCCACCGGAGCGGCCGCCGCGGTCGTCGCGGTCACGGTTGAAGCCACCGCCGCGGTTGTCACGGTCACCGAAGGAACGGCCACCGCGGTCGTCACGGTTGAACCCACCGGAGCCACCGCCACGGTTGTCACGGTCACCGAAGGAACGGCCGCCACGGTCGTCACGGTTGAAGCCACCGGAGCGGCCGCCGCGGTCGTCGCGGTCACGGTTGAAGCCACCGCCGCGGTTGTCACGGTCACCGAAGGAACGGCCACCGCGGTCGTCACGGTCACGGTTGTACGCCGGGCGCTCGGTGCGCTCGGTGCGCGCCTCGCGGTAGGACGGGGCCCGCTCCTCGGTCACGGCGGCGGCCGGGGCGGCCGTCTCCGCGGGAACCTCGGCGGTCTCGGCGGTCTCGGCGGTCTCGGCGGTCTCGGCCTCGGCGGCGGGCGCCTCGTCCTCGATGCCCAGGTCGGCCCGCTCGCGCGCGGCGCGGGCGGCCAGGCGGTCGGCCTCCTCGCGCAGCTCGGTGGCGCGGCGCTGCGCGCGCTCCAGCTGGCGGGTCATGTCGGCGAGCTCGCGCTCGGCGGCACCGGCGATGCCGGCGGCGCTCTCGGCCTGGACCTCGATCAGCGAACGGGCGCCGGTGATCTTGGCGACCTCGGCGTCGAAGGCGTGGTCGAGGATGTGGCGCGAGGCGTCGACGCCCGCGTCCTCCATCAGGCGGAACACGCCACGGCGCTGGTGCGGCAGCACCAGGGTGACGACGGCGCCGGAGCGGCCGGCGCGGGCGGTGCGGCCGGAGCGGTGCAGGTAGTCCTTGTGGTCACCGGCCGGGTCCACGTTCAGGACCAGGTCGATGCCGTCGACGTGGATGCCGCGGGCGGCGACGTCGGTCGCGACGACGACGTTGACGTAGCCGTCCTTGAAGTCGCCGAGGACGCGGGTACGGGCGCCCTGGGTCATGCCGCCGTGCAGCGCGTCGGCCTTCACGCCGGCCTCGATGAGCTGCTCGGCGACGCGGTCGGCGCCCATCTGGGTGCGGACGAAGATGATCGTGCGGCCCTTGCGGGCGGCGATCGCGTTGGTGATCGGCGCCTTGTCCTTGGGCTTCACCACGAGGATGTGGTGGGTCATGGTGGTGACCGCGCCGGCCGACGGGTCGACCTCGTGGGTGACCGGGTTCTTCAGGTAGCGCTTGACCAGGCTGTCGATCTCGTTCTCCAGGGTGGCGGAGAACAGCAGGCGCTGGCCGCCGGCCGGCACCTGGTCGAGGATCTCGGTGACCTCGGGCAGGAAGCCCATGTCGGCCATCTGGTCGGCCTCGTCGAGCACGACGGTCTTGACCTCGCCCAGCTTGGCGCTGCCGCGGTTCAGCAGGTCGCGCAGGCGGCCGGGGGTGGCGACGAGGACGTCGACGCCGCGCTCCAGCGCGTAGATCTGGTTCGACATCGAGGTGCCGCCGCAGACGACCTTGAGCTTGAGGCCGAGCACCGAGCCGAACGGCTCCAGCGCGTCGGCGACCTGCATGGCCAGCTCGCGGGTCGGGACGAGGATCAGGCCGCGCGGGTGCTTGGGCTTGGTGCGCTCGCCGCCGGCGAGGCGGGTCAGCAGCGGCAGGCCGAAGCTGAGGGTCTTGCCGGAGCCGGTACGGCCGCGGCCCAGCACGTCCTTGCCGGCCAGCGCGTCCGGGATGGTCGCGGCCTGGATCGGGAACGGGGTGGTGACACCGCGCTTGGCGAGGGCGCGCACGACGTCGTCGTGCAGGCCCAGGTCGCCGAAGGTGATGGTGGGCTCGGCGGCCTCGGCGCTCTCCTCGGTCGCGGCCTCGTCGGCGGCGTCCTGGTCGGCGGTGGGGTCGATGTCCTGGTCGGCGTCGAACAGCTCGACCTCGGGGGCATCGACGAGGGTGACATCGGCGGCGGACTCGCTCGCGGGCATGGCGAAGCGGGCGTCGTCAACGAGAGACATGCAAAACCTTCCGGAAGTGGCACGCGCCAAAGTCCGGGTTCTGTTTCACAACCGCCTCTATGCGGTCAGCCACGGATCGCCGGTACGCGCCAAGGGCGCCAGATGGGAATTAGGGCGCCAGTCAAATGAATCAAACGAACGATCTACCACCATAGGGGAACCTCGGGATCAAAGGCAAATGCACTGGCCAGCGCGCTAGTGGCCGCCCGAAGCGGCGCTCGGGGCCGAAGATCCGGAGTTGCCGGGCGTGGGCTCGGGCGCCGGCGTGACGGGCGGGGCGGGGGTGACCGGGCTCGGATCGGGGGAGGCCGACGGCCGGACGGTCGGGCTCGCCGCCGGCGGGGTCGCGGCGCCGCCGCCGGAGCGCCCGTCCCCGGTGCCGCCGGTGGAACCGCCGCTGCCGGCGCCTCCGGCCGCCCCCGCACCGCCTGTGCCACCCGTACCGGCCGCCGTCCCGCCGACCGAGGTACCCGGTTGGGGTGCGCTACTGGCGTTCACGCCCCCGGCATCACCGTTCGCGCCCGGCGCGTCCTGCCCGGGGACGGCTCCCGGGGCCTCCTCCGCACCGGCGGCCGCACCGTTCGCGCCCGAGGACGCCCCGCCCGCCGCCGCGGTCTGGCCCGCTCCCGGCGTGCCCCCGGGCTGCGCGCTCCCGGAACGCTCCGGCCGCCCGGACGCGCCACCCTGGCGGACGCCGGCCGGCGTGGCCGACGCGCCGCCCGCGGGCTTGCCCACCGTCCCGGCCTGCCCGACCGGGACGGTGCCGTGCTTCTCGTCCGCGCCCGGTCCGACCGACATGCACCCGGTCAGGCCCAACCCGGCCACCGCCAGTACCGCCGCCGCGCGCACCACACCGTCGCGCACCGCCACCGCCCTGGGCTTGCGCTCCGGCGCCTGCCGGACCACCACGGCCCGCACCACGACCGGCCGGTCGACCGCCGGACGGACCACCGGCGCCCGACCGGCCGAACGTTCCTCCTGAGCACCCACCTCGCGCACCGAACGCATCGCCGCCACCGAGCTCCCTCTTCCACTGCCCCACCCGGGCCCGGGCCGCCGCCGTCGCGCGCGGCACTTTCGGTGCCCAACGCGCGCCCCGGGCACCGGGACACGGGCCGCCCGACAGGAAGCGCCCGGCGCCATCCACCCGGCGCAACACCACCGGCGCGAACCCCGGCGCTCACCACGGCGCTCGCCACAGCGCCGAACACCGGTACGAGCGCCGGCGGAAGCCCCGACCACCGCGCCGGACCCGCCCGGCCCGCCCGGACCCGCCCGGCCCGCTCAGCCCCAGAGCGCCGAGGCCGCCTCCGCCCCCGCGTACACCGCGGCGAGCCCCGCCGCCACGCTGCCCGCCACGTTGGCCAGCGCGTACCGTCCGGCCGCGCCCTCGGCCAGCCGCAGGGTCTCCCAGGAGAAGGTCGAATAGGTCGTCAGCGCCCCGCAGAAGCCCGTCCCGAGCAGGAGTTGGAGGTGCGAGGAGGCCGCGCCGGCCGCCACCGCCCCGGTCACCAGCCCGAGCACCAGGCAGCCGGCCACGTTCACGGTGAAGGTGCCCCACGGGAACGCCGAGTCGTGCCGGGCCCGCACCGCCCGGTCGGTCAGGTACCGCAGCGGCGCGCCGACCACCGCCCCGGCCACCACCAGCAACCAGTTCACCGCCCCGCCCCCTCCGCCGCCTGAACGGCGGGCGCCCCGGCCGACCCCGCCGACCGCCTCAACCCGGCCTCCGGACTGTGCCCGGGAGCAGACGGCGCGTCATCCCCGCCGCCACCCGGACCGCGGCCAGCGCCACCAGCAGCGTCAGCCCCAGGTAGGCCGCCCCGGCCCCGGGCCGCCCGTGCGCCAGCAGCTGCCGGATGTCCAGCGCGTACGTGGAGAAGGTGGTGAACCCGCCCAGCACCCCCGTGCCGAAGAACGGCCGGAGCAACGGGTGCGCGGGCCGCCCCTCGGTGACCACCACCAGGAAGACCCCGATCACCGCGCAGCCGGTCCCGTTCACGACCAGCGTGGTCCACGGGAAGCCGGCCGGCCCGGTCGGCCAGAGCAGGCCGGCCCCGTACCGCGCCGACGCCCCGATCGCGCCGCCCAGCGCGACCGCCGCCACCGCGGGCCCCTGCCCGCGCAGCACCGGCTCCCGGCGCGGGGGCACCGCGTCGGCCGCCGCGCCCGCCCCGCTCTCCGATGTCGTCATGGGCCCATGAAACACCGGCCCCCACCGCCTGGCACACCGTCACCGCAGACCCGACAATGATCCGGTGGAGATGACCCGGGAAGACTTCGAGACGCTCGTCAGCGACGCCCTCGACCGGATCCCCCCGAAACTCGCGGCCATGATGGACAACGTCGCGGTGTTCGTCGAGGAGGAGCCCGACCCCGCCGACCCGGAGCTCCTCGGCCTCTACGAGGGCACCCCGCTCACCGAGCGCGGCGAGTGGTACGCCGGCGTGCTCCCCGACCGGATCATCATCTACCGGGGCCCGACCCTGCGGCACTGCGAGACCCACGAGCAGGCGGTCGAGGAGGTCCGCACCACGGTCATCCACGAGGTCGCCCACCACTTCGGCTTCGACGACCACGAGCTCGACGAGCTCGGCTGGTCCTGACCGGCCCGCCGGGCCCGCCACCCGGCCGGGCCGAAGTCGTTTTGGCGATCCGCCCGACATCCCATATGCTTCTCGACGTCCCCGAACGCTGGAAACAGCCGGACAGGCCGCAAGCCCTCATCGTCTAGTGGCCCAGGACGCCGCCCTTTCAAGGCGGTAGCACGGGTTCGAATCCCGTTGGGGGCACAGCAGTACCGTAGTAAAGTGCAGTGCGCAAGACCTATGTGGAGCAATCCACACCAGGTCCCGTGGAGCAGTTGGTTAGCTCGCCACCCTGTCAAGGTGGAGGTCGCGGGTTCAAGTCCCGTCGGGATCGCTCGTCTCGCAAGAGACGGTGCAGTACGGCCAGGTAGCTCAGTTGGTACGAGCGTCCGCCTGAAAAGCGGAAGGTCGCCGGTTCGACCCCGGCCCTGGCCACAGTTGCGAACAGCAGAAAGGCCCCGGAGAGTTCGCTCTCCGGGGCCTTTTGCGTGCCTGCCGCGTCCACCGGGCGCCGGGGCACGCCGGCGGGGCGGGTACTCGATCCGAGTTCCCGCCCCGTCGGCGGTGTGCTGGGCGGTGTGCGCGCCGGTCCTCCGGCTCCCGGCCGCGAGGGGCCTCAGTAGGCCGAGATCCGCTCGGGTTCCCGCGCGGCGCCGGCCGCCGCGTGCCGGGGGTGGGCGACCGCCGCGGGGCGGGGCCGGACCGGCCACCAGAGGGAGCGGCCCAGGAGGGCGGCCAGGGCGGGGACCAGGACCAGGGACAGCACGAGTGCCGAGAGCATGATGCCGAGCGCCATCGCGAAGGCGACCTGTTCGCTGCCCGGGGTGGTGGCGAGGGTGGCGAAGGAGCCGGCGAGCACCAGTCCGGCCATCGCGATGGCGGGTGTGGTGTGCCGGACCGCTCGGGCCACGGCGCCCCGGGCCGGGCCCGGGCGCTGCATCTCCTCGCGGATCCGGTCCGTGATCAGGATGTTGTAGTCGGTGCCCAGTGCCACCACGAACAGGAACAGCACCAGGGGGAGGGTGAAGCTGATGCCCGGCTCGCCGAGGGCGTGCTGGAAGAGCAGGGTCGCCGCGCCGAGGGTGGCGACGAAACCGAGGCCGACCGAGAGCATCAGGACCACCGGGGCGAGCAGGCTGCGCAGGAGCAGCAGCAGGATCAGCGCGATCAGCGCGGCCGCGACCGGGAAGACGATCCTGAGGTCGTGGTCGACGGCGGCCGAGACGTCGGCGAAGATCGCCGGTGTGCCGCCGACGTGGGCCGTCGTCCCGGCGGGCGTGTGCTGGGCGACCGCGGCCCGGATCGGGCCGGAGGCCAGGTCACGGGCCTCCGGGCTCTGCGGGTCGACGGTCGGGTAGAGGTCGATCCGGGCGGCGCGGTGGTCCTGGTTCAGCACGGTGGCCGCGACCTGGCCCACGCCGTCGACCCGGGCGAGGGCCCCGGAGAGGCCGGTCAGCCGGTCCGTGCTGAGGGTGCCCCCGTCCGTGACGGTGACGTAGACGCTCGTCGGGTCCGACACGCCGGCCGGCAGCGCGTGGGAGATCTCGACCGCGGTGGCCGCCGCCGCGGTCTGCGGGCCGGAGTCGCCCCGGCCGTAGTCCATCCGCAGGCCGATCGTCCCGGCCGCCAGTGCGGCGAGCAGCGTGACGGAGGCGGCCAGCATCAGCAGCGGCCGCCGGGCGACCAGTTCGCCGAAGCGGGCGGCGCGGCGGTCGCGCGGCTCGCGGAGCAGCGCCTTGGAGGGCCAGAACATCTTGCGCCCGGCGACGGCGAGCAGCGCCGGCAGCAGGGTGAGGCTGCCCAGCAGCATCACCAGGACCGCGACGGCTATCGCGGGGCCCATCGAGCGGAACTGCCCGAAGGTGGCCAGGCCCAACGTGGCGAACGCGGCCACGATGGTCAGCGCCGCCGAGGTGATCGCGGTACCCACCCGGGCGGAGACCTGCGCGGCCGCCTCCCGGGCCGGCTGCTCGGGCCGGGCGCGCAGGTGCTCGCGGAAGCGGAACAGCAGGAACAGCATGTAGTCGATGCCGATGCCGAGCAGGACGACGCTGATCAGCCCCGGGGTGCCCGCGTCCAGCTTGAGCCCGGTGAGCAGGGCGGCCCCCGCGACGGCCCCGCCCGCCACGCCGCCGATCAGCGCGACCGCGAGCAGCGGCAGCACCGCGGCCAGCGCGCTGCGGAACACCAGCACGTTGAGCAGGACGATGAGCCCCATCACCACGGCGCCCCCGACCGTGGACGCGGTCTTGTGGGAGTCGGCGGAGTCGACGGCGTCGGCGAGGCCGCCGGTGAAGCCGGTGCGCATCCCCGCCTCGGCGAACTGCGTCCGGGTGCCGTCCCGGAAGGCCCGGTAGACGCCCTGGACGCCCTGGTCGGCGGCGTTCCCGACCAGCTCGACCGAGAGCAGCTCGAAGCTCCGGTCGGGCGCCACCATCGCCGGGGCGATCCGGGGCGTCTGGGAACGGTCGGGGAGCAGGAACGTCGGCTCGTCGTCCGCCCTGGGCATGGCGACCCGCCGCTTGCCCAGCTTCTCCGCCTCGGCCTCGACCCGCGTCTGGTCCGCCGCGCTGAGGGCCTTGCCGTCGGACCGGGCGACCAGCACCGTGACGACGGTGGCGTCGGGGTTCAGCCCGAACTGCTCCTCGGCGATCCGCATCGCGGCGGCCGAGTCGTAGCTGCGGGGCAGGAAGTCGGCGGTCTGGCTCTGCGTGACGCGGGACATCAGCATCGGGGCCAGGGCGGTCAGGACGACGGCCAGCACGCCCCAGAGGGCGACGACCTTCCAGGGATGTCTGGTGGAGTACCCGGTCAGGGCGCGGATCACGATGTCCTCCGACGGACGGACTTGAGTGCGGATGCCTGCCGGGGACGGACTCCCCGACCGGTCTCAAGACCATCACCGCGCGGGCCCTCCGGGCGTCGTGGCGGCGGATGATCCGCACCGGGGCCCGCGCTCCCGCCCGGGCCCGCACCCAGGACCCTGGTCCTGGTCAGGGCCCCGTCCCCGGCCGTCGGGCGGGTCCGCGCACGGCGGCGGCTGTGCGAGGCTGTCGGGGGGGACAGGAGGCCGGACGCAGGGGGAGTACCCAGATGCCCAGGAACCGACGGAGCGGGACCGGCGATGCCCGGGAGCCGCTGGACGCCGACGGCTTCGAGCCGCCGTGGACCCGCAACGACGCGCTGGTGACCGGCGGGGCCTGCGCGATGAACCTGCTCAGCTACGTGTTCTTCGCCTACCCCGACGGCCGGCACGCCGTGAGCGTGCTCGGGTTCCTCCTCGTCGCGCTGGCGGCCCTGCCGCTGCTCGCCCGGCGCAGCCACCCGGGGGCGGTGCTGACCGCCGTCCTGGTGCTCGACGCGGCCTCCTCCCTGACGGCCTCACTGCCCGTCCACTTCGGGTCCGTGCTGGTGGTCGCCCTGTTCTCGGCGGCCCGGGCCTGCACCGGCCGGGTGACGGCGGTCGCGGCCGCCGCGACGGTGACGCTGACGCTGCTGAGCCAGAGCCACGGCCGGACGCCGACCTGGGAGGCCACCGTCAGCGCGGTCCTCTCCACCCTGATCGTGGTCGGCACCGCGCTGGCGGTGAACCAGTGGCAGCAGCAGGTGGCGGCCAACCGGCAGCTCCTCGCCGACCGCGCGGTGGCGGACGAACGGCGCCGCATCGCCCGGGAGCTGCACGACATCGTGGCCCACCACATCACCACCATGCAGCTGATGGCCGGTGGCGCCCGGGCCAACCTCGGCCGTCCGGAGGTGGTCCGGGAGGCCCTGGTCACCCTGGAGTCCTCCGGGCGGCTCGCGCTGCGCGAGATGCGCCAGCTGCTCGACGTGCTGCGGGCCGGCGACGAACCGGAGGCCGCGCCGTCGCCGCCCCAGCCCGGCGCCGACGACCTCGACCGCCTGGTGGGCGAGGCCCGGCTCGGCGGGCTGCCGACCGAGTTCGTCGTCCGCGGGCCGCAGCGTCCGCTGCCGCCGACCGTCGGCCTCACGGTGTTCCGGATCGTCCAGGAGGCCCTCACCAACACCCGCAAGTACGCCGGGCCGGCCCGTGCCTCCGTGCACCTGACGTACCGCCGGGACGGGGTCACCGTCGAGGTGCGGGACGACGGCGGGGGCGCTGCGCCGGCGGAGCGGACGCCGGCGACGGGTCCGGGCGGTTACGGCCTGATCGGCATGCGCGAGCGGGTCGCCCTGCACGGCGGCACCCTCACCGTCGGTCCGCAGGCCGGCGGCGGCTTCGCGGTGCTGGCCGACCTGCCGCTGACCGGCAACGACACGGCCGACGCGGCCGAAGCGGCCGACACAGCTGACACGGCCGACACGGCTGACACGGACCGGACGGCCGGGGCGGCCGTCCGACAGGAAGGGGCGTACCGATGACCGGGACGGGGCCGACGACACCGCCGAGGATCAGGGTGCTGATCGTGGACGACCAGCCGCTGGTCCGGCGCGGCCTGTCACTGATCCTCTCCCCCGACCCGTCCTTCGAGGTGGTGGGGGAGGCCGAGAACGGCGCCGAGGCCGTCACCCTCGCCCAACGGCTGCGCCCGGACGTCGTGGTGATGGACATCCGGATGCCCGTCCTCGACGGGGTCGGCGCGACCGGCGAACTCGCCGCCACCGTGCCCGGCTGCCGCGTCCTGGCCCTCAGCACCTTCGACCTCGACGAGTACGTGGTGGGCGCCCTGCGCGCCGGCGCCTACGGGTTCCTGCCCAAGGACAGCTCCCCGGAGGACCTCGCCGCGGCGATCCACACCGTCCACGCGGGCGAGGCCGCCGTCGCGCCGCGCCTGCTCACCCGGCTGATCTCCACCTACGTCCGGGCCCCCGGCGGTCCGCAGCCGGCGCCCACCGGTCTGGGCGACCTGACCCCGCGCGAGGTCGAGGTGTGGCGCCTGATGGCCACCGGCCTCGACAACGGCGGGATCTCCCGCGCGCTGGACATCAGCGTCTCCACGGTCAAGAACTACATCACCAGCATCTTCGACAAGCTCGCCGTCCGGGACCGCGCCCAGGCGGTCATCGCGGCCTACGAGTCCGGACTGGTCACCGCGCGGGCGACGGCCGGGGACCAGCCCGGGTAGCACGCGCGGGTGCCTCCCCGGCCGCGGGTCGGGGAGGCACCGGCGCGTCGACGCCTCAGGAGCGGCGGCGCAGGCGGCGGCCGAGGAGGACGGCGCCGGCGCCGAGGGTGGCGAGGACGGCGGCGGCGATCGCGGGGGCGGTGCCGGACCCGGAGCCGGTGGCGGCGAGTTCACCGGTGGTCTGGGCGGCCGGGGCGGCCGCGGCGGGGGCGGGGGCCTGCGGGGCCGGGGCGGCGACCGCGGGGGCGGCGGCCGGGGCCGGGGCGGCGGGGGCGGCGGCCGGCTTGACCTCGGCGGCGGGCTTGACCGCGGCCGGGGCGGTGGGCTTCCTCGTGGCCGGCTTCGCTGCGGCGGGCTTCGCCGTGGTGGGCGCCGCGGTCGGCGTCGGGGCCGGTGCGAGGACGGTGACGGTGCTGCCCGTCTCGCACATGGTGGTGCCCTCGAACGGGGTGTCGCCCTCGTTGACGAAGAGGCAGGGGCTGAGCCGGGTGGCCCCGAGCGGGGTGTTCACGTCGTAGGCGACCCGCACCCGGGTGGTCTCGGTCCGGCCGGCGGCGATGCCGGAGTCGCGGCCCTGGAGGTAGACGCCGGACAGTTCGTCGCCGACTCCGCCGGCGACCTTGGCGAGGGTGTCCCAGGTGCCGTCGGCCTTGCGGATCTGAACGGTGGCGTGGGGGTCACTGAAGAGCACGTTGCCGAGGTTGACGTAGCCCGACGCGGTGGCATTGGTGAGGACGGCGTCGAACTCGATCGGCGCACCGCCGGCGACCGCGGTGTCGGGGACGGAGGCGAGGGAGGTGCGGATGGAGTCGACCCCGATCGTCCTGGTCTGCTCGGCGAGCGTGACCCAGCCGCCGGGCGCGGTCACGACGGAGCGCAGGCCGATGGAGTCGAAGCCGCCGTTGGACGCCCCGTGGTGCGGCAGACCCATGGGCGCGCCGATGCGCAGGTCCACGGTGACCGTCCGGCCGGCCGCGACGGTGATGCCGGGCACGCTGCCCTCGTAGCTGGCCGACCCGGGGCCGGACTGGAACGACAGCGGGACGGACTCCCAGCTGCCGGTCGTGGGGTTCCGGTAGTCGATGGTGATGGCGTCCGAGGGGGTGCCGAGGTCGCTGGTGGTGCCCAGTTCGAGCAGGAAGTCGGTGGTCTTCTCGCCGGTGTTGGTGATGGTCTCGGTGAACGCGACCGGCTGCCCGGCGAAGCCGACCGACGCCGGCGCCTGGACCGACAGCTTCGCGCCCTTCACCTCGTCGGCGAACGCCTGCGTCGGCAGGGCCAGCGAGCCGCCGAGTGCGACGACTGCGAGCGTGGCGGCGACGGCGGCGGTGCGGCGCGAACGGCTGACGCGGGCGGTGCTGGACATGGTTCCCCCTGGAACGTGCCGGTTGCGGGCATGCCGAGGACAGGCCCGGCGACGCCGGCGAAGACTGGATGTGTGAGTGAGTGGCCGGGACGGGGCCGGTGAACCACCGGGTCACGGGCGAAGGATCCCCCCGCCTTCGGAAGGTGGCCCACCTTCCGTGTCTCTCACTGAACTAGACGTGTGACCCCCGCCCGGGTTGCAGGTGGATTCGAAGAATCTTCGGGCCGTCCCGCTCCACCGGTTCCACCGCAGGTCAACGGCCCTTCGACGGCCCCGGCCGATCGGCGTCCGGAGCACGCGACGCCCCGAGCGACCGGCCCCACCCCACCGGGCCACGGCCCACCCGACACCCACCGCCCGCAAGGCACCACCGCCCGCACGGCGCCACCGCCCGACGCTCCGGGAACTAGCCTGAGGAGGCTGCCCGGCACACTCCAGGAGACCGCACCCATGAACCCGACGCGTTTCGCCCTCCTCGACGAAGCCCGCAGGCTTCAAGGTCGAACTCTCCGGTGACACCATCGTGATGACGGTCGGCCGCTCGGGCATCCACCAGCGGAACCTGCTGCTGATCCGCCGCCAGTTCGACGCGCACGCCCCGCTGGAGCCGGTGAGACGCTGCACATCCCCGAGCCCTTCGGCTTCGACCTAGTCACGGGCGACCTGCTGCCGTACTGAGCGGGCCCCGGCGCCGGGGCCCGCGCCGCCCGTCAGGCTGTCCGGGTCTCCGTCGGACGGGTCAGCTCCGTGGTGAGCCAGTCCGCGGTGGCGGGGAGCCAGTCGGCGAGGGCGTTGCCGAGCAGGTGGTTGCCGTGCGGGACGTGCAGGAGTTCGCCCCGGGGTGCCCGGTGGGCCAGTGCCTCGGCGTTGGTGACACCGGGGATCCGGTCCTCGCCGCCCTCGACGACCAGCAGCGGGACGGTGATCTCCGGGGCCAGGGCGGTCAGGTCGACCCGGCGGGCGAAGGCCCGGGCCGCGTCGGTGCTCCCGCAGCGCTGGATCAGGGTCGCGGTGACGAACGGGACCAGGGCGTCCCAGTCCAGCCGCCAGGGGCCGCTGACCACGGCGGCCGCCCGGATCCGCGGTTCGCGGGCGGCCGTCACCGCCGCGTAGTAGCCGCCCAGGCTGAGCCCGGTCACGCCGATCCGCCCGGTGTCCACGCCCTCCCGGCCGGTGACCGCGTCGATCGCCCGGCCGACCACCCGGTGGTAGTCCGGCTCCGGTGCGGCGGCCCCGGCCAGGACGCCCTGCCCCGGGCCGTCCAGGGCGAGGACGGCCGTACCGCGCGCCAGCAGCGCCTCGGCGACCGCGTGGAACTCCTCCTTGCCGGAGTCCATCCCCGGGACGACGATCACCAGCGGTGCGGGGCCGGGCCCGGCCGGGCGGCGGAGCCAGCCCACGAAGGACTCGCCCTCGATCCGCTCGGCCGTCGGTTCGAGGTGGGCCAGCGCGGCCCGCATCGCCTCGTCCGCCTCGGTGGCGGTCGCGCCGGCCGCCGCGCGGTCGGGGTGCGGGAGCAGGCCGGCGAAGTGGAACCAGCGGGCGGCCCACCGGTAGGCCTCGCCGGCCGAGACCGACCGGCCCTCGGTGGCGGCGCGGTCGGCGGCGGCGCGGTGCCGCCGGCCGGCCGCCCGGAACGCCTCGGGCCACTCCTGTGCGGAGCGCAGCGCCGAGGTGACCCGGGTGTACTCGTGCGGGTCCAGGCCGGCGCCGGTGGCCCGCGGGCGGTTCTCCTCGACGAGGGCGGCCGGCAGGTCGGGGTGGTCGAGGAAGGACAGGTCGGGGGAGCCGGTCATCGGGGAGCACGCTCATCTCATGGTCGGTGGTGCACGGTCGGGCGGAGTCAGGACGGGCGGTCAGGGCTCTCGGGGCGCGCTCAGGGCGCTCAGGGCGCTCAGGGCAGGGTGAGGACGGCCTTGCCCCGGATCCGCCGCTCCCGCAGATCGGTGAGCACGGCGGCGGTCCGCGTCCAGGGCGCGACCCGGCCGACCTCCGGGGTCAGCCGCCCCTCCCCCACCAGGCGGACCAGGGTGGCGAGGTCCTCACCGTCGGGTACGTCGGAGTCCGTGTAGTGGAAGTGCCGGAGCGTGGCGGACTCCGGCCCGGCGAAGAAGTCGAAGAAGTCGAGCGTCACCGGGGTCCGGGAGGCCTGGCCGAACCAGATCAGCGTGCCCCGGCGGGCCAGCCGGGCGAGCGCGAGCGGCAGGTCGGCGCCGCCCGTCGACTCCAGCACCAGGTCGTACGGGCCGCGGGCCGCGCCCACCGAGTGGACCACCTCCGCCGCACCCAGCTCGACCAGCCGCCGCCCGCGCTCCGCCGAGGCGGTGACCGCGGTCAGCTCCGCACCCGCCGCCGAGGCCAGCTCGGTGACGTAGTGGCCGACGCCCCCGGAGGCGCCGGTGAGCAGCACCCGGCGGCCGGCCAGCGCACCGGCGGTGCGCAGCAGCCGCAGCGCGGTGAGACCGGCCAGCGGCAGGGCGGCGGCGCGGACGGCGTCCAGCCCGTCCGGGATCTCGGCGAGCGAGCCGACCGGCACGCACACGTACTCGGCCCAGCCGCCGGCCGGCGGGTGGCCGACGACGCGGCGGCAGACGGCCGGCCCGGAGCCGTCGGCGGCGGCCTGCACGACCAGGCCCGCGATGTCCTTGCCGGGGCGCCAGCCCGGCCGGGGCGCCTCCAGCTGGAACGTCTCGCCGCGGTTCACCGCGAACGCCTCGACCTTCACCAGGGCCTCGCCCGGTCCCGGTCGCGGCTGCGTCACCTCCGCGAACGCCACCGTCGCGTCCGCCCGTCCGGTCGGTGTCAGCGCCCTCATGGCCCTCGGCCCTCCGTCTCCCCCTCGCCGGCCGGTCCGGCCGAGCTCGTGGTCCCAGCAGACCGCGACCGCCCGGAGCCGGTCCAACAACCGCCCGGCGATCCCGACAACCGACCGTTGTCGGCGCCCTCCGGGCAGCGGCAGGCCGTGGGCAGGCCGGGGAGGCCCTAGGGTGGGCGGCCATGGATCTCGATCTCTCCCAGGTCCGCGCCTTCACCACGGCGGCCGAGGAACTGCACTTCGGCCGCGCCGCCGCCCGGCTGGCGATCAGCCAGCAGGCCCTGTCCAAGCGGATCGCCCGGCTGGAGACGGCGCTCGGCGCCCGGCTGCTCGACCGCGACCCGCGCGGCGTCGGGCTCACCGGGGCCGGGCACCGGTTCCTGGAGCCCGCCCGGCGGCTGCTCGCCCAGGGCGACCGCGCCGTGGCGGCGGTGGCCCGTACCCGGCGCCCGCTGCGCGTCGACGTCTGGGGGCACCTGTACGCGCCGATGCGGACGGTCGCCCGGGCCGTCGACGGGGTGCCCGGGCTGGAGGTGGAGCCCGTCCCGGGGAGGGACCTCCCCTCGGTGGCGGCGGCCCTGCTGCGCGGCGAGTCGGACGCGGGCTTCGGCCGGGTGCACCCGCTGCCCGACGGCCGGGACGCGGGGCTGGCGCACCGGCTGGTCCGGCTGGAGCCGGTGGACGTGCTGCTGAGCACCGACCACCCGCTGGCCGACCGCGGCGTGCTGCGCCCGGAGGACCTGCGCTCCGGCGTGCTGCGCTACCCGGCCGCGGTGGACCGGCTGGACTTCCTGACCCGGTTCGCGGACCGCTTCGGCATCGCGGAGCGGGCCGGCTCGACCAATCTGGGCCTGGAGAGCTTCGCCGAACGGATCCGCACCGACCCGTCCTGCTTCTCGCTGCTCCCCGCCGACTGCCCGCTGCCCGGCCCCGCGGGCGGCCCCGGCCGCCCCGGCATCCGGACCGTCCCGCTGGTCGACCCCACCCCGCTCTACGCCTGGTCGCTGCTCTGGCGCGACGGCGACGAACCGGCGGCCCGGCTGGACCCGCTGCTCGGGGCGTTCACCGAGGCGGCCCGGCGCAGCCGCTGGCTGGAGTACGACCCGGCCCGTGACTGGCTGCCCGGCCCGGACGCGGCGGCCCTGGAGGGCTGACGGCCTCCGGGCGGGCCGTCCTCGGCGCCCCCGGCGCCCGGAGCACCGACCGCCGCCCCGGTCCGCCGCGGTTCTCCGGGCGCCGCCCCGGGCGGGGTTCGCCCGGAGGCCGTGGCGGCTGTGACACTGGAGGGGCTCGAAAACCGAGGTGCGCGCCGCCGCATCTCCTTGCGAACCTAGAGGGATGCCCGCAGTGAGTTCTCCCGCAGTCCAGTCCGCCGACGCGTCCACGGAGGGCGGCGGCCCCGGTATCGGCGAGCTGGCCGCCCGTCTGCCCGAACTGACCCTGCGCGACCAGGTGCGGATCGGGCGGCGGCTGGAGGGCGCCCGGAGGGTCCGCAAGCCCGAGGCCCGGCAGAAGGTCGCCGCCGAGATCGCCCGCGACGTCGAGCGCGCCGAGCTGCTGGTCGCGCAGCGCCGGGCCGCCGTCCCCGAGATCACCTATCCCGCCGAGCTGCCGGTCAGCCAGAAGAAGGACGAGATCCTCGCCGCCATCCGCGACCACCAGGTGGTGATCGTGGCGGGTGAGACCGGCTCCGGCAAGACCACCCAGATCCCGAAGATCTGTCTGGAGCTGGGCCGCGGGGTCCGCGGCCTGGTCGGGCACACCCAGCCCCGCCGGATCGCCGCCCGGACGGTGGCCGAGCGCGTCGCGGAGGAGATGCGCACGCCGCTCGGCGAGGCGGTCGGCTGGAAGGTCCGGTTCACCGACCAGGTCGGCCCGGACACCCTGGTCAAGCTGATGACCGACGGCATCCTGCTCGCCGAGATCCAGACCGACCGTGAGCTGCGCCAGTACGACACCCTGATCATCGACGAGGCGCACGAGCGCAGCCTCAACATCGACTTCATCCTCGGCTACATCAAGCAGCTGCTGCCCCGCCGGCCCGACCTCAAGGTCGTCATCACCTCGGCGACCATCGACCCCGAGCGCTTCGCCCACCACTTCGGCGACGCCCCGATCGTCGAGGTCTCCGGCCGCACCTACCCGGTCGAGGTCCGCTACCGGCCGATCGTCGAGGACGCCGACGACGCGGACGGCGACCACGGCCCCAGCGACGCCGACCGGGACCGCGACCAGATCCAGGCGATCTGCGAGGCCGCCGAGGAGCTCCAGGCCGAGGGCCCCGGCGACATCCTGGTCTTCCTCTCCGGCGAGCGCGAGATCCGCGACACCGCCGACGCCCTCAACAAGCTGAAGCTGAAGTTCACCGAGGTCCTCCCGCTCTACGCGCGGCTGAGTTCGGCGGAGCAGCACAAGGTCTTCCAGCGCTCCAGCTCCCGCCGGATCGTCCTGGCGACCAACGTCGCCGAGACCAGCCTCACCGTCCCGGGCATCAAGTACGTGATCGACCCGGGCACCGCGCGCATCTCCCGCTACAGCCACCGCACCAAGGTGCAGCGGCTGCCGATCGAGGCGATCAGCCAGGCCAGCGCCAACCAGCGCAAGGGCCGCTGCGGCCGTACCTCGGACGGCATCTGCATCCGGCTGTACTCGGAGGAGGACTTCCTCTCCCGCCCCGAGTTCACCGACGCCGAGATCCTGCGCACCAACCTGGCCTCGGTCATCCTCCAGATGACCGCCGCCGGTCTCGGCGACATCGCCGCCTTCCCGTTCCTGGACCCGCCGGACTCCCGCAACATCAAGGACGGCGTCAACCTCCTCCACGAACTCGGCGCCCTCGACCCCGACGAGAAGGACGTCCGCAAGCGCCTCACCCCGCTCGGCCGCCAGCTGGCGCAGCTCCCGGTGGACCCGCGGATGGCCCGGATGGTCCTGGAGGCCGACAAGAACGGCTGTGTCCGCGACGTCATGGTGATCGCCGCCGCGCTCTCCATCCAGGACCCGCGCGAACGCCCCACCGAGAAGCGCCAGGCCGCCGACGACCGGCACCGCCGCTTCCAGTCCGAGACCTCCGACTTCCTCTCCTACCTCGCCATGTGGCGCTACGTGCGGGAGCAGCAGAAGGAGCTCTCCTCCTCGGCCTTCCGCCGGATGTGCAAGGCCGAGTTCCTCAACTACCTGCGGATACGGGAGTGGCAGGACATCTACTCGCAGCTCCGCACGGTCGCCAAACAGCTCGGCGTCACCATCGAGGAGCCCCATCCCGACGCCGAACCGGACGCCGACCGGATCCACCAGTCGCTGCTGGCCGGCCTGCTCTCGCACCTGGGCCTCTACGACGTCGAGAAGCGCGAGTACGGCGGCGCCCGCGGCGCCCGGTTCGCGGTCTTCCCCGGCTCCGGCCTGTTCAAGAAGCCGCCGCGCTGGGTGATGTCCGCCGAGCTGGTCGAGACGTCCCGGCTCTGGGCGCGGATCAACGCGAAGATCGAGCCCGAGTGGGTGGAGCCGCTGGCCGGCCACCTGATCAAGCGCAGCTACAGCGAGCCGCACTGGGAGAAGAAGGCCGGCGCGGTGCTGGCCTACGAGAAGGTGACCCTCTACGGGATGCCGATCGTCGCCCAGCGCAAGGTCAACTACGGCCGGATCGACGCGGAGCTCTGCCGCGAGCTGTTCATCCGCAACGCCCTGGTCGAGGGCGACTGGGAGACCCACCACCGCTTCTTCGCCGAGAACCGCAAGCTGCTCAGCGAGGTCGAGGAGCTGGAGAACCGGGCCCGCCGCCGGGACATCATGGTCGACGACCAGACCCTGTTCGACTTCTACGACAGCCGGCTGCCCGAGGACATCGTCTCCACCCGGCACTTCGACTCCTGGTGGAAGAAGACCCGGCACGACCAGCCGGACCTGCTCAGCTTCGAGAAGTCGATGCTGATCAACGACTCGGCGGACGGCGTCACCGAGGCGGACTACCCGGACTACTGGCAGCAGGGCAAGCTCCGCTTCAAGCTGACCTACCAGTTCGAGCCGGGCAGCGACGCGGACGGCGTGACCGTCCACATCCCGCTCCCGGTGCTCAACCAGGTCACCGCCGAGGGCTTCGACTGGCAGATCCCCGGCCTGCGCGAGGAGCTGGTCACCGCCTACATCCGGGCGCTGCCGAAGGCGATCCGCCGCAACTTCGTCCCGGCCCCGGACTACGCCAAGGCGGCCCTGCGCCAGGTGAAGGACCGCCAGGAGCCCCTGCTGCCCACCCTGGAGCACGTCCTGAAGCGGATGACGGCGATCACCGTCCCGCCGGAGGCCTGGGACGACGAGCGGGTGCCGGACCACCTCAAGGTCACCTTCCGGGTGGTCGACGGCCGCAAGAAGCTCGCCGAGTCCAAGGACCTGGAGGACCTCCGGCTGCAGCTGAAGCCCAAGCTCAAGGAGACCCTCTCCTCGGCCGCCTCGGGCCAGGGCATCGAGCAGTCCGGGCTGACCGCCTGGCCGGCCTCGCTGCCGGTGCTCCAGCGCACCTTCGAGCAGCGCTCGCGCGGCCATTCGCTGCGCGCCTACCCGGCCCTGGTGGACGAGCGGGACACGGTCGGGATCAAGCTCTTCGACACCCCGCAGGCGCAGGCCCAGGCGATGTGGGAGGGCACCCGGCGGCTGCTGATGCTGACCACCAACTCGCCCGCCAAGTCGATCCAGGGGCGGCTGGGCAACCAGGCGAAGCTCGCCCTGTCGTACAACCCGCACGGGTCGATCCCGGCCCTGTTCGAGGACGTGGTGGCCTGCGCCACCGACCGGCTGATGACCTCGGCCGGCGGGCCGGCCTGGGACGAGGCCGCCTTCGGCAAGCTGCACGAGAAGGTCCGCACCGACCTCTACGAACTGTCGGCGGACACCACGCTGAAGACGGCCACCGCGCTGATCGCCTTCCACCGGGCCTCGACCCGGCTGAAGGCGGTGAGCAGCCCGGTGCTGCTGACGGCGGTCAACGACATCCGGCTGCACCTGGCCTCGCTGGTGCACCCGGGGTTCGTCACCGAGGCCGGCTGGCAGCGGCTGCCGGACCTCAAGCGCTACCTGCTGGCGGTGGACCGCCGGCTGGAGGCGCTGCCCAACCACCCGCAGCGGGACGCCCAGCAGCTGCTGAAGGTGCAGCAGGTGCAGCAGGAGTACGGGGAGCTGCTGGCGGCCGTGCCGGCCGGGCAGCAGCCGTCCCCGGCGGTGCTGGCGATCCGCTGGATGATCGAGGAGCTGCGGGTCAGCTTCTTCGCCCAGTCACTGGGTACGCCGACCCCGGTCTCGGAGAAGCGGATCTCCAAGGCGATGGAGGCGGCCAGGGCCACGCTCTGAGCTGGGAGGGGCCCTCAGGAGCCAGTTCGACCTGGGGGCCCACCATGGGCTACAGTCTGTCTTGTTCGCAGCGCAGCAAAGCGAGTGAACAAGATCAGAACACTCTGGTCCTGTGGAGCAGTTGGTTAGCTCGCCACCCTGTCAAGGTGGAGGTCGCGGGTTCAAGTCCCGTCAGGATCGCCGTAGCCGAGAGGCCCGGAACCGTTTGGTTCCGGGCCTCTCGCGTTTGCCCCGGGAGGGATCCCTACCCCGGACTAGGTCTAGACCACAAGCAACGACCCGCGTGATCGTCGTCACTTATCTTTTCCCGAGACCGGACACATGGCACCCCTTCCCCAGGGGTGCCGATTTAATATGTAAAATTGCACAGCTATGAACTGTATATCCCCCCCGCCCCAGGTGCCTCAAATCGTTATCCGGAGTTCAACATTCCGGCCGCCCGGCACGATCTCCGGGAGCGCCCGCGGGCATGCAAAGGGGCTGCTTACCGGACCCGGCGGAGTCCGGTAAGCAGCCCCTTTGAAAGAGCCTTCGGCCTATCAGGCCTCGGTTCGCTGGGCGGGAATACCGGCCAGCAGGGCGCGCACCTCCGCCTCGCGGTAACGACGGTGCCCGCCAAGCGTGCGAATGGACGTGAGCTTGCCTGCCTTGGCCCAGCGGGTAACCGTCTTCGGGTCCACGCGGAACATGGTGGCGACCTCTGCCGGCGTCAGCAGGGGTTCAGCATCAGGGGTACGAGCGGTCATGAGCGGCCTCCTCGGGAGAACCGAACCAGGGCGGTTCTATCCTTCAAATTCTGCACCTTGGCCCGCGATGCCCGAAATGGCATAGACGGGCCGAGTCGGTTATAGGACGAACGGCTTGTCCTGGTGTCTACAACTACACCATCCGTCCAGCCCTATCGACCAAACCGCCAAAATTGACCCCTCACGGGTTCAAGGCTGACGGATGGCGATGGACCACCCCATAACGGGCAGTCACCTTATAGTGACATCCGGTTACGAGGAGACCAGACCCGCTGTTTCCTCGCAAGGTACGCATCGGTTCCAGAACCACCCAAAAGTGGGCACGCTCATGTGAAGTTGGGCTGGTTGTCCCATTTTTGCACATAGGGGTAAGTTCGCGTCAACGGTGAGTAGTGTCACGTTCGATAGCTATTGACCCGAACCAGGACCTTGGTCATACGGCTCGGGCCGTAGGACTCTTCCAGTCTTACAAGTACCACCGACACCCCGCCCCGCCAGCACTGACGCCCCGTCGACCGGGCCCACGCGGCACCGCGCACCCCTCCCCGCACCCCTCCCCGCGGCCCTCCGACGCCTCCCCCGGGGCGGACCGACCCCCCTCCCCTACCCGCTGACTCAGTTCGCGTACCGCAGTGCCAGGACCCGCCGCCAGCGCACCGTCAGTTCCTCGTACACCCGCAGCGCCTCCGCCGCCTCGCCGGCCCGCAGCGCCCGCAGCCCGTCCTCCAGCTCCCCCGCCGAACGGTCCGCCAGCAACTGCTCCGGCCCCAGCAGGTGCACCAGCCCCCCGTAGTCCAGCTCCACCAGGGAACGCGGGTGGAACTCCTCCAGCCACCGCCCCACCAGCTCCGCCCCGCGCACCAGGTCCCCCTCCGGCACGGCCTCGCGCAGCGCCCGGTAGGCCCGGGCCACCCGGCGGCGCGCCTGCGCCATCGGCGTCAGGTAGAACAGCGCCGCCTGCTCCCCCTTCTCCCCGCGGTCGAACCCGGCGCCGCCCGCCGAGGCCGCACCCGGCCGCCCGGCCGCGCCACCGGGCTCCGCCGCGCCCCCGGCCGGCTCCTGATCGCCCGTCCCGCCCGGGCCGCCCGCCGGCACGAAGCAGCGGTCCTCCTCCCCGAACGGCAGGAACCAGCGCACCGGCACCTCCCATCGGCTGGTCACGATCCACGGCCGGGCGTCCGGGTGCTCGGCCCGCCAGCGCTCCCGGTCCGCCTCGGCGGCCGCCCGGGTGGCCGGCGGCAGCGCGGTGTCCAGCAGCGCCACCGGCGCCGCCGCCCGCAGTTCGTCCAGCGCCTGCCAGGTGCGCAGCCGGGTCGCCCAGGGGCAGACGTACAGCACCCCGTCCACCGACCGCACGAAGGCCCGCTCGCTCTCCCGCTCCGGCAGGGCGCGGGGGGTGCGGCCGACCAGCTCCGCCAGTGCCGCCCGCTGCTCCTCCAGCGCCGCCACCGCGACCGGACGGCCGGCCTCCGCGGCATCCGGCCCGTGCGCCGCGGCGTAGGCCTGCCAGCGCGCGCGCTCGGGCTCCGGGTAGGCGGCCAGCGGCTCGTAGACCCGCAGGTGGGCGGCGTAGGGCGGCAGTACGGAAGTGCGCACGACGGTCACGTTCTGCATCGTCGCACGCACCGGCCCCCGCCCGGGAGGCCTTCGGCCGGGAGCCGTTGGGGAACGCGCTCCGCCCGCCCCCGTCTCAGTACGCGGACAACCCGCGCAAGCTCGTACAAGAGGGCAGATCGAGGACGACCGTGCGACTACGCTTCGCCTTAGGCGCCCGCACCACAGCAGCGGGCCTCGGATACTGGAGTCACCACAGTGACCGACGTACAGACCGCATCCGCCGCGTACCCCGCACCCGGAGTGCTCAGCAGGATCTTCCGTACCGAACAGGACGGCGCCGCTCCCGGCGACGGCCACGAGCAGGTCGTCCTCTGCCACGACCGCAGCTCCGGCCTCAAGGCCATCATCGCCATCCACTCCACCGCCCTGGGCCCGGCCCTCGGCGGCACCCGCTTCTTCCCGTACGCCTCGGAGGAAGCGGCCCTGGAGGACGCGCTGAACCTCTCGCGCGGCATGTCGTACAAGAACGCGCTGGCCGGGCTCGACCTCGGCGGCGGCAAGGCCGTCATCATCGGCGACCCGAACAAGGACAAGAACGAGGCGATGCTGCGGGCCTACGGCCGCTTCGTCGAGTCCCTGCGCGGGCGCTACATCACCGCCTGCGACGTCGGCACCTACGTGCAGGACATGGACGTCATCGCCCGCGAGACCGGGTTCGTCACCGGCCGCTCGCCCGAGAACGGCGGCGCCGGCGACTCCTCCATCCTGACCGCCTTCGGCGTCTTCCAGGGCATGCGCGCCAGCGCCCAGGCCCGCTGGGGCCAGCCCACCCTGCGCGGCAAGCGGGTCGGTGTGGCCGGCGTCGGCAAGGTCGGCCACTACCTGGTCGGCCACCTGGTCGCGGACGGCGCCACCGTCGTCATCACCGACGTCTCCGAGGCCGCCGTGAACCGCGTGCGCGCCGCTCACCCGGAGGTCGAGGTGGTGGCCGACAGCGCCGCCCTGCTCCAGAGCAAGCTGGACGTCTACGCCCCCTGCGCCCTCGGCGGCGCCCTCACCGACGACACCGTGGGCGCCCTCGGCGAGTTCGGCACCTCCGTCGTGTGCGGCGCGGCCAACAACCAGCTCGCCCACCCCGGCGTCGAGAAGGACCTGGCCGACCGCGGCATCCTCTACGCCCCGGACTACCTGGTGAACTCCGGTGGCGTGATCCAGGTCGCCGACGAGATCGAGGGCTTCAACTTCGACCGGGCCAAGAACAAGGCCACCCGGATCTTCGACACCACCCTGGAGATCTTCACCCGGGCCGCCGCCGACGGCGTGCCGCCGGCCGTCGCCGCCG
Organism: Kitasatospora sp. NPDC005748; assembly: GCF_040630735.1. NCBI lineage: Bacteria > Bacillati > Actinomycetota > Actinomycetes > Kitasatosporales > Streptomycetaceae > Kitasatospora > Kitasatospora sp. NPDC005748. The sequence continues at coordinate 80,799 of NZ_JBEXYD010000025.1, forward strand.
ACCGGCTCGCCGAGAAGCGGATGCGCGAGATCAGCGCGCTCCGCTCGGTGCTGCTGCCGGGTGCCCGCCGGGGCTGACCCCGAGCGGCCGGAGCCGCTCCCCGGCGCGTCGCGGAGTCCGTGACGCGCCGGGGGGCGGCTCCTCCGTCTCCGGCCCGCCGCGGGGCCCCGAGGGCCCTCCCGGCCCCGCCGCGGGGGCCCGGGCCGACTCGTCCCGCGCGCATCACGATGTGGAACCGGATTCTCACTTCTGCGCCCGATCGGGTGATCCACCACCCCCCTTGGGGGGATAATCGATCCCGGAACGACGGACCTCAGCTACCTCCGGACAGCGCGCAAACTGCCGCAAAACCTCCCGTGACCTGGGAAGACCTGGTCTTGGGTGCGGCCGGTGCGCGCCACGTCACACCGACGACGTACCGTCCAGCGGCAGAAACAGGTACCGTTAATGCTCCAAGGGACGGTTCTCCCCATTCGGGCAGGCCGCTCTTGATCATGAACACGTGTCAGACTCGGGGCCGTGAGCCCCATCGTTGAGGGGGTCGACCCATGGGGCGCGGCCGGGCCAAGGCCAAGCAGACGAAGGTCGCCCGCGAGCTGAAGTACAACAGCGGCGGGTTCGACGCCAATCGTCTGTCCAACGAGCTGGGCGTATCGCCCTCTACCGCCTCGATCGAGCCTGAGCCGATCGAGGAAGAAGAGGACGACGACCCCTACGCGGAATACGCGGCTCGGTACGCCGACGACGACGAGGACGATGACAGCACGTCGGGGACCGGGCCTTCGCAGGCCCGCCGCCGCGCGTAGTCACAGTCTGGCCTGACCGGCCCGCGCGCCCAGAGCGCCGGGCCGGTTTTCGGCGTTCCCCGAGTGCGGGCGCTCCGCGCCGACTCCATCGGTCCCGTCACGGCTCTCCAGACACGTGAAGGGCCCCTCCCGCGGTCTCCCGCCGGAAGGGGCCCTTCGTCATGCCGCTCAGCCCGCGGTGAAGGCCTCGTAGGCGTTGTAGAGCGCCGCGCCGCCCGCGTGCTCGCCGGAGCGCTCGACGATGTCGCCGAGCAGCCAGGACTCGACGCCGCGGTCCTCCAGGATCGACAGCACGACGTCCACCGAGTGCGGCGGGACGACCGCGACCATGCCGACGCCCATGTTCAGGGTCTTCTCGATCTCCAGGGTGGCCACCTTGCCGACCTCGGCGACGGTCTGGAACACCGGCAGCGGCGTCCAGGTACCGCGGTCCAGGCGGGCGTGCAGGCCGTCCGGGATCACCCGTGCCAGGTTGGCCGCCAGGCCGCCGCCGGTCACGTGCGAGAAGGCGTGCACCTCGGTGGCCCGGGTGAGCGCCAGGCAGTCCAGCGAGTAGATCCGGGTCGGCTCCAGCAGCTCCTCGCCGAGCGTGCGGCCGAACTCCTCGACCTTGCGGTCCAGCTTCCAGCCAGCCTCGTTCAGCAGCACGTGGCGCACCAGCGAGTAGCCGTTGGAGTGCAGGCCGGAGGCGGCCATCGCGATCACCACGTCGCCCGCGCGGACGCGGTCGGCGCCCAGCAGGGCGTCCGCCTCGACCACACCGGTGCCGGCGCCCGCCACGTCGTACTCGTCCGGGCCGAGCAGGCCCGGGTGCTCGGCCGTCTCGCCGCCGACCAGGGCGCAGCCGGCCAGCGCGCAGCCCTCCGCGATGCCCTTGACGATCGCGGCGACCCGCTCCGGCACGACCTTGCCGACGCAGATGTAGTCGGTCATGAACAGCGGCTCGGCGCCGCAGACCACCAGGTCGTCCACCACCATGCCGACCAGGTCGTGGCCGATGGTGTCGTGCTTGTCCATGGCGGCGGCGATGGCGACCTTCGTCCCCACGCCGTCGGTGGCCGAGGCCAGCAGCGGCCGCTCGTAGCGCTTGAAGGCGGACGCGTCGAAGAGCCCGGCGAAACCGCCGATGCCGCCGACCACCTCGGGGCGGCTGGCCTTCTTCACCCACTGCTTCATGAGCTCGACGGCGCGGTCGCCCGCCTCGATGTCGACGCCGGCGGCGGCGTAGGTGGCGCCGTTCTGGTTCGTGGTCACTGCGGTGCGGCCCTTTCGGGTCAGTGGGGGTTGGAACAGCGGTGGGGCCCCGGGTTCCGGGACCCCACCGTCAGGTCGTTACGGGCGGCGCAGGGCGTCGGCCGCGCCCGCTCCGCCGAGCAGGGACTGGACGCCGTCCAGGTCGCTGCCGCTGGTCGGCTTGCCGCGGACCGCGGGCGGCTGCTGGCCGCCCTTGATCTCGGCCTCCAGCAGGAGCTTCCCGAGCAGCGCCGGGTCGGGCAGCTCCATCGGGTACTCGCCGTCGAAGCAGGCCCGGCAGAGCCGGTCCTTCGGCTGCTTGGTGGCCTCGATCATGCCGTCGATCGAGATGTAGGAGAGCGAGTCCGCACCGAGCGTGCGGCCGATCTCCTCGATGGTCATGCCGTTGGCGATCAGCTCCGCGCGGGTGGCGAAGTCGATGCCGAAGAAGCAGGGCCACTTGACCGGCGGCGAGGAGATCCGGATGTGGACCTCGGCCGCGCCGGCCTCGCGGAGCATCTTCACCAGCGCGCGCTGGGTGTTGCCGCGGACGATCGAGTCGTCCACGACCACCAGGCGCTTGCCCTGGATGACCTCGCGCAGCGGGTTGAGCTTCAGCCGGATGCCGAGCTGGCGGATGGTCTGGCTGGGCTGGATGAAGGTGCGGCCCACGTAGGCGTTCTTCACCAGGCCCGAGCCGTACGGGATCCCGCTGGCCTCGGCGTAGCCGATGGCGGCCGGGGTGCCGGACTCCGGGGTCGCTATCACCAGGTCGGCCTCGACGGGCGCCTCGGCGGCCAGCCTGCGACCCATCTCCACGCGGGAGAGGTGCACGTTGCGGCCGGCGATGGAGGTGTCGGGGCGGGCCAGGTAGACGTACTCGAAGACGCAGCCCTTGGGCTTGGCCTCGGCGAAGCGGGAGGTCCGCATGCCGTTCTCGTCGATGGCGATGAGTTCGCCGGGCTCGACCTCGCGGATGAAGGAGGCGCCGCAGATGTCCAGCGCCGCCGTCTCGGAGGCGACCACCCAGCCGCGCTCCAGCCGGCCGAGCACCAGCGGGCGGATGCCCTGCGGGTCGCGGGCGGCGTAGAGCGTGTGCTCGTCCATGAAGACGAGCGAGAACGCGCCCTTGACCTTGGGCAGGACGAGCTTGGCCGTCTCCTCGATGGAGAGGTCCGGGTGGCCCGCGAGGAGGGCGGTCACCAGGTCGGTGTCGTTGGTCGCGGCGGACCGGCCCGAGCGGGAGACGTGCTCCTCACCGGGCAGTTCGGCGACCATGGCCGCCAGTTCGGCGGTGTTCACCAGGTTTCCGTTGTGCCCGAGGGCCAGCGAACCGTGAACGGTCGCGCGGAAGGTCGGCTGGGCGTTCTCCCAGACCGAGGAACCGGTGGTCGAGTAGCGGGCGTGTCCGACGGCGATATGCCCGTGCAACGACCCCAGGGAGGCCTCGTCGAAGACCTGGGAGACGAGTCCCATGTCCTTGAAGACGAGAATCTGGGAGCCGTTGCTCACTGCGATGCCCGCGGATTCCTGACCGCGGTGCTGCAGGGCGTAAAGGCCGAAGAACGTGAGCTTGGCGACCTCCTCGCCGGGAGCCCAGACACCGAAGACGCCGCAAGCGTCCTGGGGGCCTTTCTCGCCGGGAAGAAGATCGTGGTTGAGTCTTCCGTCACCACGTGGCACGCCTTCGAGTCTAGGGCAGTTGGCACAGGCTTCCGGAACCAGGGCGGCGCGGATTCTTGGGCGATCGCTCGGCAACGCGCGTAGACAAAACCCCTTACCGGGGGCGGATTTCGAGGGCGCGGAATTCGGTCGAGGGGCGCTTGGCCTTGTGGGTCGCGCCCGTTGGGGCCTTTCCGCCCGCGGACGGCCCGGAGGTTAACGGCGGGCAACGTGAGCCTGCTCACCCAGGGGCCGACGGGGGCCGGGCGGGGCCGCCGGGCCTCGCGGGGCCGTCTTCGGCCCTCCGCTTCGACCCCTTCGGGCCTCGGTTCAGTCCGCGGTTCAGTCCGCGGTTCGGCTCTCCCCTGGCCTCCCCCGGCCTCAGGTGCTCGGGAGCAGGAGCCCCCAGGCGCCCGGGTGCACCGTCCAGGTCCGGTCCCGGACCGGACCCACCGGCTGGCCGTCCGCCTCGTAGCCGAACCCGCGCCCCGTCACCGCGAGGGTCGCCGCCCGGGCGCGCACGAGTGCGCCGGGCGTGCGGACCACGATCTCCATCACGCCGCCGATCGCCGCCCCGCCCGGCAGGGTCACCTCGACCACCCGGACCGGCTGGTGGACGTCGGCCAGCAGCCGACCGTCCGCCTCGACCCGGAGCAGCGCGCTGTGCTCGCCCCGGCCGGCCTCGACCGTGAGTGAGGTCCCCTGCTCGGCCGCAGCCAGTTTCGCCCATAGCGAACGCCAGCCACCCGTACGGCCCGCTATCCGGCGCGCTCCGCTGCCGGAGATCCGCACCGTGCCGAGCGCCACTCCGCCACCGTCGTCCACCAGCAGGTCCAGCTTGCGCGGCACGCCGCCGAGCACCGCCCGCGCGGCCGGCACCGGCTCGCCCGGCACACCGAGCGCGCGGGCCGCCACCAGCTCGTCGGCCCGGCCCACCGGGACCATGCCGACCGGGTCCGCACCCAGCTCACGCTGGCGGTAGAGGGCTTGGAGCACCCGTTGCATCGCCAGGTCGGAGCCGATCACCACCGGTCGGCGGCGGCCCCGGTGCGAAAGCACCCGGTCGAGTTCGGAAGGGCTCTCCGGGTAGGCCACCTTGGCGTCCGCCCCTCCGCACAGGACGTCCCTCGCGATCCGCACCGACTCGCCGTCGGTCTGCCGGGCCGCCGGGTCGAGGAGCAGGAGGAGCGGTTCGGGGCCGCCGGTTGCGGGCGTGGACAGGGACGACACGACCGGTCCTTCCTCAGGTAATCTCTCGGTGCAAGAGCCCCTTGCGCTATTGCGCCAGGGGCTTCGTCTATCTCGGGGCAGACTGCGGCCTTCGCAGGATGCCCCAACCGGAAGGGGTGTACGCCTGTGCCGGCACTCGTGCTCGTTGGCGCTCAGTGGGGGGACGAGGGCAAGGGGAAGGCGACCGACCTCCTCGGCGGCTCCGTCGACTACGTCGTTCGCTACCAGGGCGGCAACAACGCCGGTCACACGGTGGTCATCGGCGACCAGAAGTATGCCCTGCACCTGCTGCCTTCCGGCATCCTCAGCCCGAATGTGACGCCGGTGATCGGCAACGGCGTCGTCATCGACCCGGGCGTGCTGCTCTCCGAGCTCAGCGGGCTGAACGAGCGCGGCATCGACACCTCCAAGCTGCTGATCTCGGGCAACGCCCACCTGATCACGCCGTACCACCGCACCCTGGACAAGGTCACCGAGCGCTTCCTCGGCAAGCGCCGGATCGGCACCACCGGCCGCGGCATCGGCCCGACCTACGCGGACAAGATCAACCGCGTCGGCATCCGGGTCCAGGACCTCTTCGACGAGTCGATCCTGCAGCAGAAGATCGAAGCCGCGCTGCACGACAAGAACCAGCTGCTGGTGAAGCTCTACAACCGCCGCGCCATCCCGGCCGAGCTGGTCCTGGAGGAGTACCTCGGCTACGCGGACAAGATCAAGCCGTTCCTGGCCGACACCACCCTGGTGCTCGACGAGGCGCTGAAGGCCAACAAGGTCGTCCTGCTGGAGGGCGGCCAGGGCACCCTGCTCGACGTCGACCACGGCACGTACCCCTTCGTGACCTCGTCGAACCCGACCGCCGGCGGTGCCTGCACCGGCGCCGGCATCGGTCCGACCAAGATCGACCGGGTCATCGGCATCCTGAAGGCGTACACCACCCGCGTCGGCTCGGGCCCGTTCCCGACCGAGCTGCTGGACGCCGACGGCGAGGCGCTGCGCCGGATCGGCGGCGAGCGCGGTGTGACCACCGGCCGCGACCGGCGCTGTGGCTGGTTCGACGCCGTGATCGCGCGCTACGCGACCCGGGTCAACGGCCTGACCGACTTCTTCCTCACCAAGCTGGACGTGCTGACCGGCTGGGAGCAGATCCCGGTCTGCGTCGCGTACGAGATCGACGGCAAGCGCGTCGAGGAGCTCCCGTACAACCAGTCCGACTTCCACCACGCCAAGCCGATCTACGAGACGCTGCCGGGCTGGACCGAGGACCTCAGCAAGGCCCAGACCTTCGCCGACCTGCCGAAGAACGCGCAGGCCTACGTGAAGGCGCTGGAGGAGATGTCGGGCGCCCCGATCTCCGCCATCGGCGTCGGCCCGGGCCGGTACGAGACGATCCAGATCAACTCGTTCGTCTGAGCCTGAGCATGTGAGGCCCTGCGGGACACTGCGTCCCGCAGGGCCTTCTTCTTGGCATTTCCGATCTGCACTAGTGCAATAATCTCTTGCATCTAGTGCAGAGTTTGGCTACTTTCGGGATCATGACTGCGAAACTGCCTGCCCCCGTCACCCTGACCGGCCGCCACGTCCGCCTGGAGCCGCTGAGCCGGGACCACGCGTCCGACCTGTGGGCCACCGTCGGCCCCGATCCGGACGTCTGGCGCTGGATCCCGTTCCACCCGCCGACGACGGAGGAGGAGCTGGGCGAGGTCCTCGACGTCCGCCTGGCCGAGGTGGCGGCCGGCACCGCCGTGAAGTTCGCCGTGATCGACCTCGCGAGCGAGCGGGCCGTCGGCATCACCGGGTACTACGACTTCAGCGCCCAGAACGAGCTGGTCGAGATCGGCGGCACCTGGTACGCCCGGTCGGCCTGGCGGACGGCGATCAACACCGAGGCCAAGCTGCTGCTGCTCGTCCACGCCTTCGAGGACCTGGGCATGGGCCGGGTGTTCTGGAAGACGGACGCGCTCAACGACCGCTCCCGCAACGCGATCCTGCGGCTGGGGGCCCAGTACGAGGGCATTCACCGCCGGGAGAAGCTGCGGGCCAACGGGGTCTGGCGCGACAGCGCCTACTTCTCGATGCTGGCGGACGAGTGGCCGGCGGCCAAGTCCCGCCTGGTGGAGCGCCTTTCCCGCGGCTGACGGTGCGCGATGAGCTGCGCGACGACGCCGACGAAGAGCACCGACGCCAGCAGTCCGGCCAGCAGGACGACGCCCATCAGCCGCCGACCGCCACCACGGCCCACACCGCTTTGCCGTACGACCCGATGAGTTTCACACCCCACTCATCGGCAAGCCCGGCCACGAGGTCAAGCCCCCGTCCGCTTGTACGGGAGTCGTTCGGATCCGGGCGGACGACGGGGGCGGCGGAGGCATCCGAGACGGCGATGTAGAGCCTGCCGCACCGGAGTTCGAGCACGACGGTCGGCGGGCCGTCACCGTGGACCAGGGCATTGGTGACCAGCTCGGAGAGGACGAGGCAGGGGGCGTCGGAGTCGAGGCCGATGCTGCGGAGGGTGTCGCGCAGGAGGCGGCGGAGCGCCCCGACGATCTCCGGCAGGGCCGGCGGGAAGAGGTCGAGCCTGAACTCGACAGCCGGGTCGGAGGCCGGCGGGCGAAGGAGCGGGAGCAACATCGACTGTCTCCAGTCCAGTTGAGGTGAGGGTGCGGAGGAGAGGGCCACCCCCCGTGGCTTGCCCCCGCCGACGATGAGGAGGGCAGGCGTCGGCAGCCTGCACGCCCACCCGGGGTGCACTTCGGGGTTCCTGTTGGTTCGTCAGGCCCTGTAGGAGTGAAGGTAGGCTCAGAGGGTCAAGATTTGCTACTGAAGCTCGCTCTCTTCACTCCAACGAGGGACCCTCCTTGGCCCGACATCCCCACAGGTGGACCCGCTGAGAGTGGGGCGGCAGACTGCACCGGAAGCAGCGACCGAGGGGAGAAAAGCGTGCCACCCCGCCTGTCCCCGACCGTGCGCCAGCAGCGGCTCGGAATCGAGTTGCGCAAGATGCGCGAGCACGCGGGCATGACCCCCAAAGCCATGGCAGCAGCCCTCGGCACCGACGTACCCAAGATCTCCCAGATAGAGAACGGCAAGTCCGGGATCAGCGCGGACCGCCTCAACTCCTGGGCTGCCAACAGCAAGTGCAGCAACACCGCGCTCATTGAGGCATTGACGCTGATGACCCACGATCGCGGCAGGCACTGGTGGCACAGCTTCCGCGGCCGGGTACCCAATGGCATGCTCGACATCGCCGAACTTGAGCACCACGCCGAGTCCTTGCTGGTGCTGAACACGGTCTCGATTCCAGGACTGCTTCAGACCGACCGATACTCCGCCGCCATGTTCACCCGGCTCCGTCCGCCACTTCCCCCCCACGACGCCGAGGTACGGACGGCCTTCCGCGCCCAGCGCCAGCGGATCCTCGCCGACGGTGCCAGCCCGTTCACCGCCTTCATCCATGAGGCCGCTCTCCGGATGCAGTTCGGCGGGCCCGCTGTCCTCCGCGGCCAGCTCGCGAGGCTGCTCGCTGACGCCGACCGCCCCGGAATCACCATCCGGGCGATCCCCTTCAGCGTCGACACCTACCCCGGATCGGGCGAGGACCTGTTCTTCGCGCAGGGCGCGGTACCCGAACTGGACACGGTACAGATCGACCTCACACAGGGTCCGCAATTCATTCACGCGGAGGCAGAGTTGGACTCGTACCGCGCCATCGTCGCCGAATCCGAGACCATCGCGCTCGGCCCGTCGGAGACCAGCGAGTTCATCCGCCACATAATGACCGACCTGAAGGGCTAGCGGGCCATGAGCGACTGGCAGAAGTCCTCCGCAAGCGGGAACAGCAACCAGTGTGTCGAGGTCCGCGTGACAGGCAACGGCCTGATCGAGATCCGCGAGTCCGACGACCCCGACTCGATCGTCGTCACCACGCCCAGGAAGTTCGCCCTCTGGCTCGAAGGCGTCAAGCGCGGCGAGTTCGACCACTTCGGCGCCTAGCGGAATCGTTCCGGCGGCCCCTCGCAGGCCGCGAGGGGCCGCCGGGTCAAGTCCACCGATCTGAAGGGTTGAGGAGCATGAACGACTGGAAGAAGGCCTCCCTCGGCGGCGAGGCCCACGAGTCCCTGGAAGTCCGCACCGTCGACGACATGGTCGAGATCCGCGATCCCGACACCGGCGACATCATCGTCCGCACCACCCCCCGCAAGTGGGCCGCCTTCCTCCTCGGCGTGAAGGCCGGCGAGTTCGATCACTTCGTCGCCTGACGTCCCACCCCGGTGGCCCCCGCGCCGCGCAAGGGGGCCACCAGGGTCCGTCGTTCGGGGGACAGAACCCGGTGTACAGACCGACTTGCCTCCACTCAAGGCTATTTCGGGCAGCCGTTCGACATTTCAAGGCGGTCGCGCACGGGTTTCCTGTTCTCTCAACTACCGCTTCTTGACTGCGCCATCAAAGTGTCGGGAGCATCGAACCGACACACCGGCCGCCAGGAGAGGAACGATGGTGAAGCTGACGCGACTCGCTGGTGAGTGCGAGAAGGGCACCTGCCCTACCGTGTACGCCGTGGACGGTACAGGAGACCTGATCGTGCAGGGCTACCTGGTGACCGACACGGAGGCGTTGAGCACTATCCGACTCCCTGTCGGAGAGACGGCTGTCCGCATCCCTGCTTCCCTGCTTCGGAGGATCGCCAGTGAGAATCTCGGATGAAGAGTTCGAGCGCCTCTTCTCTGATTACCAGAGGGAAGCCTTCCGACTGGAAACGTTCGACGACTACACCAAGTCGTCGAACGCCGAGAGCATCCGGGCCTTCCTGGCGGGCGAACCTCAGCCCGCCGACTACAACCAGGAATGGGTGGAGGAGGTGCGATCCGGCGTCAACAACGGCAAGCGCATGTATCGGGTCCACGTCCTTTCACGCCCCTTGACACCGTATCTTCGATTCGAACTCGGTTGGGGATACCGGAAGAACGCCACAGCCGGCGAGGAGTTCTTCATCCTCGACGTCACCGACAAACCTAATCCACTCGAAGGGGTTCCGGACTACTGGGCATTCGACGAGTCCATTGTGGTGACGATGCAGTACGGCGATGGCGGCTCCTTCATCGGCGCCGAGAAGCAGCCGAGTGTGGCCGAGTGGCTCCAGCTCCGTGACATTGCGCTCGGTCAAGCGGTGCCATTCGCCGAGTGGTGGGAGCGGTACGGCAGCGAGTGAACAGCACGGACCTCGGGAAGGCACTGCGGGAACTGCGGCAGGCCGGCGGGAGAGAGGCCAAAGCAGTTGCCCGCAGTGCTGCCATGTCTCCGAGCAAGCTCAGCAAGATCGAGAACGGGCACCTCGCACCCAGCATCATGGATGTCGAGCGCATCCTGACTGCCATGGATGTACCTGAGGACATCAAGGCCCAGTTGACCGACGCTGCACGGGCTGTCGCCACAGAGGCGACAGCCTGGCGTATATATCGTCGAATCGGCCTGCACAAACATCAGGAAGACATCCGGGCGATAGAGGCACAGACCCGATGCCTGAGAGTCTTCCAGGCGTCCTGCATCCCAGGTCTGCTCCAGCCCGCAGAATATGTGCGCGCTGTCCAGCAGAACTCGGAGTTGTCCGACGAGGCGCTTGAGAAGATGATCGGCGCGCGACTTCGCAGGCAGGAAGCTCTCTACGACCAGCAGCATTCTTTTCAGTTCCTGATCACGGAGTCGGCGCTCCGCTGGGAACTCGTCCGACCGACCATGATGGCGGCACAGCTGGATAAACTGGCCACCATGTCGAGGATGCCGAATGTCACGATCGGTGTGGTGCCTCAGTCAGCTCCGAAGACGGAGATTCCAACCTGCTCATTCGTCATGTTCGACAAGCGTCTGGTGATCGTGGAGATCGCCCATGCAGAGATCAGCACCAGCGATCCGAGAGACGTCGAGCAGTACGTCAAGAAGTTTACCGAATTCGAACGCCTGGCGGTCACCGGCGACGGCATGCGCCACATGATCGAGGGCATGCGAGACGATTTCTTGCAGCAACAGGAAAGCGGCTAGACGGGCCCGCCAATACTTCCTAAATTGGTCTCCCACCCGATGGAATTTCGAGTGTTTTAAGAGAGGGGAGAACCAGTGTCCACCGAAGTTCTCAGTCTGCCCGAGCTGTGTTTGCCTGTACTGGACGACCTGCGTGGGTCGGCCGATCCGTTCGCGTTCCGCTTCCTCACTCCGGTGACCGGAGCCGGGGGGATCCTGCCGAGCGACATCGCGTACGACGAGGAGTCGCAGACCTGCACGTACGAGGGGCTGCCGCCCGGCGTCTACATGACCAGCACTCCTCCGAAGACCTTCGGGCCCACCCAGCCGACCGGGCAGCTGGACGCGCCGGACGACCCGGGAAGCAGCAACGACTGATGAGGCCGACTCCCGGATCCGTCCTGGTGATCACAGGCGCATTCGACCCGACGGCCGACCTGGTGATCGAGGAGCTGAACCGGCGGGCGGTGCCCGTCTTCCGGGCCGACACGGCTTGGTTCCCGTCGAGGCTGGCGCTGGCAGCCGGCCTCGACGGGGAAGGCTGGCGTGGCACGCTCGCCACAGGCCGCCGCACACTGGACCTCACCACTGTCCAGGCCGTCTACTATCGCCGTCCAACGCCCTCCAGGTTTCCCGAAGACATGCCTCCGGAGTCTCGCGCGGTCGCCGTGGCAGAGGCCGGGCGCGGGTTCGGCGGCCTGCTGGCTGCGCTTCCGGCCCGGTGGCTGCCGCCGCCGGGCCGGGCTTCGGACGCCGAGTACAAGCCGCTCCAACTCAGAATCGCGGCCGAATGCGGACTGCACGTGCCCCGGACGCTGATCACCAACAGTCCTGACGCCGCGCGGGAGTTCGCAGACGCGATAGCGGCGCCGGTCATCTACAAACCGTTCGCGCCCATCCGGGGAACGATCGACGGGCGGTCGGTGGCGGTCTACGCGAGCGTGCTCCGGCCCGGCGACGCCGGGCACCCGTCCATCGCCACCACGGCCCACCTGTTCCAGGAGTGGGTGCCCAAGGCGTACGAGGTGCGGCTGACGGCCATCGGAGGTCGGCTGTTCACCGTCGAAATCCATGCCGGATCAGCCGCCGCCCACACCGACTGGCGCAGCGACTACGACAGTCTTTCCTATCGTGCCTGTGAGCCACCAACTGCTGTGGCACAGGGAGTTCAACGGATGCTCGGACGCCTGGGCCTTCCCTACGGCGCGTTCGACTTCGTCGTCACACCGTCGGGCAGATGGACATTTCTTGAGGTGAATCCCAACGGACAGTACGGGTTCATCGAGCAGGCGACCGGTCTGCCCATCACCGCTGCCATCTGCGACTACCTGCAAGGAGCCGATGCATGACCGAAGCCGTGGCGGCCGAGACGCGACTCCTCCGCGCCCGCCTCGAACTCGTCTCCGACATCGAGCGCGGCAGTGCCATCCTCTCCTCCCGCGTGGTGGAAGCGTTCCTGAACGTGCCTCGGCACCCGTTCGTGCCAGCGGTCCTTTCCTCCGACCGCGCGGCTCGCCTCACGAGTGCGGACGGTGAGGCCTGGCTGTGCGAGGTCTACGCGAACCGGGTGCTGGTCACCGAGGTGGACGAGGCCATCGGGGCAGCGACGTCCTCATCGACACTGCCGAGTCTGATGGCCGACATGCTCGACGCCCTAGATGTCCGCACGGGCGACCGAGTACTGGAGATCGGCACCGGTACCGGCTACAACGCCGCGCTGCTCTGCCATCTCGCCGGCGCGGCGAACGTCACCACCGTCGACTGTACCGAGCAGTTGGTCGCGGCAGCCCGGACGCGCCTACGCGACGTCGGATTCGAACCGACCATCCGCGCCGCCGACGGCGCCGCCGGGCACCCCGGCGGCGCCCCGTTCGACCGGATCGTCGCCACCTGCTCCGTCCGGCGCATCCCGCAGGCGTGGCTGGACCAGTGCGCGCCCGGCGGAATCGTCGTCGCTCCGATCGGCGGCGCGCTGGACGGCGGCGCCGTCGCCTGCCTGACCAAGCTGCCTGACGGGCGTGCGGTGGGCCGCTTCCTGGCCGCGCCCGCCGCGTTCATGCCCCTGCGGTCGGGGGCTGCCGCCCCATCGGACGTCCCTGAGAGCATCGAGGCGGCGCAGCGAACCACATCGGTCGGAAGCCGTGCCCTCAACGATTACGGCTTCTCCTTCTGGGCCTCTCTCCACCTGCCGCCGAACGTCGTCCGGCAGGCGGGCAGGCTTCACGATTCCGCCGATGGCTCAACCGCACTGGTGCGCGACCACTCCGACGGCTCGTCCACCGTGACGGTCGCGGGCCCGCGCGACCTCTGGGAGGTCGTCGAGACCGCCCACCGCGAGTGGCTCCGCCGGAACCGTCCCCGGCGGGAGTGGCTCACCATCGAGGTCGGCGTCGAGGGCCAGATCGTCCGGTACGCCGCCCCGGACGGCTCGGTGTCCCGTTGGGTGCTCTGAGAAGTCGGTGGAGGCGGTTCCAGGGCTCGGCCTAGGCTCGCTCGGCTGGAGCACCTGAACTTACGGGGGCGCAGTGCGCCCGAACGATCTCTTCTCACCTTCTGGAGCGAGATCCCGGCCGCCCGTACAGGGAGTGCAGACGCCCGGTGCTCGACTCGTCCGTGGCACTCCAGGTCGCGCGGCGGCGCTGGCCGCCGACGACGGGCGGGACGTGTTCACACACATTCCCTCTGAGTGGAAGGCAGTACGAGCATGGGCACGTACACCTACTGCCCCCCGGAAGCCCTAAGGGCCGCGGAAGTTGTGTGCGGGCCGGTCGAGCTGAAGGAGATCACCGACCGACGCGGCTCTGCCGTCTGGAAAGCCACCGGCCCCATGGCTGCTGTCGCCATCAAGCTCGGGACCGGGGAGGCCGCAGAGGTGACAGCGCGCGAGGCGTCGGTTCTGGATCAGCTTCCCGGCTACACGGTCACAGCAGGGGGAGCTGGTGAGGCCGTTTGGTTCGTCACGCCGTGGCTGGCCGGGCGATCTACCTGGGAGGTCTTCCGAGCCGCCCGAGAAGGCGCTGCTGGCCGTCCGATCGCGCTCGCCGGAGCAGTCGATCTATGTCGCTCGGTCGCCGGCCTCCACGCCGCCGGCTGGGTGCACGGCGATTTGCAGCCGTCGCACGGCATCCACACCGACAGCGGGGTGAAGCTGGTCGACTTCGCCTGGTCATGGCAGGAAGGGAGAACGCCCTGGACCTCCTTCCAGGGGGCCATGGTGCACCTGACGGCACCGGAGCTGGCCGCCTGGATCTCCACCGGGCCGCAGCCGGTCAAAACGTCATCGGCCGCAGAGGTGTATGCCCTGGCGGGAGTGCTCTGGACCTGCGTAACCGGCGACTGGCCGCTCGACTACCAGGCGGCCGGAATCGAGCGAAAGGAGGCCGGACCCGAGGGGCTGCGCGACGCCATCGCCACGGGCAAGCTGTCTCTTGCCCCGGCGACGCCATGGCCGGAGTTTCAGGACGTGCTCCGCCCCGTGCTGCTCTCCGGGCCGGCTGATCGGCCGACCGCCGCCGACCTCGGTGACGCCTTGGCGGCGGTGATCACGTGATCCGGCTGCGGGAGCTGCGGGCCGGAGACGAGCAGGCTCTCCGGCAGATCTACCGCCCCGAGTCGGTCAGGTATCTGGCCCGAAGCCCCATGAGTGAGCGTGAAGCCGGGATCTATGTCAGCCGAGCCGTGGTGACGGCCGGACAGTCCCCTCGGACGCACTACGTCCTAGGCATCGAAGCGGCCGGCAGCCTGGTGGGCATCGCCAAGCTGGGCATAGCCCGTGACGCCGGGACACTGAGCTACATCCTGCAACCGGATGCCTGGGGCCAGGGCTACGCCACCGAGGCGGCAACCCGCCTCCTGGTCATGGCCTTCGGCTCTCTACGCCTTCCGGTCGTGCGAGCCAAGCATCACCGGGACAACACGGTCTCCGGCCTCGTACTGACCAAGGCCGGGTTCTCCCTTACAGGGGCCGAGGGCGGATTCGAGTATTACGAAGTGCGGTTGTCTCGGCCGTGACCAGCCACGAGGTGGCCGGACCCTCTGAGGCGTGGGTGCCGGAGGTCGAGCGGGACCGAGGTGGCCGTCCAGGTGATGGAGGTCAGGCCGACTCGGTTTCTACGCTCGGCCGTTGCAGGGTGGAAAGGGGCGGGTCGTCCACTTCCTGTGCGGCGTGTTCGTCCAGCCGCCCCGGATGCTCCGGGGCGGCTGGGGGGCGGACCGGCAGGGTGCGTCGAGCACGCGACCAGGCCCGTCGCCTCCTCCGCCCGCGATCGCTGAGAAGTCGGTGGAACCGGTTACGGGTGCGGCGTAGGGTCGGGCGCGCCGCCTCCTGGCACGGCGCCCCGCCGGAGGCGGTCACCTCGTTCGCGGTCGCCCAGGCCGGATACTGGGAGCGCAACTCCCGCCTCCCGGCCCCGCCCGGTGTGCCGTACCTGCGCGACTACCAGGCCCGCATGGCGGCGGTCGGACGGACCTGGATCGCCCACCGGACCGGGTGGCGCTGACCGACCGACAGAGACGAGCCGCCCGTGCCGACCAGCGCGCCCCTGATCCGCAGTGACGTCCCCGGCTCCTTCCCCTGGAGCGTGTTCCACGAGCGCCACCCGAAGCTCCTGGGCCAGGTCCTCGACGCGCTGCCGTACGGTCCCGGCGAGCGGGCGGCGGTGGAGCGGCTGCTGGTGGAGAGCACCGCGGGCGTCCTGACGCCGCCGGGCGCGGGCGTCCACGACCGGGAGCGGTGGCTGGCGTGGGGCGAGGGGCTCTGGGGCCGGCCGTGGGGCGAGGCGCCGTTCCTGTGGGCGGAGAACTGGTTCTACCACCGTCTGCTCGACGCCACCGGCTACTTCCGCCCCGGGGCCTGGCAGGGCATCGACCCGTTCGGCCCGTTCAAGGCCGCCGAACTGGCGGGCCCGGCGGTGGACGACGAGCTGGCCGCGCTGGAGCCGCTGGGCGAACTGCCACCCCGGCAGCGGGCGCGCGCCCTGGTGACGTCGGCCCTGTGGGGCAACCGCGCGGACCTGAGCTTCGGGCTGACGGCGGCCGACGACGGCCCCGTCGCCGGGCTGGTCGCCGACGACAGCGCACTGTTCTGGACCGAGCTGGAGCGGACCCGCGGCGGCCGGGTCTGCGTCGTCGCGGACAACGCCGGCCGGGAGCTGCTGCCGGACCTGGTGCTGATCGACCACCTGCTCGACGACGGCCTGGCCGCCGAGGTGGCGCTGTACGTGAAGCCCCGGCCGTACTTCGTGTCGGACGCGACCCCGGCCGACCTGCTCGCCACCGTCGAGCGCCTGCGGGCGGCGCCCACGCCCCGGGCGGCGGCGATCGGCCGGCGGCTGTGGCGGGCCCTCGGCACGGGTGAACTCACCGTCCGCGCCGACGCGTTCTTCTGCGCGCCGCTGACCTTCCACGACCTGCCCGCCGGCCTCCGGGCGGAGTTCGCCGGGGCGGCCATGACGGTCTTCAAGGGCGACCTCAACTACCGCCGCCTGGTGGGCGACCGGCTCTGGCCGCCGACCACCCCGTTCGCGGCGGCGGTGGCGCACTTCCCGTCCTCCGTCGCGGCGCTGCGGACCCTCAAGTCGGACGTGGTCGTCGGCGTCGAACCCGCCACCCTCGCCCGGTTGGAGGCCACCGGCGCTCCGTGGCGCACGACCGGCCGGCACGCGGTCGTCCAGGTGCACCGCCGGGCGGCCGCGGGCTGACGGCGACCACGCGCCGTCCGAGCGGTGAAAAGGGCGGGAGGAGGCCGCCCGGGCTTCGATACACTGCGCACGCCCACAGTGGACCTTCGCTCTGTGTGGCAGCCCGGAGTCCGGCCGCGCGTGCCGGGACTCCGTTGCGGCCCCCAGACCCTGCGCCTGTCACGGCACTCCGGGCTGGGGTGCGTGCGGGAGAAATTGGAGCATCCGAGGATGGCTCGGCACCTGATCACCAGCGCCCTTCCGTACATCAACGGGATCAAGCACCTGGGCAACATGGTCGGGTCCATGCTCCCGGCGGACGTCTACTCCCGGTACCTGCGCCAGCGCGGGCACGAGGTGCTGTACATCTGCGCCACCGACGAGCACGGGACGCCGGCCGAGCTGGCCGCGCAGGAGGCCGGGCTGCCGGTCGCCGAGTTCTGCGCGCAGGCGCACGACCAGCAGAAGGCCGTCTACGACGGGTTCCGGCTGTCGTTCGACCACTTCGGGCGCAGCTCCTCGCAGCAGAACCGGGAGATCACCCAGGAGATCGCCCGCGAGCTGCACGCCAACGGGTTCATCGAGGAGCGGGCGATCCGCCAGGTGTACTCGGTCACCGACGGGCGGTTCCTGCCGGACCGGTACATCGTCGGCACCTGCCCGCACTGCGGCTACGACAAGGCGCGCGGCGACCAGTGCGAGAACTGCACCCGGGTGCTCGACCCGACGGACCTGCTGGAGCCGCGCTCGGCGATCAGCGGCAGCTCGGACCTGGAGGTGCGCGAGACGAAGCACCTCTTCCTGCTCCAGTCGAAGCTGACCGACCAGGTCGAGGAGTGGGTCGACGCGCACGGCGACCAGTGGCCCGTCCTGGCGTCCTCGATCGCCCGCAAGTGGCTGACCGAGGGGCTGCAGGACCGCGCCATCACCCGTGACCTGGAGTGGGGCGTTCCGGTGCCGGCCGACGTGTGGCCGGAGCTGGCGGCCGCGGGCAAGGTCTTCTACGTCTGGTTCGACGCCCCGATCGAGTACATCGGCGCGACCAAGGAGTGGGCGGACTCGGCGGCCGGCGGCGAGACCCGGGACTGGAAGTCCTGGTGGTACGAGGCCGACGACACCGTCCGGTACACGGAGTTCATGGCCAAGGACAACGTCCCGTTCCACACGGTGATGTTCCCGGCCACCCTGCTCGGCTCGCGCAAGCCGTGGAAGAAGGTCGACTACGTCAAGGCCTTCAACTGGCTGACGTACTACGGCGGCAAGTTCTCGACCAGCCAGAAGCGGGGCATCTTCACCGATGTCGCGCTGGAGCTGCTGCCGGCCGACTACTGGCGCTACTTCCTGATGGCGCACGCCCCCGAGTCGGACGACTCCAGCTTCACCTGGGACCTCTTCTCCTCGGTCGTCAACAAGGACCTCGCCGACACCCTCGGCAACTTCGTGAACCGCGTGCTCTCCTTCAGCCGCAAGCGGTTCGGCGACGACGTCCCGGCCGGGCACGCGGCGGGCGAGGCGGAGCAGCGGCTGGGCGCGCAGATCGCCGACCTGCTGGCCGAGTACGAGACCCAGCTGGAGGCGCTGAACTTCCGCAAGGCCGCGCAGAGCCTGCGCACGCTGTGGAGCGCCGGCAACGCCTACCTGGACGAGAAGGCGCCCTGGCTCCAGGTGAAGACCGACCCCGAGGCCGCCGCGCTGACCCTGCGGACGGCGATGAACCTGATCCACCTCTACGCCGTCGTCTCCGAGCCGTTCATCCCGGCGGCGGCGCAGGCCATGCGCGAGGCGTTCGCGCTCGCGGACGACGCCCCGACCCGCACCCGGGCGTGGGTGAGCGCCGAGGAGGCGCGCGCGCTGGACTTCGTGCCGGCGGGCACCGCGTTCACCGTGCCGCCGGTGCTGTTCGCCAAGATCACCGAAGAGGACCTGGCCGCCTGGACCGCCCGCTTCGGCGGCGGTGAGTAGCGGCACACCGTAGGCGCGGTGGCCCCCGTCACCCGGTCGGCGACGGGGGCCGCTCCTGCGAGGACGGCCGGTCAGGGGCCCGTTTCGGCGGCCACCCAGGCGAGGTAGTCGCCGCTGCCGGAGACCACCGGGACGGCGACGACCTCGGGGGTGTCGTAGTCGTGGTGCTCGGTGATGAACGCGGTGAGCCGGGCGGTGAGCCCGGCGCGGGTCTTGAGGTCGACGCACCACTCGGCGCTCTCCCGCACCTCGCCGTCCCAGCGGTAGACCGACCGGACCGGGTAGAGCTGCGCGCACGCGGCCAGCCGCTCGCGCACCGCGGCGGCGGCCAGGGCGCGGGCCTTGGACTCGTCGTCGTGGGTGGTGGTGACCACGACGACATCGGGGTTCGAAGCTGCCATGCGGCGACCGTACCGCCCGGCGTTCGGCACCGGGCCGCGCGGCGTGCGGCACCGTCGCGCCCGGCGTTCGGCACCGTCGTACCCGGCGTTCGGCACCGTCGTACCCGGCATTCGGCACCGGGCCGCCCGGCGTTCGGCACCGTCGTACCCGGCATTCGGCACCGGGCCGCGCAGGAAGTCGGCCGGGTCGACTTCCTGTGCGCGGGGGCGAGCGGGGTGAAGGTGCGGGAGCGGCCGGGTGGTGCGCTCAGCCGAGGGAGCGGCGGGCCGTACCGAGGAGCGGGGCGAGGTCGGGGGCGGCGGCGGCCTCCTCGTCCAGGGCGGCGCCGAGGGTCTCCTCGTAGGTGGCGCGGGCCTCCTGATGACGGGCGCGGCCGGCGGCGGTGATCACCGTGTAGACGCCGCGCTTGTCGTCCGGACAGAGGTCCCGGTAGGTGAAGTCCGCGGTGTGGAGGCGGGCGACCAGTCGGGTGACCGAACTCTGGTTGAGGCCGAGGACGGCGGCGAGGTCCTGCATGCGCAGCTCGCCCTTGGGGGCCTCGGAGAGGAAGCCGAGGGCGCGGTACTCGGACAGGCCGAGCCCGTGCCGGCGCTGGAGGGCGGTGGCGAGCCGGCCCTCGACATGGGCGTGGAGGGCGGTGAGCCGGCTCCACATCCGGGAATCCGACGGCCCGGCGTCCGGGTCGCCGCTGGTGGGGCTGGGTTCCGGGTCCATGGGCTGCTCCTGGCACAGACGGGGCGGATTGACACAGGTTACTTGTACATGCATGCTCTTGCCCAGTCGACATCAATTTGCACATACATGCAATCACTTACCCGCGACGAACCCGGGGGTTCTCCCATGGCCTGGATCTACCTGCTGATCGCCTCGCTCTTCGAGGTCGTCTTCGCCCTCGCGACCAACGCCACCCACGGCTTCACCGTGCTGGGCCCCTCCCTGCTGACCGCCGGGGCGGCGGCGGGCGGGATCTTCTTCCTCAGCCTCGCCCTGAAGACCCTGGACGTCGGGGTCGGCTACACGGTGTGGACCGGGATCGGCTCGGTCGGCACCGTCGTCCTCGGCTCGGTGATCTTCCACGAGTCGATGAACCCCGGGAAGGCGGCGGCCTTCGTCCTGATCATCGGCGGGGTGCTCGGCCTCAAGCTCTCCGACCGCCCCGGCGGCGCGGAGCAGCCGGCGGGGAGCGCCGGGCAGCCGACCGGAGGCAGCGACCGGCCGACCGGGAAGGCCGAGCGGCCGGCCACCGCCTGATCCCGCGCAGCCGACCGACCCCGCCCTCCCCCGCCGCCCCACCACCCAAGGAGCCCACCGTCATGGCCTGGATCTTCCTCGCGATCGCCGTCGTCTTCGAGATCGCCTTCGCCCTCGGCACCAACGCCACCCACGGCTTCACCAAGCTCTGGCCGTCCGTCCTCACCCTGGTGGCCGCCGCGGGCGGCATCTTCACACTCAGCCTGGCGCTCAGGACGCTGGACGTCAGCGTCGGCTACACCATCTGGACCGGCCTCGGCTCGATCGGCACGGTCGTCTTCGGCGCCGTGCTCTACAAGGAGCGGATCACGCTCCCCAAGCTGCTCTCCTTCGCCGCGATCATCGCCGGCGCCGTCACCCTGAAGCTGGCCTCCGGCCTCTGACCGGCGGCGGGCGCGCCGTCCGCGCGCCCGCCGGGCGGTCCCCGTCAGGCCGTGCCGGTCGCCCGGGCGGCGTGGACGGTGATGGCGGTGAGGTAGAAGGCGTCGGGGCGGTTCAGGATGCCGGTCGGCGCCTCGCGGTCGAGCAGGGCGTCCAGAGTGGCCAGGTCCTCCGCGTCCAGGCCCGCGTCCACCTGGGCGCGGCGGCGCACCAGATGGGCGTACAGGTGCTCGCGCCCCGGGGCGGTGAGCGGGGCCGGCCACTCCACCAGGAAGGTGCGCGAGCCGGCCGGGGTGAGGCCCGCGCGGGACAGCATGCCCGGCCAGTCCTCCACCTCCGCGACGGAGCCCGGGAGTTGGGCGCGCATGGCGGCGAAGACGTCCTCATGGGCCGCGTCCAACCGGGCCTGCAGGCCGGGGCGGCCGAGGCCGAGGTCACGCGGCAGGAAGCGCAGCGGCAGGCCGCGCTCGGCGACGGCGAGCAGACCGCCCGGACGCAGCGAACCGGCCAGCTCGGTCAACGCCGCCTGCTGGTCGCCGAGATGGTGGATCGCCTGGGAGGACCAGATCAGATCGGCCGTGCCCAGCCCGCCGAACTCGGCGGGCAGCTCGGCCTGCCGGGCGGTGACACGGCCGGACGAACGGGCCACCGCGCGCTCCAGCAGGGCGGCGGACTGGTCGACGGCGACCACCTCGGCGGCCGGGAAGGCATCGGCGAGCACGGTCGCGACGACCCCCGGACCGCTGCCGATGTCGAGCACCCGCCCCACGGGGATGCCGTCCATCAGCTCGCCCAGCCACCCGGCGGCCCCGACGAACGCGGGGGTGTTCAACTCGCCCTCGCGCTCCAGGTAGGTGACGAGCGCCGCCCAGTCCGGCTCGGACCCGGAGCCGTGGTGGCCGTGATCGTGGCTGTGGCCATGGCCGTGCGCGTCGGCGTTCGCCGACTCGGGAGCGGGGGCGGGAGCGGCGGCGTCGTGGTGGTGCGGGCGGTGCATGGGGTGCTCCGTTCAGGTCGGTGGCGGCTTCGGCGTCGGCATCCGGACCGGCGGCTTCACCGCGCGGCGGCGGGTCCGGCGAGCCCGGCAGCGGGTCCGGTGGCGGGCCCCGGTGGCGGGCCCCGGCGGCGGCCCCCGGCGGTGCGGTCTCCGGCACCGCCAGCCTGCGACGAGCCCCGCATCATCGGCAAGCTTTGTTGCCGGTTCCGCAAACCGTGCCCCGACCGGTCCCCGGTGCGACACCGGACGAACGCGCGGCGACCACCGGGGTCACGCCGGAGCCGGTCACCGACGGGACGCCGCCGCCCCTTGCCCTGGAGTGCACTCCAAGATCTACCGTCGGGGGCGAGCGACCCGGCTCCCGGCCGGGGACGGCCACCCACCACAGCAGGGGGACCAGCACCATGCGCTACCGCATCCTCGGCGGCACCGGCATCGAGGTCAGCGCCTACTGCCTCGGCACCATGATGTTCGGAGCGGTCGGCAACCCCGACCACGACGACTGCGTCCGCATCATCCACACCGCCCTCGACCAGGGCATCAACTTCGTCGACACCGCCGACATGTACTCGGCGGGCGAGTCCGAGGAGATCGTCGGCAAGGCGTTGCAGAGCCGCGGCAACCGCGACGACGTCGTCCTCGCCACCAAGGTGCACTTCCCGATGGGCGAGGGCCGCAACCGGGGCGGCAACTCGCGGCGCTGGATCATCCACGAGGTGGAGGAGAGCCTGCGCCGGCTGCGCACCGACCGGATCGACCTCTACCAGGTCCACCGGCCCGACCACACCACCGACATCGAGGAGACCCTCTCCGCACTCGGCGACCTCGTCACGGCCGGCAAGATCCGCGCCTTCGGCTGCTCGACCTTCCCCGCCGCGGAGATCGTCGAGGCGTACCACGTCGCCGAGCGGCGCGGCCTGCCCCGCTTCCGCACCGAGCAGCCGCCGTACTCGCTGCTCGCCCGGGGCATCGAGCGGGACGTGCTGCCAACCGTCCAGCGGCTCGGCATGGGCGCGCTGACCTGGAGCCCGCTCGCCTCCGGCTTCCTCACCGGCCGCTACCGCAAGGGCCTCCCGATCGACCTCGGCACCGGCCGGGCCGCCCTCCACCCGGGCCGCTTCGACCCCGCGCTGCCGGTCAACGTGGCCAAGCTGGACGCCGTCGAGGAGCTGACCGCGCTCGCCGAGGACCTCGGCCGCACCCTGCCCGAACTGGCCCTCGCCTTCCCGCTGGCGCACCCGGCCGTCACCTCGGTGATCATCGGCCCGCGCACCGGGGAGCAGCTGGCGGCGGCCCTCAAGGGCGCCGACCTCACCCTGGACGACGCCGCCCTCGACCGGATCGACGCCATCGTGGCGCCCGGCACGAACGTCTACCACCCGGACGGCGTCTGGCAGCCGCCCGCCCTCACCGACGCGGCGCTGCGCCGGCGCCCCGCGACCGACCGCGCGGCGGGCTGAGGGCGGCGAGCGCCGGCCCGCCCGCCCGCTCCGCCTACCGGCGCAGCAGGTCGACCACGCCGGTCAGGTCCTCCGCCCCGGCGCCCTCCGCGAGCCGGCGGGCCATCAGCGCGAAGTACGGGGCGAGCAGCTCGGCGCTGACACCCTGCTCCTCGGCGGTGCGCAGGAAGGTGGGCGTGCCGGCGACCTGCATCGCGAGGTTGGAGACCACGCCCACGGTGTAGTCACCGCTCTCCAGCTGCAGGGCGGTCCGCGCCACCGAGCCGGCCATCGCCCGGAGCCAGGAGGTCAGCAGCGGCGCGAGGTCGCTCGGGGCCACCGCCTCCCCGCCGATCAGCGCGAAGGCGTGCGCCACCCCGGCGAACATGCCGTACATGGCACTCAGCAGCGCCACGTCGTACAGGGCGGCGAACCCGGCGTCCGCCCCGACGAAGCGGGTGCCGGCCGGGACGGACAGGGTGTCGCGGTGCTCCTCGAACAGCGCCTGCGAGCCGCTGTAGAAGACGTACGGACCGGCTTCGGGAACGCCGATCATCGGCGGGACGGCCATGATCCCGCCGTCCAGGTAGCGGCCGCCGCGCTGCTCGACCCACGCGGCGCGGGCGCGGGCCAGGCCGGGGGTGCCGGTGACGAGGTCGACCACGTCCCGGCCGGCCAGGTCGACGCCGTCCAGCGCCGCCTCGACGGAGGCGTCGTCGAGCAGGCAGACGACCACCAGGCGGTTGGCCGCGACCGCCTCGGCGGGGGTGGCGGCGACGGTGGCGCCCAGGGCGGCGAGCGGTTCGGCCCGCGCGGCGGTGCGGTTCCAGACGGTCAGCGGATGCCCGGCGGCGAGCCAGGTCCGGGCCAGCGCGGTGCCCATCGCGCCGAGGCCGAGCAGGGTGAGGGAGGGAGCGGGGGTGGACTTCGACACGGGGTCAACGCTGTTCTCTGCCATGCCGATCAGGCTCGTCGCCCGGGCCACCGGCGGACAAGTACGCACCTCGAAGTGGGTGGTTACCCTGGGGTGAGCGAGCAGGTCGGAAGGGGTGGGCATGGCGACGGTGCCGAGGCCGGGCGGGTACGTCTGCGGGATCGACGCGGCGATGGACGTGATCGGCGGCAAGTGGAAGGTACTGATCCTCTGGGCGCTGGACGAGCGGCCGAACCGCCGCTTCGGCGAGCTGCGCCGCCTGGTGCCGGGGATCACCGAGAAGGTGCTCGCCGCCCATCTGCGCGAGTTGGAGGCCGACGGAATCGTGCGCCGTGAGGCGTACGACGAGGTGCCGCCGCGCGTCGAGTACTCGCTGACGCCGGTCGGGGCGCGGCTCAACGCCGCGCTGGCACCGCTGGGGGCCTGGGGCCGCGAGCACGTCCTCGGCGGGGCCCCGCACCCCGGCGGGGGAGCCGCGTAGGGCCCGGACGGCGCGGGCCCGTACGGCGCGGGTCGAACGGCGCGCGGGTCGAACGGCGCGCGGGTCGAACGGCGCGCGGGTCGAACGGCGCGCGGGTCGAACGGCGCGCGGGTC
>NZ_JBEXYD010000026.1:0-93837 GCF_040630735.1 Kitasatospora sp. NPDC005748
CGCTGTTGAGTTCTCAAGGAACGGACACTTCCTTCGGACCGCCTTCCAGCGGGCCCTCCGGGCGCTTCGTTCTTTCGTGTTTCCAGCTTACCAGATGTTTTCCGCTCCGTTTCCGGCGCTTCGTTCATCCAACTCGCTGGCGTCTTCTCGGGCTTGACGCCCTGTCCGACGTTTCAAACTCTAGCCGATCCCCGCCCCGAAAGGCGAATCCGGCCGCAATCCATATAAACAGGCACACCGAATAAGGCATGAGCCGTGCCTGCCGTCGAAATGACAAAGCACAACCCAGCCCGAACCGGGAAGTGATGTTTCAAGGGATTGGCCGCTCCGGGACCGTCCGCGTAGACACGTGTCCGGTGCTCCCAGCCGAGCGACTAGAGAACACTACGCCGCCGGGCCGGGCGATGCAAACAGCCGCCGGCCGGACCCCGGGGAGAGGGGTCCGGCCGGCGGCGGCAGTGCGGCGGGGGCTCAGCTGTTGGTCGGGAACCCGAGGTTGATGCCGCCGTGCGAGGGGTCCAGCCAGCGCTGGGTGACGGCCTTGCCGCGGGTGAAGAACTGCACGCCGTCCGGACCGTACGCGTGGGCGTCGCCGAAGAGCGAGGACTTCCAGCCGCCGAAGGAGTAGTAGGCGACCGGCACCGGGATCGGCACGTTGATGCCGACCATGCCGACCTCCACCTCGTACTGGAAGCGCCGGGCCGCACCGCCGTCGTTGGTGAAGATGGCGGTGCCGTTGCCGTAGGGGTTGGCGTTGATGAGCGCCACGCCCTCCTCGTAGGAGGAGACCCGCACGACCGACAGCACCGGGCCGAAGATCTCGTCGTTGTAGACGGACATGCCGGGCTTGACGTGGTCGAACAGGGTGGGGCCGAGCCAGAAGCCGTCCGAGGTCGGCGCGCCGTTGCGGTCCTCGGCGGTGATCGGGTGCTTGCGGCCGTCGACCGCGAGCTCGGCGCCGTCGGCGACACCGGACTCGACGTAGGAGGTGACCTTGTCCCGGTGCTGGCCGGTGACCAGCGGGCCCATCTCGGAGTCGCCGTTGCAGCCCGGGCCGACCTTCAGGTTGGCGATCCGCTGCTTGATCTTGTCGACCAGCTCGTCGCCGATCGGGTCGACGGCGACCAGCACCGAGATGGCCATGCAGCGCTCGCCGGCCGCGCCGAAGCCGGCGTTGATGGCCGCGTCGGCGCTGAGGTCCAGGTCGGCGTCCGGCAGGACGAGCATGTGGTTCTTGGCGCCGCCGAGCGCCTGCACGCGCTTGCCATAGCGGGTGCCGGTCTCGTAGACGTAGCGGGCGATCGGGGTGGAGCCGACGAAGCTGACCGACTTGATGTCGGGGTGCTCCAGCAGGCGGTCGACGGAGACCTTGTCACCGTGCACGACGTTGAACACGCCGTCCGGCAGCCCGGCCTCCTTCCACAGCTCGGCCAGGAAGTTGGCGGCGGACGGGTCCTTCTCGGACGGCTTCAGGACGACGGTGTTGCCGGCCGCGATCGCGATCGGGAAGAACCACATCGGCACCATCGCCGGGAAGTTGAACGGCGAGATGACGGCCACCGGGCCGAGCGGCTGGCGGATCGAGTAGACGTCGATGCCGGTGGACGCCTGCTCGGTGAAGCCGCCCTTGACGAGCTGCGGGATGCCGCAGGCGTACTCGACGACCTCCAGGCCACGGGCGATCTCGCCGAGCGCGTCGGAGTGCACCTTGCCGTGCTCGGCGACGATGATCGCGGCCAGCTCGTCCCGGCGGGCGTTGAGCAGCTCGCGGAAGTTGAAGAGCACCGTGGTGCGCTTGGCGATCGAGGCGTTGCGCCACTCGACGAAGGCCGAGGCGGCGGCGGCCACCGCCTGGTCGACCTCGTCGATCCCGGCGAAGTCGACGTGACCCGAGACCTGGCCGGTGGCCGGGTCGAAGAGGTCACCGCGGCGGGGTGCGGCGCCGGCGGTGGCGACCGGCCGGCCACCGATCCAGTGAATGATGTGCTTGCTCATGGTCCGTCTGCCTCCGAAGTCCCGGGCGGCGTCCTGCCGCCGGTCCCTTGTGTGGCGCCGCCCGCGAGAGGGCCGGGCGACGGGATCACGGGGCTACCGCGCTCATCACCAGTCTGCTGGCCGTCACCGCCCGCCTCAACGAACAGGCTGACGGGGATCCGGGATTCAGCCTTACAGGTCGTCGGCCGTATCGGCCGGACGGGCGAAGCTCAGGCCCCACCGGACCCCGTCGCCCCGTCCGCCTCCTCCCGGGCACCGGCCGACCGCGCTCCCGCCGCGTCCTCGACCGGTGCCGCCTCGCCGGTGTCCTTCCTGAGCCCCCGGTCCTCCCGGTTTCCCCGGTCCCCCAGGGCCTCGACGTCCTACTCGACCTCCGGGTCCTCCTGGGCCTCGACGGCCTCCAGGTACGGATCGTGCAATCCGTCCGCGGCCTCCTGGGTCTCCAGCAGGTCGAGGCGGAGGTCCTGCGACCACGCCAGCGCCCACCGCTTCAGCCCGGCCACCGCACCGCCCGCCGCTCCCCGGGCCCGGAACCGTCCGTCGGCGGCGTCGGCCAGCGTCTCCAGCCGGTCGGCGAGGACGGCGGGCTGGAAGTCCGCGTCCAGCGCGGTGGCCAGCGCGAGCAGCTCCCCCTCCCGGTACCAGGCGGTCAGGGCGTGCACGTCGAGCAGGTCCCGGGGCAGGCCCCGGTCGGCGAGCAGCGCGGTGGCGAGTCCGGCCGCGTCCTCCAGGGCGACGACGGTCATCGTCAGCGGGGGCTCGCCGGCCGCCGGCGCGCCGAGGTCGAGGCGGACCGGGCGGTGGCCCAGTGGCTCCTTGCGCAGCTCCACCGTGTGCGACCGCCCGCCGAGCGTCAGCCGGACGGACAGCTGTTCCAGGCGTGGGGTGCCCGGGCGCTCGGCCACCCCGCCGCCCGCCGCCCGGTAGGCGGCGGCCAGCTCGGCGGCGGCCTGCGGCAGATCGGTGCCGCCGTCGGCCACCAGGGTCAGCCCGTCCTGGGCGCAGGCCGGCACCCCGTGGGCGCGCAGCGCGTGCCCACCGGCGAGCGCGAGCCCGAGCCGGTCGCAGACGGGCCGGGCCGGCTCGGCGAGCCGCAACTGCGACCGGCCGGGGCGGAGGAAGGGGTCGACGGCGTCCGGGGCGGTGGTCATCCTCCCAGTCTGGCGCGGCCGCCCGGGCCGTGCGCCGGGCCGCGTCCGGTCGGCCGCCCCGGCTCCGGCGCCGCGGCGGCGTCACCAGTCGCTGAGCCGGGCGGCGGCCTCGTGCAGGGCG
Source organism: Kitasatospora sp. NPDC005748 (assembly GCF_040630735.1). NCBI lineage: Bacteria > Bacillati > Actinomycetota > Actinomycetes > Kitasatosporales > Streptomycetaceae > Kitasatospora > Kitasatospora sp. NPDC005748. Next base: position 3,268 of record NZ_JBEXYD010000026.1, read on the forward strand.
AGTTCCAGCACGACCGGGTCGTTGAGCCGCCCGGAGCCGTCCGGCGGGACGAGCCAGCGCACGCCGCGGTTGCGCCGTTCGGGGTGCGGTACGACGATCCAGGTGCCTTCGCCGGCGCACCGGACGCCCGTCCCGACCCAGCGCGCGGCCGTGCCGACGGGGACGAGGAAGCCGACGCTCTCGCCGGCGGAGTCGCCGAGGACCGGCCCGCAGGATCGGGAGTCGAGGATGTCGATGACGGGACGGCCGAGCCGGCCGGGTACCGAGAGGACGTCCCAGCGCCGGCCGGCCGGCAGCAGCATCAGGCCCAGGCCGCTGCGTTCCCACTGTTCCCGGAAGGCGTCCGGGTCCGGCGCCGCCTGGGCGAGCCAGTGCAGTCCGGTGCTCTCCATGTCCTGTCCCCGTTTCTCAGCGCGCTGCTGATCGTGGCGCGGCGGGAAACCGAGACCCGCCGTCACCAACGAGAGGCGGACGGCGGGTCTCTCTTACACGGATAGCGCGATCACCTCGCCGAACGGATGGATCGGCTCGGATCAGCTCGGCTCGGATCAGCTCGGCTCGGCTCGGCTCGCCGGATCCTCCGCGCCGATCACCGGATCAGCCGGTGATCGGCGCGAAAGGCCGTCGGGGCGGCCGCTCAGCTGTCGAAGCCCAGCCCCATCCGGTCGAGGGTGCGCAGCCAGAGGTTGCGGTGCCCACCGGTCCGGTCGGCGCGCTCCAGCGAGCGGGTGGTGAGCTCGATGCCGGCCCAGCGCACCGGCTCGGGCGGGAACGGCAGCGGCTTGGAGCGGACCATCTCCAGCGAGGTGCGCTCGGTGCGCTCCCCGGCCAGCAGGTCGAGCATCACCTCGGCGCCGAACCGGGTGGCGCCCACCCCCAGGCCGGTGTACCCGGCGGCGTAGGCGACCCGGCCGCGGTGGGCGGTGTCGAAGAACGCCGAGAACCGGCTGCAGGTGTCGATCGCGCCGCCCCAGGCGTGGGTGAAGCGCAGCCCCTCCAGCTGCGGGAAGCAGCGGAAGAAGTTGTGCGCCAGGGTTCGGAAGGTCTCCGGCCGCTGGTCGTACTCGTGCCGGACGTGTCCGCCGTAGTGGTAGACGGCGTCGTAGCCGCCCCAGAGGATGCGGTTGTCGGCGGAGAGCCGGAAGTAGTGGAACTTGTTGGCGCTGTCGCCGAGCCCCTGTCGCGCCTTCCAGCCGATCGCGGCGAGCTGCTCGGCGCTGAGCGGCTCGGTCATCAGCGCGTAGTCGTACACCGGGACGACGAACGGGCGGACCCGCTTGACCAGCGACGGGAAGACGTTGGTGCCGAGCGCGACCCGGCGGGCGAAGACCCGTCCGTACGGGGTGCGGACGGCCATGCCGCCGCCGTGCTCCCTGAGGTCCGTCGCCCGGGTGTGCTCGAAGATCCGCACGCCCTGGGAGAGGCAGGCGTCCTTGAGGCCCCAGGCGAGTTTGGCGGGGTGGACCATCGCCACGCCCTCCTTGTCCCAGAGCCCGCCGAGGAAGGTCGGCGAGTCGACCTCGGCCCGCAGCTCGTCGCGGTCGAGCACGGTGATGTCGAGTCCGTACTCGGCGACCGCCTCGGCGACCTCCTGCAGCTCGGCGAGCTGGTGGGGCTGGGTGGCGACGTCGATCTCGCCGGTGCGCTCCCACTCGGCGTCGATCCCGTAGCGCGCGATGGTCGCCTCGATGCCGTCCAGGTTGGCCGCGCCGAGGCGTTCGAGCTGGGCGAGTTCGGCGGGCCAGCGCTGCAGCCCGTTGCCGAAACCGTGGGTCAGGCTGGCCGCGCAGAATCCGCCGTTGCGCCCGGACGCGGCCCACCCCACCTCGTTGCCCTCGACCAGGACGACGTCCAGGGAGGGGTCGCGCTCCTTGGCGACGAGGGCGGTCCAGAGGCCGGAGTATCCGCCGCCGACGACCAGCAGGTCGCAGGTGGTGTCGCCGACGAGGGCGGGCAGCGCCGCCGGCCGGCCCGGGTCCTCCAGCCAGAAGGGGGTGGGCCTGGCGTCACTGAGCGCGCGGGCGGAGTCCATGCATTATCAGCCACTTTCTGCACATCGATGATGGTTGTCGGCCGCTCCCGACGCTACGTCGGGGGCGCCGGCGGTGCCGGTCAGGCGGTGGCCTTCCGGCGGTTCCCGAGCCACTGACCGGCGACGGTCAGCACCACCGCGGCGATGAACATCGCGGTGCCGATGACGTTCACCTGCACCGGGATGCCGCGCTGCGAGGCGCCCCAGACGAACATCGGGAAGGTGACCGTGGTCGGGCCCGAGTTGAACTGGGTGATGATGAAGTCGTCGAAGGAGAGCGCGAAGCTGAGCAGCGCGCCGGCGGCGATGCCGGGGGCGACCAGCGGCAGGGTGACCCGCAGGAAGGTCTGGGTCGGGGTCGCGTAGAGGTCCTGGGCGGCCTGTTCGAGCCTCGGGTCCATGCTCATCACCCGCGCCTTGACCGCCGTCACCACGAAGCTCAGGCAGAACATGATGTGCGCGATCAGGATCGTGGTGAAGCCGAACGGGATCCGCATGTTGAGGAAGAGCGTGCCGAGCGAGGCGGCCATCACCACCTCCGGCATGGCCATCGGCAGGAAGATCATCGCGGTGGTGGCGGAGCGGCCGCGGAAGCGGTAGCGGGCCAGCGCGAAGGCGACCATGGTGCCGAGCACGGTGGCGCCGACGGTCGCGAGCACCGCGACCTCCAGGCTCAGCGACAGCGACTGGCACATGTCGGCCACACCGCAGGGATCGGTCCAGGCGTCGGTGGAGAACTCGGACCACTCGTAGTTGAACTTGCCGACCGGCTTGTTGAACGAGAAGGCCAGGACCACCAGGTTGGGCAGCACCAGGTAGGCCAGGGCCAGCAGGCCGGCCAGTACCACCAGGTGGGCCCGGATCCACTTGATCACTCGGGACATCAGACCAGTTCCTCCGTCCCGGCCTTGCGCATGTAGACCGTCACCATCCCCAGGATCAGGGCCATCAGGATGAAGCTCAGCGCTGCCGCGGTGGGGTAGTCGAGCACGTTGAGGAACTGCTTCTGGATGCCGTTGCCGACCATCTGCTCGCTCGGCGAGCCCAGCAGCTGGGCGTTGATGTAGTCGCCGGAGGCCGGGATGAAGGTGAGCAGCGTGCCCGCGACCACGCCGGGCAGCGAGATCGGGAAGGTCACCTTGCGGAAGGTCGTGAACGGGCGGGCGTACAGGTCTCCGGCCGCCTCGTGCAGGCGCGGGTCGATCCGCTCCAGCGAGGTGTAGAGCGGCAGGATCATGAACGGGAGGAAGTTGTAGGTCAGGCCGCACACCACCGCGAGCGGCGTGGCCAGCACCCGGTCACCGGAGGTGAGGCCGACGGCGCTGGTCAGGTCCAGGACGTGCAGCGCGTTGAGCGCGCCGACCACCGGGCCGCCGTCCGAGAGGATCGTCTTCCAGGCCAGCGTGCGGATCAGGAAGCTGGTGAAGAACGGCGCGATCACCAGGATCAGGATGACGTTGCGCCAGCGCTTGCTCGCCTTGAAGGCGATCGTGTAGGCGAGCGGGTAGCCGATGGCCAGGCAGAACAGCGTGGCGGTGGCCGCGTAGCCGAACGAGCGGACGAAGTGCCAGCGGTACTCGACCAGGGCGTCCCAGTAGGTGGCGACGTGCCAGGTGACCTTGAAGCCGCTCTCCAGCGAGCCGGTCTGCAGCGAGGTGGAGGCCTGGTAGACCATCGGCACCGCGAAGAAGACGACCAGCCAGGCTATGCCCGGCAGCAGCAGCCAGTACGGGGTGAGCTTTCGCCTGGGCCGCGCGGCCGGTCCGGGCAGCGGGCCGCCGTCGGGGGGTACGGCCTGCGGCGGCGCCACGGCGGTGGTGGTGGTCATGCCGCCTCCTCCCCGGTGCCCGCGTCGATCGCCTGGGCGGCGTCCAGGGCGAAGGAGTGCGCCGGGTTCCAGTGCAGGACGACCGGAGCACCGGGGACGATCCGGGTGTCGCGCTCCATGTTCTGCTCGAAGACGGTCACCTCCTGGCCGCCGTCGGTGCGCACCAGGTACTGGGTGGAGACGCCGATGAAACTGGAGTCGACCACGGTGCCGCCCAGCCGGTTGCGGCCGGCGGCGACCTCGGCGGAGGAGTGCTCGATGGTGATCTTCTCCGGCCGGACGCCGAGGTGGACCTTCCTCGCGTCGGCGGCGCACCGGGCCTTCGGCACGGAGAGCCGGGCGCCGGCGGCGCTGAGCAGGAGGTCGCCGCCCTGCTGCCCGGTCACGTCGGCGGGCAGCAGGTTGGACTGGCCGAGGAAGTTGGCCACGAAGGTGGTGGCGGGGTTCTCGTAGAGCTCGGCGGGGGCGCCGAGCTGCTCGACCCGGCCGCCGTTCATCACCGCGATGGTGTCGGCCATCGTCATGGCCTCCTCCTGGTCGTGGGTGACGTGGACGAAGGTGATGCCGACCTCGGTCTGGATCCGCTTGAGCTCCAGCTGCATCTGGCGGCGGAGCTTGAGGTCGAGGGCGCCGAGCGGTTCGTCGAGGAGGAGCACCTGGGGGTGGTTGATCAGGGCGCGGGCGACGGCGACGCGCTGCTGCTGGCCGCCGGAGAGCTGGTGCGGCTTGCGGCGGGCGTACTGGCCGAGCTCCACCAGCTCCAGCATGTCGTCGACCTGCTTCTTGACGTCCTTCTTGCCGCGCCGGCGCAGGCCGAAGGCGACGTTCTCGAAGATGTCGAGGTGCGGGAAGAGAGCGTAGCTCTGGAAGACGGTGTTCACCGGGCGCTTGTACGGGGGCAGGGCGGTGACGTCCTGGCCGCCGATCAGGACGGTGCCGCTGGTGGGCTCCTCCAGCCCGGCGATCATGCGCAGGGTGGTGGTCTTGCCGCAGCCGGAGGCGCCGAGCAGGGCGAAGAAGGAGCCCTGCGGGACGGTCAGGTCGAGCGGGTGGACGGCGGTGAAGGCGCCGTAGGTCTTGCCGATGCCGGTGAGGCGGACGTCGCCACCGGTGGCCGCGGAGCGCAGCTGCTCTGTCATGGGTGGTGTCTCTCTGGTTCTCTGCCGTCAGGGGGTCAGGCGCCGATGAGCTTGGAGAACTTCTCCTCGAAGGAGCTCTCCTCGGCCTCGGTCAGGCTGCGGAACACGTGCGCCTTCGCCGCCATCTCGGGGGTGGGGACGACCAGCGGGTTGGCCGCGGTGTCCGGGGCGATGGCCGCGAGCTCCTTCTCCATCCCGGTGACGGCGGAGACGTAGCCGATGCCCGCGGCCAGCTGCGCCGCGATCTTGGGCTGATAGTAGAAGTCGATCAACTTCTCGGCGTTGGCCTTGTGCCGGGCCTTGGCCGGGACGAGCATGTTGTCGGTCCCGTAGACGAAGCCCTGCTCCGGGACGACGAACTCGATGTCCGGGTTGTCGGCGCGGAGTTGGATCAGGTCACCGCCCCAGGCGACGCAGGCCGCGATGTCCCCGGAGGAGAGCTCCTGGCCGTAGTCGTTGCCGGTGAAGCGGCGGATCTGCTTGCCGTCCACCGCCTTCTGCAGCCGGGCGATCGCCGCGTCGTAGTCGTCGGCGGTGAACTTCGCCGGGTCCTTGCCCATGTCCAGCAGGGTCATCCCGACGCTGTCGCGCATCTCGGAGAGGAAGGTGACCCGGCCCTTGAGGTCCTGGTCCTCCAGCAGCTGGGCGACGCTGGTGACCTCCTTGCCCCTGGTCGCCTTCCGGTTGTACGCGATCACGACCTGGATGCCGGCCCACGGGTAGGAGTAGAGCCGGCCCGGGTCCCAGTCGGGGGCGCGGAAGCGGGAGTCCACGTTGGTGATCGCGGTGGTGACGTTGGCCGGGGTGAGCTTCTGCGCCCAGCCGAGCCGGATCAGCCGGGCGGCCATCCAGTCGGTGAGCACCATCAGGTCGCGGCCGGTGTCCTGGCCGGCCGCGAGCTGTGGCTTGACCTTGCCGAAGAACTCGACGTTGTCGTTGATGTCCTCGGCGTACTTGACCCTGATCCCGGTGGCCGCGGTGAAGGCCTCCAGCGAGCCGTGCTTCTCCTGGTCGTTCTCGTCGGTGTCGATGTAGAGCGGCCAGTTGGAGAAGCTCACCTCCCGCTCGCCCTCCGACAGGTCGGGGGCGGCGTTCGCGGTGGAGTCCCCGGTGCCGGCGGTGCCCGCCGCCGGGATGCCGCAGGCGGCCAGCGTGCCCGCACCGGCGGTGAGGGCGGCGGCGCGCAGCAGGGTCCGCCTGCCGACGGCGGCCCGGCCACTGGTCAGACTGCGTTCCCAGGCCCTGCGGACCGGTTCGGGCAGACCGTCGGTGAGCTCGTTGAACACCATGGAACGGGCCTCCTGGGGGGAGAGGTCGGGTCGGGGCGGTGGGGGAACGCCCCTGGGAGGGGTTATCTGTCTCCGAAGACGGTGCGGTGCCAGTCCTTGCGGGCCACCGCCGTGGTGTCGAACATGACGTGCTTGACCTGCGTGTACTCGTCCAGCGAGTACTGCGACATGTCCTTGCCGTAACCGGAGGACTTGTAGCCGCCGTGCGGCATCTCGCTGATGATCGGGATGTGGTCGTTGACCCAGACGCAGCCCGCCGCGATCTCCCGGGTGGCGCGCAGCGAACGGTGCACGTTGCTCGTCCACGCCGAGGCGGCCAGGCCGTACGGGGTGTCGTTGGCCAGCCGCAGCCCCTCGTCGTCGCCGTCGAAGGGCAGCACGACCAGGACCGGGCCGAAGATCTCGCCCTGGACGATCTCGCTGTCCTGCGCCGCGTCGGTGACGAGGGTCGGCAGGTAGTAGGCGCCGCGGGTGAGGTCGGTGCCGTCGTGGCCCTTCTCGGGGGCGTGTCCGCCGGTGACGACGGTGGCGCCGTAGCCGCGGGCCCGCTCGACGAAGCCGGCCACCCGGTCGCGGTGGGTGTGGGAGACCAGCGGGCCGAGGTCGGTCCGCTGGTCCAGCGGGTCGCCGAGCCGGATCGTGCGGTAGAGGTCGGCGACGCCCGCCACGAAGGCGTCGTAGAGCGGCCGCTGCACGTACGCGCGGGTGGCGGCGGTGCAGTCCTGGCCGCTGTTGATCAGCGAGGCGGCGACCGCTCCGTGCACGGCGGCGTCCAGGTCGGCGTCGTCGAAGACCACGAACGGGGCCTTGCCGCCCAGCTCCAGGTGGGTGCGCTTGACGGTCGCGGTGGCGAGTTCGGCGACCCGTCGGCCGACCGGGGTGGAGCCGGTGAAGGAGACCATCGCGACGTCCGGGTGCGCGACCAGGCGCTCGCCGGCGGTGCGCCCGGCGCCGGTGACCACGTTGACCACGCCGTCCGGGATGCCGGCCGCGGTGCAGGCCCGGGCGAACATCACCGAGGTCAGCGGGGTCAGCTCGGCCGGCTTGAGGACGATGGTGTTGCCCGCCGCGATCGCCGGGAGGATCTTCCAGGCGGCCATCTGGAGCGGGTAGTTCCACGGCGAGATCGAGCCGACCACGCCGATCGGCTCGCGCCGCACGTACGAGGTGTGGTCCCCCGAGTACTCGCCGGCCGCCTTGCCCTCCAGGTTGCGGGCGGCGCCCGCGAAGAAGGCGGCGTTGTCGATCGTGCCGGGGACGTCGAACTCGGTGGAGAGCTTGACCGGCTTGCCGGTCTGCGCGGACTCCACCCGGGCGAGGTCGGCGCCGGCCTCGGTGAGCACGGCGGCGAGCCTGGTCAGCGCCTCCGAGCGGGCGCCCGGGGTGGCGCCGGCCCACTCGGGCAGCGCGGCGCGGGCGGCGGCCACGGCGGCGTCGACCTGCTCGGCGGAGGCGAGGGAGATCTGCTCGACCACGCTGCCGTCCGCCGGGTTGACGACCTGGAAGGGCTCGCCGCTCCCCCGGCTCTGCCGGCCGGCGATGTACTGCGCGCCCGCGCCGAAGTCGGTCAGGTCCATCTGTTCCTCCAAGTGCCGGTGGTTCGACTGCCCGCAAGGCGAAAGACCGCCTGATCCGCCATGGTGCAGGTGCCGGCGGGCGGGGGACCGCACCGGCGTCGTACGACTGGTCGAGTCGCCGCGTCCTCGGTGCGGGGGAAACCGGTCCGGTCGGTCACCGGGATGCGCGATCCTGACAGCCGGGCGTGACCCCGGCAAGGGATTCCGGTGTTGCTTTCCGGTCACGCGACGGATTCCCGCGGTTGTGTCGTCTTTCGCCACAGCCGACCCGCTGACCATGCCCGGTGCCGCAGGGGCGTGACAAGGGTCACCCCGGAAAGCTAGCCGCGCAGGGCCTTACAGGGTGCAAGGGTTCCGTCAGGGCGACAGTTCGTCGCCGCGCGCGATGATTTACCTGACACTCTGAACCCTGGAGGCCCGCGATGCTCCCCACCGTCGCCCGTGTGCTCGACCTGGAGGTGATGCGGCGCGGCCTCCCCCAGGTCGTCGCCGGCACCGACCACCTGGAGCGCCCGGTCCGCTGGGTCCACGTCAGCGAACTGCCCGACGTCGCCGGGGTGCTCCAGGGCGGCGAGCTGGTGCTGACCACCGGCATCGCGCTGCCCGAGGACCGCGAGGGACTGGCCCGGTACGTGCGCGAGCTGGACGAGGTCGGCGTGGCCGGCCTGGTCATCGAGTTCGGCCGGCGCTACTTCGACTCGCTGCCCCGCGCCCTGGTGCACGCCGCCGAGCAGCGCGGTCTCCCGCTGATCGCGCTCCGCCGCGAGCTGCGCTTCGTCGCCGTCACCGAGGCCGTGCACGCCCTGGTGGTGAACGCCCAGCTGGAGCAGCTGCGCACCTCGGAGGCGGTCCACCAGGTCTTCAACGAGCTGGTGGTGGAGGGCGCCGAGCCGGCCGAGGTGGTCCGTCAGGTGGCCCGGATGGCGGGCGGGCCGGTGGTGCTGGAGAACCTCGCCCACCAGGTGCTGGCGCACGACACCGCCGGCCGGCCCGAGACCGAGCTGCTGGAGGACTGGGAACGCCGCTCGCGCGGGGTCCGCCCGCCCGGCCGTACCGGTCACGACCCGCGCAGCGGCTGGCTGGTCACCACGGTCGGCGCCCGCGGCCAGGACTGGGGCCGGCTCGTCCTGGTCGCCGACCCGGGGCCGCTGCCCGAGGGCACCGCGCACCCGCACACCATGCTGCTGGAGCGCGGCGCCTCCGCGCTCGCCCTCAACCGGTTGGTGGTGCGCGACCGCGAGAGCCTGGAGCGGCAGACCCACCGCACGCTGCTCTCCGGCATCCTCACCCATGCCCTGACCGTCTCCGAGGTGGCGCTGCGCGCCCAGGCCCTCGGCGTGCCGCTGGAGGGCCGCCGGCTGGTCGGGGTGGTCCTGCGGCAGCGGCGCGGACCGATCCCGGCCGCCCTGGAGGCCCAGGCCAGGCTGCGGGACTTCACCGAGCTGGCGGCCACCGCGATCCGGAGCTGCCGGCTCTCCGCGCTCGTCGGCGCGCTGGACGACGAGGGCGTCGGCGTGCTGATCGCCCTCGCCGCCCAGCAGGACGAGCACGCCGCGCTGGACGCCTTCGCCGCGGCGCTGCGCCGGCTGACGGCGGAGGCCGACCGGGAGGCCGCCCCCGCGCCGGCGCCGGTGGTCGCCGCCGGCTCCTCGGTCGGCTCGGTGCGCGACGCCCGGCGCACCCTGCTGGAGGCCACCCAGGTCGCCGACGCCGCACTGCACGACGCCCCCGGCGGCCGGGCGGCCGCGTACTACCGGCTGCCCGACGTCCGGCTCCGCGGCCTGCTGCACCTGCTGCGCGACGACGCCCGGCTGCAGACCTACGTCGAGCGCGAGCTGGGCCCGCTGCTCGCCTACGACGCCGAGCACAACGCCCAGTTGGTGCAGATGCTGCGGATCTACCTGGAGCAGGGCCGGAACAAGTCGGCGGCGGCCGACGCCGCGCACCTGTCCCGGCCGTCCTTCTACGACCGGCTGCACAAGGTCGAACGGATCCTCGGCGTCGACCTCGACCAGGTGGAGTCCTGCCTCTCGCTGCACGTCGCGCTGCTCGGGCTGGACGCGGTGCGCCGCTGAGCCGCGGCCCCCTCGGCCGGCCCCCTGCGGCTAGACCCCGGTGATGCGGCCCCAGACCTTGTGCAGGCCTGGACGCTCGGCCGAGGTGACGTCGCGCATGGTGTGCAGCCGTGCCCGCATCTCGTCGGTCGGGAACAGCAGCGGGTGCTCCGCCAGCTCGGCCTTCTCCTTGTCCCCGCTGTCCGCCAGCACCTCGCGGGCGGCCGGCACCGGGCAGATGTACTGCACGGCGGCGGCCAGCTCGGCGGCCACCTCGGGTCGGTAGTAGTGGTCGATGAGCAGCTCGGCGTTGGTCTTGTGGTCGGCCCGGTTGGGTATCAGCAGGCTCTCCGCCCAGAGCTCGCCGCCCTCCTCGGGCACCACGAAGGCGATGTCCGGGTTCTCGGCGGTGAGCTGGACGGCGTCACCGGAGTAGGCCTGGCAGGCCAGCGCCGCCCCCGAGGCCAGGTCGCTGGTGTAGTCGTTGCCGGTGAAGCGGCGGATGTGCCGGCCGTCGACCATCTTCTGGACCAGGTCCATCGCCCGGTGCGCGTCGTCCTCGGTGAAGGCCCCGATGTCGGCGCCGTACCCGAGCATCAGCAGGCCGAGCGCCTCGTCCAGCCCGGCGAACAGGGTGACCCGGCCCTTGAGGTCGGGGGCCCAGAGGTCGGCGGTCGACCTGATTTCGCGGCCCAGCTCCTTGCGGTTGTAGGCGATGCCGGTGATCCCGGACTGCCACGGCACGCTGCGCCGGCGCCCGGGGTCGAAGGCCGGGTTCGCCAGCTGCGGATCGAGCTGGGCGGTGACGTTGGGCAGGTTGGCGCGGTCCATCGCCTGTACCCAGCCGAGCGAGACGTACCGCCCGGCCATCCAGTCGCTGACCACCATGAGATCCCGGCCGGGGTCGCTGCCCTGGGTGAGGACCGGGCCGATCTTCCCGAAGAACTCGTCGTTGTCGTTGATGTCCTCGGTGTAGGTGACCTTGATCCCGGTCCGCTCGGTGAAGGCGTCCAGGGTCGGCCGGTTGCCGTCGTCGTCGACGTCGATGTACTGCGTCCAGTTGGAGAACGCCAGCCGCTTCTCGCTCCCCGAACGGTCGGGCGCGGAGCGGTGGTCCTCGGCCACGTAGGCGGACGGGATGCCGCAGCCGGTCAGGGCGCCGGCGCCGATCAGCCCGGCGGTGCCGAGCACGCCGCGGCGGGTGAGGGTGGTGCGGGACAAGGTGGGCCTCCGGGGCGTGGGACGGCCCCGGGCGCACGCGGGCACCCGGGGCCGTCCTGTCGGGTCTGATACGTCGTCGGGCCACGTGCACGCCGGACTGTGTGCTGGTCGGACTGCCTACTGGTCGGACGGTCCGCCGGTCAGACGGTGTGCTCGTCGGTCAGCGACAACACCTCGTCGAGCACGGCGAGACCGGCCTTGGCCTCCTCCTCCGTGACGGTGCACGGCGGGACGACGTGGAAGCGGTTCATGTTGACGAACGGCCAGAGCCCGCGCTTCTTGCAGGCGGCGGCCAGCTCGGCCATCAGCGCGTTGGCGGGGCCGGCCGCGTTGTACGGCACCAGCGGCTCGCGGGTGGCGCGGTCCTTGACCAGGTCCAGCGCCCAGAACACGCCGAGGCCGCGGACCTCGCCGATCGAGGGGTGCCGCTCGGCCAGCTCGCGCAGACCGGGGCCGATCACGTCCTCGCCGATCCGTGCGGCGTTCTCGACGATGCCCTCCTCCGCCATCGTGTTGATGGTGGCGACGGCCGAGGCGCAGGCCAGCGGGTGGCCCGAGTAGGTGAGCCCGCCGGGGAACGGCCGCTCGGCGAAGGTCGCGGCGATCTCCGCGCTGATCGCCACCCCGCCGAGCGGGACGTACCCGGAGTTGACGCCCTTGGCGAAGGTCAGCAGGTCCGGGGTGACGCCCCAGTGGTCGGCGGCGAACCAGGCGCCGGTGCGGCCGAAGCCGGCCATCACCTCGTCCAGGATGAGGACGATGCCGTAGCGGTCGCAGATCTCGCGCACCCCGGCCAGGTAGCCCGGCGGCGGGATCAGGATGCCGGCGGTGCCGACCACGGTCTCCAGGATGATCGCCGCGACCGTGCCCGGGCCCTCGAACGCGATCACCTGCTCCAGGTGCTCCAGCGCGCGCTCGCACTCCTGCGCCTCGTTCTCGGCGTGGAAGTTGGAGCGGTAGGCGTACGGGCCCCAGAAGTGCACGACACCGGAGACGCCGGTCTCGTTGGCCCAGCGGCGCGGGTCGCCGGTGAGGGCGATCGCGTTGGCGGTGGCGCCGTGGTACGAGCGGTAGGTCGCCATGACCTTCTGCCGCCCGGTGTGCAGCCGGGCCAGCCGGATGGCGTTCTCGTTGGCCTCGGCGCCGCCGTTGGTGAAGAAGATCTTGTCGAGGTCCCCGGGGGTGCGCTCGGCGATCAGCCGGGCGGCCTCGCTGCGCGACTCGACGGCGAAGCCGGGGGCGATGGTGCAGAGCTTCGCGGCCTGCTCCTGGATCGCGGCGACCACCTTCGGGTGCTGGTGCCCGATGTTGGTGTTCACCAGCTGCGAGGAGAAGTCGAGGTAGCGGTTGCCGTCGTAGTCCCAGAAGTACGAGCCCTCGGCGCCGGCCACCGCGAGGGGGTCGATCAGCGCCTGGGCGGACCACGAGTGGAAGACGTGCGCGCGGTCGGCGGCCTTGACGGCCTGGCCGGCAGCTGAGTCAGCGGTGGGGATGCTCATGCGGCAAGGCTAGGGAGTCGCGGTGCCGAAGTGCAGGTTCATCCTGTCAGGCGGTCACCCGAACGGCCGACAGGATGGCAAGGCGAAGGGCCCGGGTCGTTCCCGACCCGGGCCCTCCGCCAGACCCGTGACCGCGACTGGATCGCAGCGAACCGACCAGATCGCAGTCACACCCCGCCCGACGGTCACGACCTGCTAGATCGCGGTCATACTCCGCCCGACGGTCACGACCTGCTAGATCGCAGTCATACCCCGCCCAACGGTCACGACCTGCTAGATCGCAGTCATGACGTGCTTCACCCGGGTGTAGTCCTCGAACCCGTAGGAGGAGAGGTCCTTGCCGTAGCCCGACTTCTTGAAGCCGCCGTGCGGCATCTCGGCGACCAGCGGGATGTGGGTGTTGATCCAGACGCAGCCGAAGTCCAGGCGGCGAGACATCCGCATGGCGCGGGCGTGGTCCTTGGTCCAGACCGAGGAGGCCAGCGCGTACTCGACGCCGTTGGCGTAGCCGACCGCCTGGTCCTCGTCGGAGAACTTCTGCACGGTGATGACCGGGCCGAAGACCTCGTTCTGGATGATCTCGTCGTCCTGGTTCAGCCCGGAGACGACGGTCGGGGCGTAGAAGTAGCCCTTGTCGCCGACCCGGTGGCCGCCGGCCTCGACCTTGGCGTGCGTCGGCAGGCGGTCGATGAAGCCGGTGACCTGCTTCAGCTGGTTGGCGTTGTTCAGCGGGCCGTACAGCACGTCCTCGTCGTCCACGCCACCGGTCTTGGTCTCGGCCGCGGCCTTGGCCAGCGCCTCGACGAAGGCGTCGTGGATCGACTCGTGCACCAGCACGCGGGTGGCGGCCGTACAGTCCTGGCCGGCGTTGAAGAAGCCGGCGACCGAGATGCCCTCGACGGCCTCGGCGATGTCCGCGTCCTCGAAGACCACGACCGGGGCCTTGCCGCCCAGCTCCAGGTGGACGCGCTTGACGTCCTTGGCCGCCGACTCGGCGACCGAGATGCCGGCGCGCACCGAGCCGGTGATGGAGGCCATCGCCGGGGTGGGGTGCTCGACCATGGCCTGGCCGGTCTCGCGGTCGCCGCAGATCACATTGAAGACGCCGGCCGGTAGCTCCATGTCCTTGAGGATGCCGCCGATGATCTCGGCCAGCAGCACGGTGGAGGCCGGGGTGGTGTCCGACGGCTTCAGCACCACGGTGTTGCCCGCGGCGATGGCCGGGGCGAACTTCCAGACGGCCATCATCATCGGGTAGTTCCACGGCGCGACCTGGGCGCAGACGCCGACCGGCTCGCGGCGGACGATCGAGGTCATCCCGTCCATGTACTCGCCCGCGGCCTTGCCCTCCAGCAGGCGGGCGGCGCCGGCGAAGAAGCGGATCTGGTCCACCATCGGGCCGATCTCCTCGGAGAGGGTCAGCGCGCGGGGCTTGCCGGTGTTGCGGACCTCGGCGTCCACGATCTCGTCGGCACGGGACTCGACCGCGTCGGCGATCTTGAGGAGCAGCTTCTGGCGGGTGCTCGGGGTGGCGTCGCGCCAGACCGGGAAAGCGGCGTCGGCGGAGGCCATCGCGGCGTCGACATCGGCGGCGCCGGACAGCGGGGACGTCGCGTAGACCTCGCCGGTGGTGGGGTCCACGATGTCGAGCGTGCGGCCGTCCGCCGCATCGACGAACTCACCGTTGATGTAGTTGCGCAGCGTGCGAAGGTCGCTCACGGGTCTCTCCTCGGTCTGGGCCTGCGGCATTGCAGATTCCGGCGCCATGGTACGTCGGCGGATCCGCCGGGCGAAGGGCGCCGAGTGGCCGCGCCGGGCGCGGCGCGGTCCACTGTCGGGGGAACGCGCGCTGCGCTGCGAAGCCGCGCGCGTACCGGACCAGGGTAGCCGTACGACAGCCGGTATCGACAGGACAACTTCGACACGGCAATGAAATCCGTACATGATTTCCAAGATCACGACGAAATCAGCAGATCCCGCGCTTGCGAACAGAGGGCCGATCAGGCACAGTGGCGGCGTGGCCAACCGCGACCGGAACGCCAGCGTTCCCCTCGACGCCGCCTCCAAGGCGATCATCGAGCAGCTCCAGGAGGACGGGCGCCGCCCGTACGCCGCCATCGGCAAGGCCGTCGGCCTATCCGAGGCAGCCGTACGGCAACGCGTCCAGAAGCTGCTCGACCAAGGCGTGATGCAGATCGTCGCCGTCACGGACCCGCTCACCGTCGGCTTCACCCGCCAGGCGATGGTCGGGATCCGGGTCGAGGGCGACATCGAGCCCGTCGCCGACGCGTTGGCCGCCCTCGACGAGGTCGACTACGTCGTCTGCACCGCAGGCTCGTTCGATCTCCTGGCCGAGCTGGTCTGCGAGGACGACGAGCACCTGCTCGAAATGATCAACAAGCGCATCCGCGCGCTTCCCGGCGTGCGGAGCACCGAGAGCTTCGTTTACCTGAAGCTCCGGAAACAGACCTACACCTGGGGCACCCGATGACAGCCGACCCGGCGCAGAAGGACCTTTCCAAGACCGCCTACGACCACCTGTGGATGCACTTCACCCGCATGTCGTCGTACGAGAACTCCCCCGTGCCGACGATCGCCAGGGGCGAGGGCACCTACATCTGGGACGACAAGGGCCGGAAGTACATCGACGGCCTCTCCGGCCTGTTCGTGGTGCAGGCCGGCCACGGCCGCGTCGAGCTCGCCGAGGCCGCTGCCAAGCAGGCCAAGGAGCTCGCCTTCTTCCCGGTGTGGAGCTACGCCCACCCGAAGGCCGTCGAGCTGGCCGAGCGCCTGGCCAACTACGCCCCGGGCGACCTGAACAAGGTGTTCTTCTCCACCGGTGGCGGCGAGGCCGTCGAGACCGCGTGGAAGCTGGCCAAGCAGTACTTCAAGCTGACCGGCAAGCCCACCAAGTACAAGGTCATCTCGCGTGCGGTCGCCTACCACGGCACCCCGCAGGGCGCCCTGTCGATCACCGGCCTGCCGGGCCTGAAGGCCCCGTTCGAGCCGCTGGTGCCGGGCACCCACAAGGCCCCGAACACCAACATCTACCGTGCCCCGGCCTTCCTCGAAGGCCCGGACGGCACCGTCGACCCCGAGGCCTACGGCCGCTGGTGCGCCGACGAGATCGAGGTGGCGATCCTCAACGAGGGCGCCGAGACCGTCGCCGCCGTCTTCGTCGAGCCGGTGCAGAACGCCGGTGGCTGCTTCCCGCCGCCGCCCGGGTACTTCCAGCGCCTGCGCGAGATCTGCGACCGCCACGACGTGCTGCTGGTCTCGGACGAGGTCATCTGCGCCTTCGGCCGCCTGGGCACCATGTTCGGCGCCGACAAGTTCGGCTACCAGCCCGACATGATCACCTGCGCCAAGGGCATGACCTCGGGCTACTCCCCGATCGGCGCCACGATCATCTCGGACCGCCTGGCCGAGCCGTTCTACAAGGGTGACAACACCTTCCTGCACGGCTACACCTTCGGTGGCCACCCGGTCTCCTCCGCGGTGGCGCTCGCCAACCTCGACATCTTCGAGCGCGAGGGCCTGAACCAGCACGTGCTGGACAACGAGGCGAACTTCCTCGGCACCCTGAACAAGCTGCGCGACCTGCCGATCGTCGGCGACGTCCGCGGCAACGGGTACTTCTACGGCATCGAGCTCGTGAAGGACAAGGTCACCAAGGAGTCGTTCAACGACGACGAGGTCGAGCGCGTGCTCTACGGCTTCCTGTCGAAGGCGCTCTTCGACAACGGCCTGTACTGCCGCGCCGACGACCGTGGCGACCCGGTCGTCCAGCTGGCCCCGCCGCTGATCTCCGACCAGTCGACCTTCGACGAGATCGAGCAGATCCTGCGGACCAGCCTCACCGACGCGTGGGCCAAGATCTGACGACCTGATCTTCCTTCCCCACCCTCCGCCGCAGGGCGGTCCCGCTCCCCGCGGGACCGCCCTGCGGCGTTTCCCGGACGATCTCTCGGACCAAACACGCCTGTTTCCGGGTGATTTGCCCCTGATGGGCCAGTGCGCCGCCACCGCGCCGGGCCCCGGTCGTTCTAATCTGACGACTGTCATATCCCTGCGGCCACCCAGGATGGAACCTCATGTCAGCGGCCCCGCCTGACAACGACGTGCTGTGGGCCCGGGGGATCGTCAAGTCCCATCACGGCACCCCCGCCCTGCGCGGCATCTCGCTCGGCGTCCGGGACGGCGAGGTGCTGGCGGTCACCGGCCCGCGCGGCTCCGGCAAGAGCACCCTGCTCGGCTGTCTCTCCGCCCTCATCCCGGTCGACGAGGGGGAGGTCTGGTTCAACAGCGCCCCCGTCCACACCCTCGGCCGGGCCGGCCGCGAACGGCTGCGCCGCGACCGCTTCGGCTTCGTCGGCTCCGAACCGCACCTGGTGCCCGAGCTGACCGCCCGGGAGAACGTCGCCCTGCCCCTGCTGCTGGCCGGCGCCGGCAACAAGGCCGCGTACACCGCCGCCACCGAGTGGCTGGAGCGGCTCGACATCGGCGACATCGCCCGGCTGCGGCCCGACCGGCTGATCCAGAGCCAGCGCCAGCGGATCGCCGTCGCCCGCGCGCTCGCCCCGCTGCCCCCGGTCGTCTTCGCCGACGACCCGACCGCGCCGCTGCACCGCGAGGCCGCCGACCAGATCCTGCGGATACTGACCAGCGCGGCCCGCTCGCACCAGCTCACCCTCGTCCTGGCCACCCACGACCCCGAGCTCGTCCGGTACGCGGACCGCGCCGTCGCACTCGTCGACGGACGGCTGGCCGCCCCCGCCGCCCCCGTCCCGCGCGGCACCCCCGGACCGGCCGGAATCGCCGGAACCGCCGGAACCGCCGCCGCGCCGGGAGCCACCGGAGCGTCCACCGTGTCGGCCACGCGCCGATGACGCCGCCCCGCCGCTGAAAGAGTCGACGTGTTCTATCTCCGTCTGGCCCGGGGCTACCGGGTGCCCGACCTCGGCCGCTGGCTGCTCACCGCGCTGGCCGGCGCGGTCGTCGCCGCGTTCCTGCTGCGCGCCCTCGGCCGGGCGATGAGCGACCCGGCGGGCGGCGCCGACGCCGTCGCCCGGCTGCTCTGGTGCCTGCCCCCACTCGCCGCGGTCGCCTGGTTCGCCGCCGTGGCCGCCCGCGCGGTACCGGCCCGGCGCCCCGAACGGATCACCGGCCTCACCGCGGCAGGCGCCGGCTCCGCCCGGATCCGGACCCTGATCGCCGGCGAGATCGCGCTCGCCTGCACCCTCGGCTCCGCGCTGACCCTGCTGCTCTTCCTGGTCCTGCGCAACGACATCGCCGGGCCCTCGCTCGCCCCCGAGGTCGGCATGGGCCTTCCGCTACCGGCCGCCGCGCCCGTCACGCTGATCGCCCTGGTCCCGCTCACCGCGGGGATCGCGGCGGCCGCCGCGGTGCCGATCGCCGAGACCCTGCCCGGCAGGCGGCAGCCCGTACCGACCGGCTTCGGCCCCCTGCGGATCGCCCTGCCGGTCGGACTGGCCGTGATCGGCCTCGCCCTGGAACTCATCGCGCTGCGTCCCGGCGCCGCCGCCGACGGCCGCCCGATCCACCTGCCGGCCGGGCTCGGCTCCACCAGCACCGCCGCGCTGGGCGGCTGGGCGGCGAGCGCCGTCGGGCTCGCCCTGCTCACCGGCCCGCTGCTGTCCTGGACCGGAACGCTGCTGGCCGTCGGCCGGCCGACCCCGCTGCGGCTGCTCGCCGGACGGGGGCTGACCGCGCAGGCCCGCCGGCTCGGCCCGCCGCTGGCCGTGCTCACCCTGGCGGTCGCGGTGGTGCTCACCACCATCCGCTACTGGATCGGGGTGCCCGGCAGCGCCGACACCCTGCCCGCCGTCGAGGCCTGTCTGGTGCTGGGCTGCGCGGTGGCCGCCGTGGTGTCCCGGCTGGCCGAGCTCCGCACCGCCCGCCGGGACGTCGCCGACGCCTTGCTGCGAATCGGCACCCCGCCCCGGTTGCTGTTCGGTGCGGTGGCTCTGCGGACCCTCGCGGTCGGCACCGTGCTGCTGGTCACCGGCGGGCTGACCGCCGCGCTGGCGGCCGCCGGTCTGCGCTGAACCGGCGCGCGCACCGGGCCGGCGGGCCCGGCGGGGCCGGCCCGGTGTCTCAGCCCGCCGCGGCGAGCTGGCCGCAGGCGCCGTCGATCTCCTGGCCGCGGGTGTCACGGACGGTGGTGGGCACGCCGTGCGCCTGCAGCCGCCGGACGAACTCGCGCTCGTCCTCGGGCCGGGAGGCCGTCCACTTGGAACCCGGCGTCGGGTTCAGCGGGATCAGGTTGACGTGCACCCGGTGGTTCTTGATCAGCCGGCCGAGCAGGTCCGCCCGCCACGCCTGGTCGTTGATGTCCTTGATCAGCGCGTACTCGATGGAGATCCGGCGACCCGACTTCTCCGCGTAGTTCCACGCCGCGTCCAGCACCTCGGCGACCTTCCACCGGGTGTTGACCGGCACCAGCTCGTCGCGCAGTTCGTCGTCCGGGGCGTGCAGCGACAGCGCGAGGCGGCAGGAGAGGCCCTCGTCCGCGAGGCGGTTCATCGCCGGCACCAGGCCCACGGTGGAGACGGTGATGCCGCGCTGGGAGAGGCCGAAGCCGTCCGGCGCAGGGTCGGTGAGCCGGCGGATCGAGGCCAGCACGCGGTTGTAGTTCGCCAGCGGCTCGCCCATGCCCATGAAGACCACGTTGGAGAGGCGGGCCTCACCGCCCGGGATCTCGCCCTCCTTGAGCGCGCGCATCCCGGCCGCGATCTGCTCGACGATCTCGGCGGTGGAGAGGTTGCGCGTCAGCCCGGCCTGGCCGGTCGCGCAGAACGGGCAGTTCATGCCGCAGCCCGCCTGCGAGCTGATGCACATGGTGACCCGGTCCGGGTAGCGCATCAGCACCGACTCGACGAGCGTGCCGTCGAACAGCTTCCAGAGCGTCTTGCGGGTGTTGTCGTCGTCGCACGACACGTGCCGGACCACCGACATCAGCTCGGGCAGCAGGCTCTCGGTGAGCTTCTCCCGGCTGGCGGCGGGGATGTCCGTCCAGCTCGCCGGGTCGTTCGACATCCGGCCGAAGTAGTGGTTCGAGAGCTGCTTGGCGCGGAACGGCTGCTCGCCCAGCTCGGCGACGGCCTCCTTGCGCTCGACGGGGCTCAGGTCGGCGAGGTGTCGCGGGGGCTTGGCGCCACGCGGCGCGACAAAGGTGAGTTCTCCGGGCTTAGGCATGGTTCATCCAGTGTCGCAGACGTTCGGACCTCGCCAGACGGCCGAGGGGCTCCGGACGCCAGGCGTCCGGAGCCCCTCGACGGCTCCCACCGTTCGGATCCGCCCGGCCGGCTCAGCTGCCGACGAAGGCCGCCAGCAGCAGCCAGACCACCGGGGCGGTCGGCAGGAGCGAGTCCAGCCGGTCCATGATGCCGCCGTGGCCGGGCAGCAGCGTGCCCATGTCCTTGATGCCGAGGTCACGCTTGATCATCGACTCGCCCAGGTCCCCCAGGGTCGCCACGACCGCCGCGCAGCCGCCCAGGATCAGGCCCTGCCACCAGCTGCCGCCGTCGATGATCAGCTCCATCAGCAGCGCGCCCGCCAGCATCGACAGGCCGATGCCGCCGGCCAGGCCCTCACGGGTCTTGCCCGGGCTGATCGTCGGGGCGAGCTTGTTCTTGCCGAACTTGTAGCCCACCGCGTAGGCGCCGGTGTCGCTGCAGACGGTGACGATCAGGAACAGCACGATCCGCTGCGGGCCGTCGTCCGCCGCCAGCATCATCGCCACGAAGGTGGCCAGGAACGGCACGTAGAACGCGGTGAAGATGCCCGCCGTTATGTCCCGCAGGTAGTTCTCCGGCGGTTCGGCCATCCGCCAGACCATCACCGCCAGGCCGGTCAGCGCCAGCGAGGCCGCCGCCCACTGGACGCCGGCCCAGTACCCGCTGGCGATCATCGCGATGCCGCCCGCGACCAGCGGGACCAGTGGCGCCTTGATCTGCTTGCGCTCGGCCAGCCGGCTGGTCAGCTCCCAGATCCCGACCGACACGGCCGCCATCACCACGAACAGGAACAGCGCCTTCACCACGAACAGCGAGGCGATGATCACCGCGCCGAGGCCGACGCCCACGCCTATCGCGGCCTGGAGGTTGCGACCGCCGCGCTGCTTGCGGGGCTGCGGCTGCGGAGCGGGCTGGGCCACGGGTGTCTCCTGCCCTGGGTGGGACAACGGCACAGGGTGGGGCTGCCCGGCCGCCGGGTGGCTCTGCGGCGGCGCGGAGTACGCCGGGACGCCCGGGTACGGCGGGCCGCCGCGGCCGGGAGCCGGGGCGGTCTCGTCGGTGATCGCGCGCAGCACGACCGTCTCCGCCGCGCCCGGCACCGCCGTCCGGGGCTGCTCGTCCCGGAACAGCGGTCCGCTCAGCCGACCGGCCTCCCGGGTCGGCCCCTCGACGGGGTCGGGCCCTGGGTCGGCCGGCACGGGGGGCATGACCTGAGTCTCCTCCGCGTCACCGCCCCAGTACACCGGAGGCTGCTGCGAGTGACCCGTTCGGTGGCCGGGGTCACCCGCAGCGCCCGGTGCGGCCGGCTGCGGCGCGTGCGCCGGCCGGTACGGGGGGTGCGGCTGGTACTGCTGGTGCTGCTGATCGGATGGGCCCCAGTAGCCAGGGGCGTCAGGGGCGTCGTTCATCAGACTTCGAGCAGCTCGGCTTCCTTGTGCTTCAGCAGCTCGTCGACGGCGGCCACGTACTTGGCCGTGGTGTCGTCGAGCTCCTTCTCGGCGCGACGGCCGTCGTCCTCGCCGATCTCGCCGTCCTTGACCAGCTTGTCGATGCCGTCCTTGGCCTTGCGGCGCACGGAACGGATCGAGACCTTCGCGTCCTCGCCCTTGCCGCGGGCGACCTTGATGTAGTCGCGGCGACGCTCCTCGGTGAGCTCGGGGAGCACCACCCGGATGATGGACCCGTCGTTGGACGGGTTGACGCCGAGGTCGGAGTCGCGGATCGCCTGCTCGATGGCCTTCAGCGCGGTCTTGTCGAACGGCGAGACGATGGCCATCCGCGGCTCCGGCACGGAGAACGAGGCCAGCTGGTTGATCGGCGTCACGGCGCCGTAGTACTCGGCCACGATCTTGGCGAACATCGCCGGGTGCGCACGGCCGGTCCGGATGGCGGCGAAGTCGTTCTTGGCGACCTCGACGGCCTTCTCCATCTTCTCCTCGGCCTCGAGGAGGGTCTCTTCGATCACTGTGTACTCCCTGTCCGGTTCATCTGCTGTTGTCCCGACCGGTGTCGGTGTCGAAGCCGGTCGCGGTGTGGCGGCCGCCGAACGCGGTGCCGGCGTAGCGACGCCGTCCCGTTCGGCTGATTGCTGCTCAGGCCCGGACAGAATCCTGGCTGATGAGTGTGCCGATCTTCTCACTCTTCACCGCACGCGCGATATTGCCCTCCGCCAGCAGCTCGAAGACGAGCATCGGGAGGTTGTTGTCCTTGCACAGCGTGATCGCGGTGAGGTCGGCGACCTTGAGGTCGCGCGCGATGACCTCGGAGTACTCCAGCGCGTCGAACTTGACCGCGTCCGGGTTGGTCCGGGGGTCGGAGTCGTAGACGCCGTCCACGCCGTTCTTGCCCATCAGCAGCACGTCCGCGTGGATCTCCAGCGCACGCTGGACGGCCGTGGTGTCGGTGGAGAAGTAGGGCATGCCCATACCGGCGCCGAAGATCACCACACGGCCCTTCTCCAGGTGCCGGACGGCGCGCAGCGGCAGGTACGGCTCGGCGACCTGGCCCATGGTGATCGCGGTCTGGACCCGGGTCTCGATGCCCTCCTTGACCAGGAAGTCCTGCAGCGCCAGGCAGTTCATCACGGTGCCGAGCATGCCCATGTAGTCGGAGCGGGCCCGGTCCATGCCGCGCACCTGGAGTTCGGCGCCGCGGAAGAAGTTGCCACCACCGATGACCACCGCGACCTCGGTACCGGCGCGGACGACCGTGGCGATCTCACGGGCGATCGCGTGCACGACGTCCGGGTCGACGCCGAGCCCGCCGCCACCGGCGAAAGCCTCACCGGACAGCTTCAGCAGCACCCGGCGGGGCGAGCCGGCCTGGGGGTCCTGCGCGGTCTCCTGCGTCTCCTGCATGGACTTCTCCTTCTACACCTACTGGTTCACAGGCGCGGGTGTGCGGATCCCCGACCTGCGCGTACACGCGAGGAGGCCACTGCCGCGGGAACCGGTACGGTGTCCTGCACGGCAATGGCCTCCTCGTCGTTCATGGTGCCGACGCGGCCCGCCCATAGACGGATGACGCTGGGTGAGCCCGTTCGGCGCGTCCCTCCCGCCCTGGTCAGCGGGCGGGGGCGGTTCCCAGCCTAAACGTGCCGGGAGTCCGGTGGAACGTGGCTCAGGCGCCGACGCGGAAGCGGGCGAAGCGCTTGAGGGCGACGCCGTTCTCCTCGAGGACCTTGGCGACGGTCTTCTTGTTGTCCTTCGCGAAGGCCTGCTCCAGGACGGAGAACTCCTTCACGAAGCCGGTGACGCGACCCTCGACGATCTTCGGCAGGGCAGCCTCGGGCTTGCCCTCCTCGCGCGCGGTGGCCTCGGCGACGCGACGCTCGTTCTCGATGTCCTCGGCCGGGATGTCCTCGCGGGAGAGGTACTTCGGCGCGAAGGCGGCGATGTGCTGCGCGACGTCCTTGGCGACCTCGGCGTTCTCCTTGTCCAGCTCGACCAGGACGCCGACGGCCGGCGGGAGGTCGGGGCTGGTCTTGTGGAGGTAGACCGCGACGAAGCCGTCACCCGCGAACTGGGCGAAGCGTCGGAAGACGATCTTCTCGCCCAGGGTCGCGTTGGCCTCGTCCACGAACTGCTGGACGGTCTTGCCGGGCTCGATCTCGGAAGCCAGCGCGGCGTCCAGGTCGGCCGGAGCGGACGCGGCGACGTGGGCGGCGATCGCGTCGGCGACCTGCACGAAGTTGTCACCCTTGGCGACGAAGTCGGTCTCGCAGTTGATCTCGACCAGAACGCCGGACTTCTTGTCCTCGGCGATCAGCGCGGCGACGGCGCCGTTGGAGGCGTCACGGCCCTCGCGCTTGGCGACGCCCTTCTGGCCCTTGATGCGCAGCAGCTCGACGGCCTTGTCGACGTTGCCCTCGGCCTCGTCCAGAGCCTTCTTGCAGTCCATCATGCCGGCGCCGGTGAGCTCACGGAGCTTCTTGACGTCCGCGGCGGTGAAGTTCGCCATGGTGTGAATCTCTTCTCGCGTCTCGCGTGTCTGCGTGGGGTTGTGCCGGGACCGCTGGTTCGGTCCCGGCACGGGAGAGAGGGGCACTTACCGGTGTCGTACCGGCGAGTGCCCCTCACCCTTGGTACGTCAGGCCTGCTCGGCCGGAGCCTCGTCGGCGGCCGCAGCCTCGGCGACGGGGGCCTCGGCGGCGGGGGCCTCGACCTCGGCAGCAGCCTCGGCGGCGGGGGCCTCGGTGGCGGCGTCGGCGTCGGCGGCCGGAGCCTCCTCAGCCTTCTTCTCGCCCTCGATGAGGTCCTTCTCCCAGTCGGCCAGCGGCTGGTCGGCGCCCGGCTCGGCCTTCGCGTCGCCCTTGGCGACACCCGCGCGGGACTTGAGGCCCTCGGCGACGGCGTCGGCGATCACACGGGTCAGCAGGGTGACGGAGCGGATCGCGTCGTCGTTGCCCGGGATCTTGTAGTCGACCTCGTCGGGGTCACAGTTGGTGTCGAGGATCGCGACGACCGGGATGTTGAGCTTCCGGGCCTCGCCGACAGCGATGTGCTCCTTCTTGGTGTCCACGATCCAGACGGCGCTGGGAACGCGCTGCATGTCGCGGATACCGCCGAGGGTCTTCTCGAGCTTGGTGTGCTCGCGCTCCAGAACCAGGAGCTCCTTCTTGGTGAGGCCGGAGCCGGCCACGTCCGTGAAGTCGATCTCGCCGAGCTCCTTCATCCGCTGAAGGCGCTTGTAGACGGTCTGGAAGTTGGTCAGCATGCCGCCGAGCCAGCGCTGGTTCACGTAGGGCATGCCCACGCGGGTGGCCTGCTCGGCGATGGCCTCCTGGGCCTGCTTCTTCGTGCCGACGAAGAGGACGCTGCCGCCGTGGGCAACGGTCTCCTTGATGAACTCGAAGGCGCGGTCGATGTAGTTCAGCGACTGCAGGAGGTCGATGATGTAGATGCCGTTGCGCTCCGTGATGATGAAGCGCTTCATCTTCGGGTTCCAGCGGCGGGTCTGGTGACCGAAGTGGACGCCGCTCTCCAGCAGCTCCCGCATCGTGACGACGGCCATAGCCGTACTCCTAAGGTGTTGCGCCCGGCTCCGCGCAGTCGACGTGGTGGGTCGCGCGGTGGCGCTCCCCGCTCGGCGTCTGCGTACGGCCGGGTCAGGCTCGGTTTTGTCCGTGACAGTCAGGTGACAGTCACGCCTGACGCCCCGAACGTGCCGAGCCGCTTCGGCCCGAGTGGTCCGGAGACCCTTCGGGCTCGGCGGACCGAGCGGCACTCGCACCTGGCGGGGGCGGCGGCTGAGCCGCATCCGTCCACCGGTGGCGGGGCGTGCGAAGTCGACCCGGCGGACCGGGTCGCGTGTGAAGTGTACGGGAAGCGCCGAGCCGCGGGCGACTCCACAGGGACGGGAGGTCGGTGGGGAGGCGGGCGGGGAAGCGGGAGGGAGGGTGGACGGGACCGCGCCGGGACGGCCGGTGGGGCGGTGGGCGGGCGCAGGACGGCGGGGGCGGTGGGGCGGCCTGGCCCGGGCTGGGGTAGGGACGCCGGGGGGGGTGGGGGGCGAGGGGGTGCGTGCAGGGGTGGGTGCGGGGGCGTGGGGGCGTGCTCGGAGGAGCTCGCGCCGGGGGTGCACTCGGGGCGCGTCACCCGTGGGAGGGATGGCGGCTGTCCACAGGGCCCGGTTGTCCACAGGAATCGGGGTGGGGCTGGTCGGGCTCGCGCACCCCGGAGAACCTCGGCGGCATGACAACCGCCCTGGAAGCCACCGCTCCGTTCGTTCCGCCCGTCTCCCCCGCCGCGCCGTCCGGGATCACGTCGTCCACCACCGCGTCGTCCGGCACCCTCGGCGGGGTCGGGGGCTTGTCGTCGCCCCCGCCACTCGGGCCGGGGCCCGGACCCAACCGCCGGCTGCTGCTCGCGCTTGTGACGGTGACGGCCCTGCTGCTGACCGTTCTGCCGGGGCCGGCGGGCCATGCCGCCGAGACGGCGGGGCACGGCTCTCGCGACTCCGTGGATGCCGGTGCCAGTGCCAGTGCCAGCGGCAGTCTCGGGGGCGGTGCCGGTTCCGGGGGCGGCGCCAGTCCCGGGGGCGGACGGGTGTGGCCGGTGGGCGGCCCGGGTGGGCTGGTCAGGCGCTTCGAGGCACCGGCCACACCATGGGCCGCCGGACACCGGGGCGTCGATCTCGCCGCCACGGGTGGTGCGGACATCCGGTCGGCCGCCCCCGGGGTGGTCTCCTTCTCCGGCCTGGTGGCAGGCCGACCGGTGGTCACCGTCACCCACCCGGCCTCAGGATCTCCGCCGCTGCGGACCACCTATCTGCCGGTCACCGGGAGCCTCGCCACCGGCACCACCGTCACGGCCGGCGAAGTGATCGGGCAGCTCACCCCCGGGGCCGTCCACTGCGCCGGCCACGACTGCCTGCACTGGGGGCTGCTGCGCGGCGACCGGTACCTCGATCCCCTGGCCCTCTTCGGAGCCGGTGCGGCCCGACTGCTCCCGCTCGGACGGGAGCACTGAGACCGGTGCACGGACGGGAGCGCCGGGACCGGCTCGGTCAGCTCCCGCCCAGGCCGTGCAGGGCGAGCGCGACCGCGGCGTCCGCGATCACTTCCTGACTCGGGGCCGGTCCACCGGCAGGACGCTGCTCGGCCTGCCGAACGGCGGCCTCCACGATTCCCTGGAGCAGCCCGGCAGCCAGCCGCGGCTGCTCGTGACCGAGGTCCTGGAGGGCCTGGACCACCAGGCCGACGAGCTTGCCGTGGGCCGCCCGAATCCGCTCGCGCGCCGCTTCGTCCAGCTCCAGCGCCGAGATCGCCGCCACCGCCCGGTGCCGAGGGTCCCCGGCCAGCGCGAGCTGACCTCGGACGTAGGCCTCGATCCGGGCCGCCGCGGTGTCGCAGCTCTCCATCCCGGCCTCGATCTCGGCCGCCCAGAGCGGGAAGTCGACCTCGCAGAGCAACTCGACCACGGCGGCGCGGGAACGGAAGTACTCGTAGACCGAGGACCGCGCCAGACCGGTGCGCGCCGCGAGCGCGGGGAAGGTCAGGGCATCCATTCCCCCCTCGGTGAGCAGGCTGCGGGCAGCATCGAGAAGGGCTGCCCGCTGCAGCTGTCGGTGCTCGGCCAAAGTGGCCGCTCGGATCTTCGGCACTGTCCCACTGTACGGAGCCCTACACCCCGCCGATACGGCGCCGCGCATGACGGGGTGCGTGGAGGGGATCCGGCGGCAGGGCGGAAGCACCCCGCAGGCGCCCCGCAAGGGGTCGGAGCTGCTGGACGATCGGGTGCCGAAGGGGCCGCTACCGGATGTCCGACAGCTTGGCTCGCAACTGCAGCACCGACTTGGTGTGGATCTGGCTGACCCGGCTCTCCGTCACCCCCAGCACCTGGCCGATCTCCGCGAGGGTGAGGCCCTCGTAGTAGTAGAGCGTCACGACGGTCTTCTCCCGCTCGGGCAGGGTGTTGATCGCCTGTGCCAGCAGTCTGCGCAGCTCCCGGTCCTCGGCCACCTCCACGGGGTTGTCCGCGCCGCGGTCCTCCAGGGTGTCGCCCAGGCTCGGCCGGTCCCCGCCTTCGCCCACCGGGTGGAGCAGTTCGTCCAGCGCCACCACGTTGGCGAGGGAGAGCTGGCTGAAGATGGCGTGCAGGTCCTCGATCGCGATGCCCATCTCGGCCGCGACCTCGGGCTCGTGCGGCGTGCGGCGCAGCCGGGCCTCCAGGGTCGCGTACGTCCGCTCGACCGCCTTCGCCTTCTGCCGCACCGAACGCGGGATCCAGTCAAGGGCCCGGAGCTCGTCGATGATCGCGCCGCGGATCCGGCTGATCGCGTAGGTCTCGAACTTGATGGCCCGATCGATGTCGAACTTCTCGATCGCGTCGATCAGCCCGAAGACACCCGAGGAGACGAAGTCCGCCTGCTCGACGTTGGAGGGCAGCCCGACCCCGACCCGGCCCGCCACGTATTTGACGAGCGGTGAGTAGTGCAGGATCAGCTGCTCCCGCAATCGCTGGTCGCCCGTCTCCTTGTAGGAGCGCCAGAGCGCTTCCAGCGCCGTGCGGTCGGAGCCGACGCCCGACTCCCGCCGTGGTGCCGGCGTCCCGACGGGAGCGGGCACCTCCGTGGGTGTGGACGTCTCCGCGGGTACGGGCGCGGCGTCCTGGCCCTGGGCCGGGCTGGGGACGGCGGCCACCTCGGGGGCGGTAGCCACTTCAGACGTACCGGCCGCTTCGGAAGCGTCCGGCGGACCGGGCTCGTCCGGCCGACCGGCGTACGCGCCGGTGTGCGCCGGTCGGCCACCCTGCCGGGCAAGGGCCCCCATCGCACCCGTCGCCTTGGGCGGGAACTCGGTCACGGGGCGCCGCTCGGTCCGCGGCCCTCCCGAGGACCGGGCGCCACCGGTCACTCTGTGTCCGGGAATGTGTGTGGGCATGCGTTGGTCTGCGCCGTTCTGCCGAGTCATGTGCTGATAGGGAAGGCATGGCGAGCGTAGCGTGACCGACTCACTGCAATGTGCTACCGCCACTCGGTCGTCCCCCGATCCGGTGGCGTTCGTGTCGCCGGGGCCCGGCAGCGGGAGTGAATGCCTCGACCGGCGATTCACCGCCCCACCTCCCGCCGACGGCGGCGCACCCGGCCGCCTCCCGATTCGTCCTGATCCGCCCGATCGGTCACCGGCCACGCACCAGTCGCCAGTGGGCACCGTGCCGTTCCACGAATCCGAGGGACCCCAACTCATAGAGCCGGTGGAGCACTTCGTCCGGCGGGAGACCCGACTGCCGGGCCAGGCGCTCCACCGGCGCACCCTCCGCCGTCGCCGGCACCGCCTCCAGGACCCTCGCCACGACCGGCTCCAGGAGGTCCCTCGGCAGCACCGGCCCGCCGCGCTGGGGCGCGAGGTCGTCACCGATCGCGCCGATCAGCTCGGCGACCTCCGCCGCGTCGGTGACCAGCGTGGCGCCGCCGCGAATCAGGGCGTGCACTCCGGCCGAGAGCTCCGACGTCACCGGGCCGGCGACACCCATCGTGTGCCGGTTGAGGTCCCGGGCGCGTCTGGCCGTACTCAGCGCCCCGCTGCGCAACGCCGCCTCGACCACCACCGTCCCTCGAGTGAGGGCCGCGATCACGCGATTGCGCAGCACGAACCGGAACCGGTTCGGGTGCTCCCCCGGCGGAAGCTCACTCAGCAGCAGGCCCTGGGAGGCGATCCGTCGGATCAACTGGGCGTTGCCCCTCGGGTAGGCCACATCGACCCCGCAGGCGAGGACTCCGATGCTCATCCCCCCGACGGCCAGCGCACCCCGGTGGGCGGCCGCGTCGATCCCGTACGCCGCGCCGGAGGCCACCACCCACCCGCGTTCGGCCAGTTGCGCCGACAGCTCCCCCGCGACGTGCGCTCCGTAGGCCGTGCAGGCCCGCGCGCCGACGACCGCGACCGAGCGCAGGGCGAGCAGTCGCAGGGAACCCGTCCCGGACACCCAGAGCCCGAGCGGTCTGCCGGCTCCCAGGTCGTCGAGTTGGCTCGGCCATTCCGTGTCGCCCGGAATGATGAAGCGCCCACCGGCCGTACGCACTCGCTCCAGGTCCGCGACGGGGTCGACGTCGACCAGCCTGGCCCGGTAGGCGGCGAGCCGCTCCGCGTCCAGGCCCGGATGGTCGGGGACGGTGCCGTCCCGGATCGCCCGGACGACGTCGGCGGCGTCGAGCTGGGTGAGCCACCGGCCCAGGACCGCGTCACCCGGTTCGCTGAGCCTGCTCAGCGCTGCCCTGGCGAGACGCTCGAGCTCGGCCTCCCGCCCCGCTTCGGAGGGGTGCTGAGGGTGGTTCATCGTCTGGTTCATGCTCAGGTCTCCTTGTCGCTCGGCCGCTGATCGGGTGTCGCGGCAGGTGGACCGGCACGGAGCAGCCGGTCGCCCTTCGGCCCGGCCGGCGGCAGCGGCTCGCCGCCGAGCCGGCCGAAGGAGCGCTCGGTCAACGGCAGCCCCTGCTCCACACCGGTGCGGAGCACCAGGGCCGTCCGTACGTCCCGCTGGTCCGGCCGGTCGCGCCCGGCGAGATCGGCGACCGTCCAGGCGACCCTGAGCACCCGGTCCAGGCCGCGGGCGGTCAGCAGACCGCGCTCCAGCTGTCGGGCGGCATCGTTCAGCGCGTTGGGGCCGAGCTGCCAACGGGTCCGCAGCTCATGGCCGGGCACTTCGGCATTGGTCCGCCACGGTGTGTGCGCCAGCCGTGCCGCCGCGCGCTCCCGCGCGGCAAGCACCCGGGCCGCCACCGTCGCGGTGCTCTCCGCCGTGGTGTCCCGCTCCATCAGCTCGACCCTGGTCACCGGAGCGACCTGGACCTGGAGGTCGACCCGGTCGAGCAGCGGTCCGGACAGCCGCCCCTGGTACCGGCTGACCATCGCCGGAGTGCACTCGCACCCCTCGCCCCGCCGCGAGTACCGCCCGCAGGGGCAGGGATTCGCGGCCAGGCAGAGCAGGAACCTGGCCGGCAGCCTGAGCGATCCGGCCGATCGGGCGATCACCACCTCCCCCGATTCGAGCGGCTGGCGCAGCGCGTCGAGCACCCTGACCGGGAACTCCGGCGCCTCGTCCAGGAACAGCACACCCCGGTGAGCCAGCGAGACCGCACCCGGTCGGGGCAGGCCACTGCCGCCGCCGACGATGGCCGGCATGGTGGTGGAGTGGTGCGGTGCGCAGTACGGCGCGCAGCCGATCAGTGGCCGACCGGCCGGGAGCAGTCCGGCCACCGAGTGCACGGCGGTGACCTCCAGGGCCTCCTTCTGGGTGAGTGGCGGCAGCAGCGCCGGGAGCCGCTCCGCCAACATGGTCTTGCCCGCGCCCGGTGGACCTTTCAAGTACAGGTGGTGACCACCGGCGGCGGCGATCTCCAGCGCGCGTCGGGCCTCGTACTGGCCGGCGACGTCCGCCAGGTCCAGCCGGGCGGCCCGGTCGTCGGGCAGTCCGCGCACCCCTGCGGTGGGGAGCATCAGCCCGGCCATCAGGGGATCCGGGCGGCCGCTGATCGGGTCGGGCGGCTCCTCCGGCTCGGGTGCGCCGGTCAGGACGGCGACGAGCTGCCGCAGGCTGCGCACGCCGATGACGGTCACGCCCGGGACCAGGGAGGCCTCGGCGGCAGTCTGTTCGGCCACCACGACCCGCTGGTAACCGGCGTCGGCGGCGGCGAGCACCGACGGCAGGATGCCGCGTACCGGGCGCACCCGCCCGTCGAGCCCCAGCTCGCCGATGATCAGCAGTTCGGCGATGGAGGACGGATCCAAGCGCTCGGCGGCGGCGAGGACGGCGCAGGCCACCGCGAGGTCGAAGCCGCTGCCACTCTTCGGTACCGAGGCGGGGCTGAGTCCGACGGTGAGCTTTCGCTGCGGCCAGACCTCGCCGCTGTTCACCAGGGCCGCGCGCACCCGGTCGCGGGCCTCGGAGAGGGCTTTGTCGGGCAGACCGACCAGGGTGAAGGCGGCGACTCCGGGCTCCAGATCGGCCTGGACCTCGACGATCACACCGTCGACGCCGACCAGCGCGACGGAACAGGTACGGGCGAAGGCCATCTCAGACCACCCCCCTCAGGTGGTCTACCGAGGCGGCACCCCGGGCCCGGTTGATGACGGCCACGAGGTCGATCCGGACGCCGCCGGGCGGCACGGGCGGCCACTGCGGGTCCGCCGGCGCGGGGCTGTACCCGGGGCCGGCCAACCTGGCGAAGTGGCCGGGCCAGCGCTCCGCCACCCAGCGCTCCGCCAATCGCTGGAGTCGGGCGGCCTTGGCTCGGTCGATGGCCTCGCTCGGCTGCTGGAATCCCCGCTCGGAGCGGGTCTTCACCTCACAGACGGCCAGGGTGTCGCCGTCGAGGGCGACGATGTCCAGCTCGCCCTCGACGCAGCGCCAGTTGCGGTCCAGGATCCTGAGGCCGCTCTCGGCGAGCCGCCGGGCAGCGACCCGCTCCCCATAACGGCCCAGCCCGTTGTTCGTGCCGCGCCCCGACAGGGCCTTCCCCGGACCGCCCCGCTCAGGACCGGCCTGCTCGGGAACGGCTCGCTCAGGACCGGCCTTCTCCGGGTCGGCCTGCTCCGTGCGCGGCGGAGCTGGCCCGTTTCCGAGCCCGGACAGCTCCGCCTGGTGCTCCTCCGGCGCCTTCGCCGCCCTGCGCCGGGCCTGCCCACTCGGTCGGGCCTTGGGCGTCTCACTCTGCTTACGCGTGGTGCGCTTGGTGTCCTGCACGGTGACCACCTCCGACGAGGAGGTTTCCGTGCGACCCGGGACAGGGCCAGAGGGTTGCTATTTCCTGTGGATAACCCGGGCCTGTGGATAACTTCTGTCACTCGCAGGAGTGGGAATCCCGGGAAAGTCGAAATTCCCCTGGACACCGCAGGCCCGAGCGGTCCAACGTCAGTTCCCGAACCCGGACTCGTCCGAGGGCAGCTCCAAATCGCTCTTCGCGAGCTCCTCGATGTTCACGTCCTTGAAGGTCAGCACCCGGACCTTACGGACGAACCGGGCCGGCCGGTACATGTCCCAGACCCACGCATCCGCCATCGACACCTCGAAGAAGACCTCGCCCTGGACCGAGTGCACCTGCAGCTCGTAGTCGTTGGTGAGGTAGAAGCGTCGCTCGGTCTCAATCACGTACTTGAACAGGCCGACGACGTCCCGGTACTCCCGGTAGAGCTTGAGCTCCATCTCGGTCTCGTACTTCTCGAGATCTTCGGCACTCATCCAGGCGTCCCCTCAACTTGTCACGTCCACCCATTGTGGACCACCGCACTCACCCTCAGAGCCTTACCGGCGTGACTGGCGGCCCCTCGGCCAGCAGTCGCCCCACGAAGTCCGCCAGCCCGATCGGATAGATCGTTTCGGCGGTCTCCCCCAGCTCCTCGACCGTCCACCAGCGTGCCGCGAGCAGTTCGGCGTGCTCGTCCCTGCCCATCCTCGAATGATCGAGCACCGTCTCCACGGTCCGGGCCAGGTGGAACCACTGCTCCTGTTCGTAGCGCTGCTCCCGAAAGGAGTACGAAACCGTGTCGTACGCCACCACGGGCCCCAGGTCCACGCCCCGCAGCCCCGTCTCCTCGGCGAGCTCGCGCACCGCCGCCTCGCGAATGCTCTCCCCCGGTTCCAGGCCTCCTCCGGGGGTGAACCACCAGGTGACGTCCGGCACCACCGGATCCGAGCCCCGGAAGAGAAGCAGGCGGTCCTGCCCGTCCAACAGCAGGATCCGTGAAGCCTTGCGGTGCTTCGCCATCATCGCCGCCCTCCCCCCTCCCCTCGTTCGTCGGGCCGATCCCCTCGATCCTGCCACCCGGCAGGACCTGCCGGGGCGATGTTCGGCAGAGCGATCGGGCCACGGTCACCGGCGGTCGCGCGGCCGTCGGCGCCGACTCGAACTGAGGCTGCGCCGCCGACCGGGGCGGCGGCGCCCGCCGGAGCAGCGGCCGTGGCACCCGTCAAGCGTCGCGGCGGCGTCCCAGCCGGCGGGCCGCACCGGCCGCCCCGCTCACCCCACAGGTCACGACGATCATCGCCGCGCCTACAACGGTGGCGTAGAAGGCCGGCTCCAACGGTCCCGGCTCGCCGGCCTTCGGCCCACCGAGCGCGTCGAAGGCGGTGGTGCGGGCGAACAGACCCGTCCGGCCGAAGGGCAGGACGGTGGCCTCCACCCGGGCCTCCACCTCGGTGGCGGGGATCGTGCCGCCGTCGACCTCCAGGTGGAGGCGGGAGTCGAGCGACCCCTGCCGGTTGTCTCCCAGCAGAAAGAGCCGGCCAGGAGGCACGTCCACGCTGAACGCGCTCCCCTGCGGGCCCTGCGCCTCCAGGTACGGCTCTTCCACCGGCTTGCCGTTGACGGTCAGCCGTTGGTCGTCCCCGGTGGTCGCCACCGTGTCCCCGCCGACCGCGACCACGCGCTTGACCATGAGTTCACCGCCCCACGCCTGGTCGCGGAAGACCACGACGTCACCCCGGCCGACGTCCTTGCCGTCGATCTGCCGGGCGACGACGGTGTCCCCGACCTTGAGCGTCGGGGTCATCGAGCCGGTCGGAATGCCGTACGGCCGGTAGTCCAGCGCCATGACCACGAAGCCGCCGACCAGCAGGACCAGACCGAGCCCGATCAGCACGCCCTGCAGCACCGCGGCCGGCTTGGGCCGGGACCGTCCGGGCGCGGGCGGGCGGTCCGCCGTCGGTGTCGCGACACTGCTCATCGAAACCATCCACCCCTGCCTGACCCGGGACCGCTCATGGCACGCCGGGGCCACAGGCGGAAAACCCGGCGGGCCGTGGCACGTCCGAGCAGATTACTCGTCGGTACCACGGCCCGCGCAAGACCCGGGGGCGACCCGGTGGTGGTCAGGACCGCTTCGCGCGTTCCGACCGGCCCTTCAGCCGGCGCGCCAGCGGAAGCAGGCCGACCGCGCCGACCGCGCCGGCCACGGGCGGAACGAACGGCACGGCCGCCGCCAGACCCTTCTGGTCGAAGGTGTCCGGCACCGGCAGCGTCGACCAGTGGTTGATCGGCCAGGCCACCACGAAAGCCCGTCCGATGACCTCGTCCACCGGAACGGTGCCGCCACCCGGCTGGTCCATGTGGAAGCGGGAGTCCAGCGAGTCCGCGCGGTGGTCACCCATCACCCAGATCCGGCCGTCCGGCACCTTCACCGGGCCGAAGGGCTTCGTCCCGCAGGGGGTGTTACCGGGGAACACGTACGGCTCGTTGAGAGCGATCCCGTTGACCTTGACCGGCCCCTCGCCCTCGCACTCGACGGTGTCCCCACCGACCGCGATGACCCGCTTGATCAGGTCCTTCTCGTTCTCGGAGGGCATCAGGCCGACGAAGCTGAGCACGTCCTGCACCCCCCGCACGAAGGAGTTGTCGCTCTGCTTGGTGGGCTCGTCCGCCAGCCAGCCGCCCGGGTCGTGGAACACCACGACCTCGCCCCGCTCGGGCTCGGCTCCGAACCACGGGGTCAGCTTGTCCACCAGGACGCGGTCGCCGACCTGAAGCGTGTTCTGCATCGACTCCGACGGAATGGAGAACGCCTGGACGAAGAAAGTCTTGATCACCAGCGCCAGGACCAGCGCGATGCCGATCAGAATCGGCAGTTCCTTCCAGAACGAGCGCTGCTTGTGCTCCTTGCCGCCGGCCTTCTCCTCCGACCCGCCGTCAGAGCTCACGTCGTCCCGGGCGTCGGAACCGTCGCCCGCACCACTGCCCTGCTCGTCCGCGGACTGAACCGCCGCGTCCTCCGCGGAACTCGAAGACACCGCGGACTCCGTCGACCGTTCCGCCCGATGACCGGAGCCCTCGGGCTCTCCGGCGCCTGAGCGGGCGCCGATCACCAAATCCCCCACAACGTCTCCTCCCAGCTGTGCGGACGCCTGCGCGTCCGCGCTCACAGTGCCGCACAGCGGGCACTACCTCCACCATCGACCGTGCCCCGGCCCCAGGGCCGCCCTCTTCGGGGACACCTGGCACCGGCACAGCCTCCGGACGCGGCCGTTGTCGCGTACCGGCCGCACCAGCACTTCTCTATCACTCCCAGGCATCCGGCTCGCGCTCCCACGCACGCCGGCCGGCCCTCCACCGGTCAGCCGGGCCTACTCCCGGGGCCGCCCAGGCCTTCGGCCGATGAGCGGAAGGATGCCCAACACACCCATAACGAGCGGAGGTTCCTTCGGAAGCGGCCCAACATCCATCGCTTCCGGCCCAGTTCCACGGACGTCCGCGGACCGGGCCAGCGAGGAGAGTGAACCCGGCGCATCAAGTTGATGGACCCGGCCGACCGGCCAGGCCACCACGAACGCCTGACCGACCACACCACTCAGTGGGATGGTGCCCTGCCCCGGATTACCCATGTGAAAACGGGAGTCGGCCGACACGTCCCGATGGTCGCCCATCACCCAGAGCCGCCCCTGCGGCACCTTCACCTTGAACGGCTGGCGGGACGGCGGGTTGCCCGGCGACAGGTACGGCTCGTCCACCGCCGTGCCGTTGACGCTGAGGCGGCCCTGCTCGTCGCAGCACTCCACGGTGTCCCCGCCGACACCGATCACCCGCTTGATCAGATCCTGCTCGCTGTCGGACGGCAGCAGCCCGACGAAAGTGAGGACCTGCTTCGCCCCGCGAAGCACCGGCCCGTCCGTGGACGGCTTGTGGTCGGCCTCCAGCCAACCGCCCGGATCCTTGAACACCACGACGTCGCCGCGCCCCGGCTCGGCACCGAACCAGGGGGTGAGCTTGTCCACCAGCACCCGGTCGCCGATCTGGATGGTCTGCTCCATCGAACCGGAGGGGATGACGAACACCTGCACCATGAAGGTCTTCATCACCAGTGCCACCAGCAGTGCCACCAGGACGATCAGCGGGATCTCGTGCAGGAGCGAGCGCTTGCGGCGGCGGGCGGCCCGGCGGGCGGTACGCCGACGGTCGGCCCGCCCGCGGATGGGCGTCGCTGCCTCCGGGCCGGTCGCCCCCGGTCCGCGTGCTCCCGCCGGATCGCCCGGTACCGCGTCGGACGGTCGGTCCGCCAGGCGGCCCCTACCTCTGGTCCCCATGGCCACCGGTCCCCCCTACCGCGGCGAACGCCGCCGACCGGCCCAGGCCGGTCCAGTGGCCGACCGGGTAGACCACCCACTCCGCCCGTCCGATCACCTTGCCCTCGGGCACGAACCCGCCACCGGGCTCACCCAGGTGGTCCCGCGAGTCACGGGAGGCATCGCGGTGGTCCCCCATGACCCACAGCTTTCCGGCCGGAACGACCACATCGAAGGCCACCTTCGACGGCTCGTCCCCCGGTGCGAGGTAGGAGGACTCGTCGACCGGTACGCCGTTGACGGTGATCCGCGCGCCCGGCCCGGTACTGGTCACCCGGTCCCCGCCGACACCGATGACGCGCTTGACGTAGACCGAGTCGTCGGCCGGCGCGAGTCCGAGATCCCGGACGAGCGAGCGCAGTGCGTTCCCGAACCCGGTCGGCTCGGCCGACCCACGCAGGAAGGAGCCCCTCCCGTCGAAGACCACCACGTCACCGCGCTGCGGATGCCCTCCGAAGGAGTAGGCCAGTTGGTTCGCGATCAGGCGGTCGCCCGGGCGCAGGCTGTTCTCCATCGACCCGGACGGCACCGCGAACGGCCGCGCCACGAAGGCGTTCACCAGGAGCAGGGACAGCAGGCAGATACCCACCAGCAGAAGGAGGTCACGCGAGCGCGAACGGGGCACCGCCCCGGGCTCGTCCACCGAAACGTCGGCCGAAGCGCCCGCCGAGTCCTCCACCGAGTCCTCCACCGAGCCGTCGGCCGAGGTCCGCTCGGATTCCGGGACCGCCTCCCGGGGCGCCTGGGCCTCGGGGACGCGCCGGGTGCCCGGCTCGAGTACCGGCTCCACCATCGGCGCCGTGGCGGGCACCGGCGCCGTGGCGGGCGCGGTCGTGGAAACGGCCGCGGACCGCGACGGCGAGTCCGCACCGGTGGGTGCGGGACAGCCGTCGCGGTCCGCGGATGGTTCGTGCGTGCTCATCGGGGGGTGAGCTTACCGTGCGGCAGCCGCGCCCCCTAGAGCGCTCCGATCCCCCGGGAGTACCGGGGGACGGTGGATCAGCGGTCGCGCTTCTCCTTGATCTTCGCGGCCTTGCCGCGGAGGTCACGCAGGTAGTACAGCTTGGCGCGGCGAACCGCACCGCGGGTCACGACCTCGATCTTCTCGACGACCGGGGTGTGCACCGGGAAGGTGCGCTCCACGCCGACGTTGAAGCTGACCTTGCGAACGGTGAAGGTCTCGCCGACACCGGCGCCGTGGCGGCGGATGACGACGCCCTGGAAGACCTGGACACGAGAGCGGTTGCCCTCGATGACCCGGACGTGGACCTTCAGGGTGTCACCGGCACGGAAGGCCGGAATGTCGCTACGCAGCGAGGCCGCGTCGACAGCAGCGAGCTTGTTGCTCATGTTGCTCTCCATCGCAGGCGCCACGGGCCGCCCACGGAAGTTCGTCACAATGGGGTTCGCTGCGGGCCGCATCGGTTGGCGATGTTCCCCCCGTGGCGAGGGCACCGGACCACGTGACTCCTACGTGAGGAGACCAGCGACAGACAGCAGCGACCTATTCTTCCACACCATCGACCACAGACCGAAATCGACCGAGCTGCTCGTCCCAGGCCAGGCCGAGGATGCTCAGCGCCTCACGGTCCTTCTTGTCGAAGCCGCCGTACTGCCAGCGCTCGACCAGATCGGGGCGGTTCGCCAGGGTCCGGGCGAAGGCCTGCTCGCGCCGCCAGCGGGCGATCCGCCCGTGGTTGCCGCTGAGCAGGACGTCCGGCACGGTCCGGCCGCGCCACTCGGCGGGCTTGGTGTAGACCGGGCCCTCCAGCAGGTCGGCCATGGCGCCGGGCGCGAAGGAGTCGTCCCGGTGGGACTCGGCGTTGCCGAGCACCCCGGGCAGCAGCCGGGCGATCGCCTCGACCATCACCAGCACGGCGACCTCGCCGCCGGCCAGGACGTAGTCGCCGATCGACACCTCGACCACCGGCATCCGGGTGGCTGCCTCCTCGATCACCCGCCGGTCGATGCCCTCGTACCGGGCCGGAGTGAAGGTGAGCCACGGGCGTCCGGCGAGCTCCTGGGCCAGCTCCTGGGTGAAGGGGCGCCCGCTCGGGGTGGGCACCACGAGCGTGGGCACCTCCCCGTCGGGGCCCGCGCTCAGCACGCCGTCCAGCGCCTCGCCCCACGGCTCGGGCTTCATCACCATGCCCGGTCCGCCGCCGTACGGGCTGTCGTCCACCGTGCGGTGGATGTCGTGCGTCCAGCCGCGCAGGTCGTGGACGTGCACATCCAGCTG
Source organism: Kitasatospora sp. NPDC005748 (assembly GCF_040630735.1). Lineage (NCBI taxonomy): Bacteria > Bacillati > Actinomycetota > Actinomycetes > Kitasatosporales > Streptomycetaceae > Kitasatospora > Kitasatospora sp. NPDC005748. Next base: position 41,958 of record NZ_JBEXYD010000026.1, read on the forward strand.
ACCGCGGGCGCGGGCCTTGCCGACCAGGGAGATGTTCAGCGGCTCCAGGTACTCGGGGAAGATCGTGACGACGTCGATCCGCATCCCGTCCTGGACGCCCCGCACCGCGGGCGGCTCCTGCGGCGACAGTTCCTCGGCGGTCACTCCGACTCCTCCGGATCCACCGACTCGTCCGACCTGCCCGACCTGTCTGACCCCTCCGACCCGTCCGACCCGTCCGACGCATCCGCGTCATCCGCCTCGCCCCGCACGACCTCGGCCTGCTCCGGGTCGATCAGGCCGCCCGGCGGGTCGATGACGACGCGCTGGTTCTCCAGGTCGATGGTCGGCACGATGCGGGTGACGAAGGGCACCAGCACCTCCGTCCCGTCGGGCTTCTCCACCGTGAGCAGGTCCTGGTAGGGGAGGTGGACGACCTCGGTGAGCTCACCGACCGGGGTGCCGTCGAGCAGGACGACGTCCAGACCGATCAGCTGGTGGTCGTAGTACTCCTCCGGGTCCTCGGGGCTCTCCTCCGGGTCGACCTCGGCGATCAGGACGGTGCCGCGCAGGGCCTCTGCGTCGTTGCGGTCCTTGACGCCGGCGAAGCGCAGCAGCAGCCGGCCGCTGTGCACCTTGCCGGACTCGACGGTCAGCGGTCCGGCCGACGCGGGGTCGGTGAGGAGGACGGCACCGGGACCGAGCCGGAGTTCCGGCTCATCGGTGCGGACCTCGACGCTGACATCCCCCTTGATGCCGTGGGCGCGGCCGATCTTACCGACGACGAGCTGCACGGTGATCGTTCTCCTGGGTGCTGGTGCTGGGTGCCGGCGCTGGGCACTGGGTGTGGGTGCTGGTACGGGGTACCAACGATGTGGTCGCCGTGACGGGTCCCGGCCCTGGAGCACAGGGCCGCGGAGGCGGGGGCACGGCGAGAAGGCGGTCGGGAACAGAGAAAGGCCGGCCGGGACGACATGCGTCCCGACCGGCCTCAAGCCTGACGGCTGAACGAGCAGCAGCGTCAGCGAATGCTGTCCACGTCGACCAGGTCGACACGGACGTTGCGACCGCCGAGGGCGCCGACAACGGTGCGCAGTGCACGCGCCGTGCGGCCGCCCCGGCCGATCACCTTGCCGAGGTCATCGGGGTGCACACGCACCTCGATGGTGTTCCCCCGACGCAGGTTGCGCGAACGCACCTGCACCTCGTCGGGGTGCTCGACGATGCCCTTCACCAAGTGGTCGAGGGCGTCCTCGATCACGATCAGGCCTCGACGGCGGCGTCGGCGTCAGCCTCGGCCTTGTCCGACTTCTTGGCCTTCGGGGTGATGGCAACACCGGTGGTGGCGTCCTCGAAGCCGGCGACGGCCTTCGCGAACAGGTGCGAGAAGTCCTCGACCTTGGGCTCGGCAACCAGCAGCGGAGCCGGGGCCGGCAGGCCCTTGAACTTCTGCCAGTCGCCGGTCAGCTTGAGGATGGCGAGAACCGGCTCGGTCGGCTGGGCGCCGACGGACAGCCAGTACTGGGCGCGCTCGCCGTCGACCTCGATCTTCGAGGGGTTGTAGGTCGGCTGGTAGATGCCGATCTCCTCGATCGCGCGGCCGTCACGCTTGGTGCGCGAGTCGGCGACGACGATGCGGTAGTGCGGGGAGCGAATCTTGCCGAGACGCTTGAGCTTGATCTTGACTGCCACGGGAGTGGATTCTCCTGGTGTTGACGTGGGTGAGCGGCCGCACCGTCGCGTGGGGTTGCGAGGCTGGCCGTTCAAGGGACACGCCAGCCGTAGGAGAGAGGGGTCCTGCTCGGCTGCCGAGTACTCAGCTGTCCATTCTGCCATACCGGCGCGAACCGCCTCGCCGCCGCCCGCTCGGCTCGACCGCCACCGACCACGGCCCGAAGCCGCCCGGTCAACGCCCGGTCACGCTGAGAAGCGCTCGTCCGGCACTGGCCCGGCAACCGACCGGCACCCGCCCCGCACCCGACCGGCACAGTCACTCCCCGGAGCCGCCCGGCCGACACCCGGCCACGGCTCACCACCGCCCCTCACCGGCCCACCACTCGGACCGCCACACCACCGACCGGCGCGGTCCACCCGTGGCCGACCGCCGAAACAGGTCGACCGGGAGCCCCCGCTCCCGGTCAGCCCAACACATCACAGCCGCCGGTCAGGGCCGCCGATCGGTCGTCCCGATCAGCCCTGCCGGCCGGGGCCGTCGATCGCTCCGGCCGGACGCACTGCCCGCACAGTCGCCGGCCGGCTCCCCACGCTACGCGATCTTGAACGGCTGCTGGCAGGCACCGCAGACGATGGACGCCTGCGCGAGGACCGACGGCACGACGCGGACGTTGCGCCCGCACCCGCAGACCGCCTTGACCCGGACGCCGCCCCCGGAGGAGCCGTGCCGGGCCGCCGGGCCGCGGAAGGCGCGCGAGACGCCGTCTCCGGCCACCGCCTCCTGGTGGGCGCCGAGGGCCCGGTCCAGCCGCTCGATGGTCTCGGCGTACCGCTCCTGCGTCTCCTTGAGCATGGTCACCTGGGAGAAGCCGCTGCTCGCATGCGGCTCGACCGGGTGCGCCAGGCCCAGCTCGGAAGCCAGGAGCAGGAAGCGCCGGTTGTGGTAGCGGCCGGCCCGCGAGGTGTCCCGGATGTCCCGGGCCGCGGCCAGACCGTGGGCAGCCTCGTGGAGGAGCCGCTCGAAACCGAGCCGCGTGCCACAGGCCGAGGAGGACTCGCCGATCAACGCCTCGGGCGAGGCGAGGTCGGGGAGGTCCTGATGGAAGGCCTGGATGTCACTCCAGGCGGCGGCCAGTTCGGCCGCGAGAACGAGGGGCTGTGTCGTGCTCACGCTAGACCAACGACGGAGTGCGAGCCGATGTTCCGCGTGTTCCCGATCTCCTGGAATTCCCAGGAAACTCTCAGGAATGTACGAGCGCGCGCGAAATGCGCGTTCCGGATCTGACGCAAGACCAACCCCCTGCCGGTTTGGGCCCGTCGTAGCTCGGCGGACCTCGTCATTTCCGTCCGGGGGGCGGGCTGTCGCACCCAGGACGTACGGCCCGCGGTCCTGTCGAGTTGACAGGGCCACGGGCCGTACACCGTACCGCTATTCCGTTAATACCGGCAGTTGACCGGCCAGTAGGGATGTCGACTGGTGAGACGGCCACCGGACGGTTACCGCCGGAATTCCCGACGGCGGTTGTCGACCGGATGTCCGACGGATGTCTCACGGTTGTCGGGCAGCTGCCGGATCATTGCCGTCAGCTGCCAGAAATCGCCAGTACCTGTCGGTATCCAACATCGACGACCAACGTCAGCCATCGCCTCGCCCGGGGCGTCCCGAGACCGCACCAGGCCCGTCCCGCGGGCCGCGGGTCAACCGGCCCGAGATCCGCCGGTGCGCCCACGTCCGAGCGGCCCAGCGGCCCGAGCACCACCAGAAGCCCCAGCAGCCCCAGCAGCCCAACCGACCCGAACGGACCCGAACGGACCCGCAGACGCGGATCCGCCGGCGCACCGCTGTAGGTGCGCCGGCGGATCCGCGCGCCGTTCAGTGGGCGGCGCGGGCCGTTCGGTGGACGTGGCCGGTCAGCGGCCGGTCAGTCGCCGCTCAGCAGCCGATCAGTAGGCGCGGGCCACGATCGCGATGTTGCCGTCCTGGTCGTCCGTCTGCGGCACCGAGCCGTCGGCGGCCACGATGCAGCGCACCGAGACGCCCTGCTCGGCCAGCTTGGCCTCGCCCTCCGGGCCCAGCTCGGCCCAGGAGATCCGGCCCCAGCCGGTGGCGGCGGCCTCGACGGCCTCGTCCAGGTTGGTCACGTCGACCGTGCGGGACTCGCGGCGCTCGCGGGACTGGCGCAGCAGCAGCGCCTGGTCCTCCTCCAGGACACCCGGGAGCAGCTCGGCCAGCGCGTCGATCGAGACCGGCTCCTTGCCGCCGGGGATGCGGCGGGCCAGCATCGCGGTGCCGTTCTCCAGGTCGCGCGGGCCGACCTCGATGCGCAGCGGCACGCCCTTGAGCTCCCAGTCCACGGCGCGGCGGCCGAACGGGGTGTCGGTGCGGTCGTCGACGACCACGCGGATGCCGACGGCCTCCAGCCGGGCGCCGATCTCGCGCACCTTGGCGATGACCGCGTCGTCGCCCTTGATGGCGAGGACGACGGCCTGGACGGCGGCCAGGCGCGGGGGCACCCGCAGGCCGTTGTCGTCGCCGTGGGACATGATCAGGCCGCCGACCATACGGGTCGAGACGCCCCAGGAGGTCTGCCAGACGTACTCGCGCTCGGCGCCCTGGAGCTGGTAGGTGGTGTTGAACGCCTTGGCGAAGTTCTGGCCCAGCTCGTGGCTGGTGCCCATCTGCAGCGCCTTGCCGTCGCCCATCATGCCTTCGAGGGTGAGGGTGTTGATCGCGCCGGCGAAGCGCTCCTTGGCGGTCTTGCGGCCGAGCACGACGTCGATGCCGAGCACGTTGGTCATGAAGTCGCCGTAGACCTGGGTGTGGATCATCGAGGCGTACTCGCGGGCGTCCTCGTACGTGGCGTGGGCGGTGTGGCCCTCCTGCCAGAGGAACTCGGTGGTCCGCAGGAAGACCCGCGGACGCAGCTCCCAGCGGACCACGTTGGCCCACTGGTTGATCAGCAGGGGCAGGTCGCGGTGGCTCTGCACCCACTTCGAGAAGTACTCGTTGATGATGGTCTCGGAGGTCGGCCGGACGACGACCGGCTCGTCCAGCTGCTTGCCGCCGCCGTGGGTGACCACGGCGAGCTCGGGGGCGAAGCCCTCGACGTGCTCCGCTTCCTTGGTCAGGTAGGACTGCGGGATGAACATCGGGAAGTAGGCGTTCTGCGCGCCTGCCTTCTTGATGCGGGCGTCCATCTCCTGCTGCATCCGCTCCCACAGGCCGTAGCCGTACGGTCGGATGACCATGGTGCCGCGCACCGGACCGTTGTCGGCCAGCTCGGCCTTGTTGATGAGGTCCTGGTACCAGCGCGGGAAGTCGTCCGCCTGGGGGGTGAGAACGGGTGCCTTTGCCATGGGGCGAATGGTACGGGGACAAGGGGCCTGACTTCGAATCCGTTCCACGGAACCGGTTCGCGCGCAAGCCGTCCCCTTCCTGCCCGGGCCGGGACGGTGCCCGGGCCGCCCGGCGGCCGAAGGGCGCCCCGGTTCCGCCAGGGGGCGCACGACCGCGACACGCGCGCACCACCCTGCACCCCTCTGGACGCCGCGCCCGAGCCGCTGTTCGCTGGAGTGGGGCGGGACTTTGGGGGAGCCGTAGCAGGACACCGAAGGACCGGATGGGAGGCCGCGATGGCTTCAGCTCGAACGACCGGCACGACCGTACGACCCACAGGCGCACATCCGCACGACCGGCGGGCCGCGGGGGCGTGGCCCGCGCGGGCGCGCGACTGGGCGGAGATCCAGGAACGCATGCTGGTACCGCTCTACGAGGCGGTCTACGCCCGGCTGGAGGTCGGCCCGGCGAGCAGCGTGCTCGGCCTGGGCTGCCGCTCCGGCCTGGCGCTGCTGCTGGCCGCCGGGCGGGGCGCCCAGGTCGCCGGTCTGGAGCCGCACGACGAGCTGCGCGAGCTGGCGCGGGACCGTCGGCTGAAGGTGGGCGCGGGCGCCCGGCCACCGGCGGAGGTCCCCCGCTCGGCCTATTCGCTGGTCACGGTTTTCGAGCAGCTGCCGGGGGCCGCCGATCCGCAGCGCGTGGTGACCGACGCGGCCCGGCTGACGCTGCGCGGCGGGCACGTGGTGCTGGCCGCCTGGGGCCCGCCGGAGCGCTGCGAGAGCGCGGCGGTCCTGGACGTGGCCCGGCGGATGGCGGGGCGCACCACCGCACGCGACCCGTTCGGGCTGAGCACGCCCGGCGCCCTGGAGGACCTGCTCGGGCCGGCCCGCCTGCGCCCGGCCGGCAGCGGCCGGGTGAGCTGCCCGTTCGCCTATCCGGACCTGGACAGCGCGGTGCGCGGACTGCTCTCCACCGGCCTCTACGACGCGGCGGCGGACTTCTCCGGGCTGTCGCTGGTGGCGAAGGAGCTGGAGGAGGCGCTGCAGCCGTACCTGCGGCCGGACGGCTCGGTCCGGATGGAGAACGTGTTCCGGTACCTGATCGCCGACCAGCCGCGGTAGCCCGACCGGCCCCGGAGCGACCGGCGAGCGACCGCGTGGCCCACGGCGCGGCAGAACCGCACCACGGCACCACCGAGCCGCCGAGCCGCCGAACAGCCGAACAGCGAACAGCGAACAGCCGAGCCGCACCACCGGACAGCCCAGCCGCCGCACCGCCCCACCCCCGGAGCCGGACCGGGGGCGCCCGCAGCCATCGCGGACGCCCCCGGTCGGCCGGCTCACGCCTGGTCGAGCGCCTTCCGGGGCACCCCGGCGGCCCGGTACGCCGCCTCCTCGTCCAGCGTCTCGGCCTCCAGCAGCGCGGCCGCCAGCGCGTCCAGCCTGGCCCGCTGCTCGGTCAGCAGCCGCACCGCCTCCTCGTAGCACTCGGCGACGATCCGCCGGGCCTCCTCGTCGACCGCGTCCAGCGTGGTCGGCGCCGCGGAGAGCCCGTACGCGCCCTGCGGGTCGGAGGGGACGGCGGTGAGCCGGCCGACCCGCTCGCTCATCCCCCAGCGGCCGGCCATCCCCCGGGCGATGTTGGTGACCTGCTCCAGGTCGCTCTCCGCACCGGTGGTGATCACCCCGTAGACCACCTGCTCGGCGGCCATCCCACCGAGCGCGCCGATGATCCGGCCGCGCAGGTAGGGCTCGGTGTACGAGTAGCGGTCGGTCTCGGGGGTGGACAGGGTGACGCCGAGGGCGCGGCCGCGCGGCACGATGGTGATCTTGCGGACCGGGTCGGCGCCGGGCTGGAGCATGCCGAGCAGGGCGTGGCCGCTCTCGTGGTACGCCGTGCGCTCCCGCTCGGCCTGCGGCATGACCAGCGGCCGGACGGCGCCCAGCTGGACCTTCTCCAGCGCGTCCGAGAGGTCCCGTTCCCCCACCGCGTCCTGCTTGCGCTTGACGGCCAGCAGGGCGGCCTCGTTGACCAGGTTCGCCAGCTCGGCGCCGGTCATGCCGGGGGTGACCTTGGCCAGCTGGTGGAGATCGGTGTCCCCGGCCAGCGGGACGGCCCGGGTGTGGATCCGCAGGATGGCCGCGCGGCCGTCGCGGTCCGGCGGGCTGACGGTGATCCGCCGGTCGAAGCGGCCGGGGCGCAGCAGGGCCGGGTCGAGGACGTCCGCCCGATTGGTGGCGGCGATGACGATGACGCCCTCGGAGCCGGTGAAGCCGTCCATCTCGGTGAGGATCTGGTTGAGCGTCTGCTCGCGCTCGTCGTGGCCGCCCATGCCGCCGCTGCCGCCGCGCTGGCGGCCGATGGTGTCGATCTCGTCGATGAAGACGATCGCGGGGGCGACCTTGCGGGCCTCCGCGAACAGCTCCCGGACCCGGCCGGCGCCGACGCCGACGATCATCTCGATGAACTCCGAGGCCGAGGCGGAGAAGAACGGCACGTCGGCCTCGCCGGCGACGGCCCGGGCGAGCAGGGTCTTGCCGGTGCCGGGCGGACCGGCGAGCAGCACCCCGCGCGGCATCTTGGCGCCGAGCCGCCGGTAGTGCTGCGGGTTCTTCAGGAAGTCGACCACCTCGGCGAGTTCGGCCTCGACCTCGTCGATGCCGGCCACGTCGGCGAAGGTGGTGCGCTTGCCCTGCTCGGCGGTGACCGGCTTGGGCGGGGCCTTGCGGCCGAGCGGGCCGCCGCCCATGCCGCCGGCCATCCGGCGGGCCAGCAGCACCCAGATCAGGATCAGCAGGAGCATCGGGGCGAGCGAGATCAGCAGGTTGGCGAGGAAGCTGCGCTGCTGGACCACCGGCTTGGCGGTGACCTCGACGCCCTGCTGCTGGAGGGTGGTCCAGAGGCTGTCGCCCGCGAAGGACGGGCGCTGGGTGTCGAACTCGGTGTAGTCGCCCTTGGCGCCGTCCGGCTTGGGGGCCGCGTTCTTGAGGGTGCCCTCGATGGAGTCGCCCTTGGAGTAGATCTTGGTGACGTTGCCGTTGTTGAGCTGGTTGTTGAACTCCGTGTAGGAGATCGTCGTCGCGCCGGCGTTGCCGAAGAAGGACAGCAGCAGGTCGGTGATCAGGAACACCACGAGGGCGGTGAGCACGAGGCCGATCCAGCCGCCGGGCATCTTGCGACGGGGCGGCTGCGGGGGTGGGGCACCCTCGGAGCGCCAGGGCTGGTCGGGGGTCCGGCGCGGCGGTACGGGATCGGTCACCTGTCGGACAATACGGACATTCATCCGGGTGAGACAGCCGCAACGCCGCGCCCGCACGGCCGCACCACGGGTGTCCGGGGCGCCCCGGACACCCGCCAGCCGCGCCGCTCCCCCCGCGCCGCTCTCCCGCCCCGCGCCGGGCTACTCCCCCGCGCCGGGCCACTCCTCGGCGGTCAGCGCGAACCGCTCGTGGTCCCGCCAGGCGCCGCTCAGGAACAGCATCCGGGGCGTGTACCCCTCGTGCCGGAAGCCGAGCCGCTTGGCCAGCCCGATCGAACGCGCGTTGTCCGGCTGCACGTTGATCTCCAACCGGTGCAGGCCGAGACCGCCGGCCGTCTGCGGGGCGAAGCAGCGGTCCAGCACCAGCCGCATGCCCTCGCTCATCCGGCCGGTTCCGGCGAACGGCACGTACGAGTCGTAGCCGAGCGCGCCGTTGCAGAACCGGCCCATCACGATGTTGGCGACGTTCACCTTGCCGACCAGCCCACCGGTGGCCTGATCGACGATCAGGAAGGTACGCAGACCGGCGCCCTGGCGCTCCAGGAGATCGGGGAGCCCGTTCGGCTCGACCGGGTTCCACCGCCCGATGTGCTCGGCGGACCGGCGGACGGCCTCGGCGTACGGAACCTCGTCGTCGGCCCGTGGGGCCCTGATCGTCACTCTCACCCCACCATCATCGGACATGTGAACGGCCCGCCACCCGGATACCCCGGGTGGCGGGCCGTTCGAACGCCGACGGCGGCCCCGGACGGTGCCGGGGCGGGCGGCGCCGCGGGAACCGCGGCAGGACCTGCAGCAGGACCTACAGCAGGTCCTTGAACTCCTTGGGCAGCTCGAAGTCGGACGGGCCCTTGCCCGCGCCGAGGCCGAAGGCGCCGCCCTGGGCCGGCGGCTGGCCGGCGCCCGGGCCGAGCGCGCGACGCTCGGCGGCCGCGGCCTCCTCCTGCGCGCGCTTCAGCGGGTTACCGCTCTTGCGCTTGCCCTTGGCGGCCGGGGCCTTCTTGGCGGACTTCTTCGAGCCGCCGCCCATGCCCGGGATCCCCGGCATACCGGGGATGCCCTTGCCGGAGGCCATCGCCGACATCATCTTGCGGGCCTCGAAGAACCGCTCGACCAGGTTGTTGACCTCGCCGACCTGGACGCCCGAACCCTTGGCGATGCGCAGCCGGCGCGAGCCGTTGATGAGCTTGGGGTCGGTCCGCTCGGCCGGGGTCATCGACTTGATGATGGCGCCGACGCGGTCGACGTCCTTGTCGTCGATGTTGTTGATCTGGTCGCGGATCTGGCCCATGCCGGGCAGCATGCCCAGCAGCTTGGAGATCGAGCCCATCTTCCGGACCTGCTCCAGCTGGTCCAGGAAGTCGTCGAGCGTGAAGTCCTTGCCGCCGCCCTGCAGCTTGGAGGCGATCTTCTCGGCCTCGGCCTGCGAGAAGGTCTGCTCGGCCTTCTCGATCAGCGAGAGCATGTCGCCCATGCCGAGGATGCGCGAGGCCATCCGGTCCGGGTGGAAGGCGTCGAAGTCGTCGACCTTCTCGCCGTTGGAGGCGAACATGATCTGCCGGCCGGTGACGTGCGCGACCGACAGGGCGGCGCCACCGCGGGCGTCGCCGTCGAGCTTGGACAGCACCACACCGGTGAAGTCGACACCGTCGAGGAAGGCCTGCGCGGTGGTGACCGCGTCCTGGCCGATCATCGCGTCGACGACGAACAGGACCTCGTCCGGGTTCACCGCGGCCCGGATGTCGGCGGCCTGCTGCATCAGCTCGGCGTCGATGCCCAGACGGCCGGCGGTGTCGACGACGACGACGTCGTACTGCTTCTGCTTGGCGTACTCGATCGAGTCGCGGGCGACCTGCACCGGGTCGCCGACGCCGTTGCCCGGCTGCGGGCCGTAGAAGGCCACGCCCGCGCGCTCCGCGACCACCTGGAGCTGGTTGACGGCGTTGGGGCGCTGGAGGTCGCAGGCGACCAGCAGCGGGGTGTGCTTCTGCTGCTTCAGCCAGTGGCCGAGCTTGCCGGCGAGGGTGGTCTTACCGGCGCCCTGGAGGCCGGCGAGCATGATCACCGTGGGGCCGCTCTTGGCGAACCTCACCCGGCGGGTCTCGCCGCCGAGGATCGCGATGAGCTCCTCGTTGACGATCTTGATGATCTGCTGGGCGGGGTTCAGCGCGCCGGAGACCTCGGCGCCGAGGGCGCGCTCCTTGACCTGCTTGATGAAGGCCCGCACGACCGGCAGCGCGACGTCCGCCTCCAGCAGCGCGATGCGGATCTCGCGGGTGGTGGCGTCGATGTCCGCCTCGCTGAGGCGGCCCTTGCCCCGGAGGTTCTTGAACGTCGCTGCGAGGCGATCGGAAAGGGTGTCGAACACGTCGTCGCGGGTCCTCTGCGGCATCGGGATCAGTACGGTCGTCGCCCCCAAGGGTATCCGGCCGCCCTGGCAACGGTCTCCACCCCCGGACGAACCGGCCCGGGGGCGCCCGGAGCGGGCGGCTCCGACGGCCGCCCGCAGGCCCCGCGGCCGCCCCGCGAGGGCGGCGACGGGGCTCCGGCGGGCGTCGGGGCCCGGTCAGCCCAGCGCCGCCCGGACGGCCTGCGCCACCTCCCCGGCCCGCCGGCCGGAGAGCGGCCGGCCCGCCTGGTCGGTCAGGTAGAAGGAGTCCACGGCCTCCGCCCCGAGCGTGCTGACGTGCGCCGTCCGGACCCGGACACCGGCGCCGTCCAGGGCCCGGCCGATCCGGTGCAGCAGGCCGGGGGCGTCATGGGCGCGCACCTCCAGCACCGTCGCCGTCGCCGAGGCCACCTCGGGCGCCACGGCGACCACCGGTGGCGGGGTGGGGATGCCGCGCCGGCGCGGGGCTGCCGCGTCGCGCTCGGCGAGCCGCCGCGAGACGTCCAGCGAGCCGTCCAGCGCCCGGCGCAGGTCGGCCCGGAGCCGGGCCGCCTCGGGCAGCTCGCCGAACTCGGCCGCCACCGTCCAGGACAGCAGCAGGACCGGGCCGGCGCCGATCGGGTCCAGCTCGCGCAGGCCCGCCGAGCGGACGGTCAGCCGGTGCAGGGCCAGCACCCCGGCGACCGTGCCGAGCAGACCCGGCCGGTCGGGCACGGCGAGGGTCAGCCGCACGCCCATCGGCTCGGCGCCCGGCTGGTCGTCCCCGTCGGCCTGGGCCAGCAGCGAGAGCGCCGGACCGCCCGTACGGGCCGCCTCGACGGCGAGCCGCTCCTGTTCGGCGGTCGGCGCCGCCTCCCCGGCGTGGGAGCCCCACCGGCCCGGGTCGGGCGACGGGTACGCGCCGGCCAGCCGGTCGGCGGCCCGGGCCGCCAGGCCCTCCACCAGCGAGGCCCGCCAGCGGCTCCAGGCGGCCGGGCCGGTGGCGGTCGCGTCGGCCTCGGTCAGCGCGTGCAGCAGCTCCAGCTGCGGCAGGGTGGCGACCACCTTGGTGATCGCCTCCACGGTGGCGGGGTCGTCCGGATCCCGCCGCGTCGCGGTCTCCACCAGCGTCAGGTGGTGGCGGACCAGCACGGCGAGGGTCTCCACGGACTCGTGGTCGAAGCCCATCCGGGCGGCCACGTCGCGGACGATCACCTCGCCCGCCTCGCTGTGGTCGCCGGGCCAGCCCTTGCCGATGTCGTGCAGCAGCGCCGCGACCAGCAGGAGGTCCGGCCGGGCCACCCGGCGGGTCATCGCGGCGGCCCGCACGGCCGTCTCCACCAGGTGCCGGTCGACCGTCCAGCGGTGCACCGCGTTGCGCTGCGGACGGCAGCGCACGCGCTCCCAGTCCGGCAGCAGCCGGGTGATCAGCCCCTCCGCCTCCAGCGCCTCCCAGACCGGCAGGCAGGCCTCCCCGGCGCCGAGCAGGGTGACCAGTTGCTCGCGCGCCTCGTCCGGCCAGGGCACCGGCAGCGGACGGCACTCGGCGGCCAGCCGGCGGACCGTCGCGTAGGAGATGGTGAGCCCGTTCTGGGCCGCCGCGGCCGCCGCGCGCAGCGGCAGCACCGGGTCGGCGGCCGGGCGGGCCCCCTGGGCGAGCACCGCCTCGCCGTCCTGCTCGACGACGCCCTCGGCGAGCGGCCGGCGCTGGACCGCGCCGCGGGCCACCGCGCCGCCGCCCCGACCGGTGCCGGTGAACGGGAAGGAGAGCCGGGAGGAGCGCCGGCCCCGGGTGGTCCTGGCGGCCAGCACCCGGTCCACCGCCCGCCAGGTGACGTCACTCGCGTAGGCGATGGTCCGCGCGGCCTCGTACACCTGGCGCAGCAGGGTGTCGGCGTCCAGTACGCCGAGCCGTTCGGCGACCTGGTCCTGGTCCTGGAGGCTGAGCCGCTCGGTGGCCCGGCCGGTGACCAGGTGCAGCGCGTCCCGCACGTCCGCCAGCCGCAGGGCGGCGGCGTCCAGGCCGTCGCGCGGGGCGTCGGCCAGCCAGGTGGCGGCGATCGCGTTGAGCGCGACCACGTCGCGCAGGCCGCCGCGGGCCTCCTTGAGGTCCGGCTCCAGCAGGAAGGAGAGCTCGCCGTGGCGCTCGGCCCGCTCGCGGCCGAGTTCGCGCAGCTCGGGCAGGCGGTTCGGGGCGCCGGCGCGCCAGTCGGCGAGCACGGCGGAGCGCAGCCCGGCGGTGAGCTCCCGGTCGCCGGCGATGTGCCGGGCGTCGAGCAGGCCGAGCTGGGCCTTGAGGTCGTCGGCGGCGACGTTCCGGGCCTCGGCGAGGGTGCGGACGGAGTGGTCGAGCGAGGCGCCGGCGTCCCAGACCGGGTACCAGATGCGTTCGGGCAGTTCCGGGTCGAGCGGACCGTCGTGCAGCAGCAGGACGTCGAGGTCGCTGCGCGGGGAGAGTTCGCCGCGCCCGTAGCCGCCGACCGCGACCAGGGCGACGCCGGCCGGGGCACCGGCCGCCGCCAGCAGTCCGGCCAGCCACTCGTCGGTGAGCGCGGCCAGCGCGGTGCGGCGGGCGGTGCTGACCAGGCCGGGCGTGTCCAGCAGTCGGGCCCGGGCGGTGCCGTGGTCGGGCGGGCCCGACTCCCCGGACGGGCGCTCGGGGGGAGTCGCGGGCCCGGCGGCGGGCCGGGAGGGCGGGTCGGGCTGCGTGGTCATCGGGGGTCCCCGTCCGTCGTCGTCCGGTCTGAGCGCGCGCTGGTCGAGCGGGCGGCGCCCGGGTCGCGCGAGGAACGCCGATTCGCGCGAGGAGCGCTGATACGCCGTCAGCGGACCCGCGACCACGGGGTGGTCACGGGCCCGCCGGCGGGATCGTGCTGAATGCTAGGCCCTGTCCTGGAGGAAGGGGTCCTGGTCAGAGGGCGTCGGGGCCGCGCTCACCGGTCCGGACCCGCACGGCGGTCTCGACCGGGACGCTCCAGACCTTGCCGTCGCCGATCTTGCCGGTCCGGGCGGCCTTCACCAGGACGTCGATCAGCTGGTCGGCGTCGTCGTCCTCGACCAGGACCTCGATTCTGACCTTGGGTACCAGGTCCACGGTGTACTCCGCGCCCCGGTAGACCTCGGTGTGACCTCGCTGGCGGCCGTAACCGCTCGCCTCGGTGACGGTCAGCCCGTGCACCCCGAAGGCCTGCAGGGCGGCCTTCACGTCGTCCAGGCGGTGCGGCTTGATGACTGCGGTGATGAGCTTCATCAGGCGTCGACCCCGGTCTTCTCGGTGTTCTTCCCGGCGGCCCTGGCGGCGGGCCCGGAGGTGGACTCGGCGACCACCGCGGCGGCCATCCTGGCCGGACCGGCCCCCAGCGCGCTGAAGTCGTAGGCGGACTCGGCGTGCTCGGCCTGGTCGATGCCGGCCACCTCGACCTCCTCGGCGACCCGGAACCCGACCGTGCTGTCGATCGCCTTGGCCAGCAGCCAGGAGACGACGAAGGAGTAGGCGGCGACCACGGCCACGCCCATCGCCTGCTTGCCGAGCTGCTCCAGGCCACCGCCGTAGAACAGGCCCTTGGCGGTCTGGCCGACGGTGCCGGTGGCGAAGAGGCCGACCAGCAGGGAGCCGATGGCACCGCCGACCGCGTGCACGCCGACCACGTCGAGCGAGTCGTCGAAGCCGAAGCGGTACTTGAGGCTGATCGCCGCGGCGCAGACGGCGCCGGCGATCAGGCCGATCGCGACCGCGCCGAGCGGGCTGACCGAACCGCACGCGGGGGTGATGGCGACCAGACCGGCCACCGCGCCGGAGGCGGCGCCCAGCGTGGTGAACGCGCCGTGCCGCAGCTTCTCGTAGATCAGCCAGCCGAGCAGCGCGGCCGCCGTGGCCACCTGGGTGTTGACGAAGGCCATCGCGGCGACGCCGTTGGCGGCCAGCGCCGAGCCCGCGTTGAAGCCGAACCAGCCGAACCAGAGCAGCCCGGAGCCGAGCATGACCAGCGGCAGGCTGTGCGGGCGCATCGGGTCCTTCCGGAAGCCGACCCGCTTGCCCAGCACCAGGCAGAGCGCCAGGCCCGCGACGCCCGCGTTGATGTGCACGGCGGTGCCGCCGGCGAAGTCGATCACGCCGTTGCGGTCACCGAGCCAGCCGCCGTTGCCGCCGTCGAAGAAGAAGACCCAGTGCGCGACCGGGAAGTAGACGATGGTCACCCAGAGGGCGATGAACAGGCCCCAGGCGGTGAACTTGGCGCGGTCCGCGACGGCCCCGCTGATCAGGGCCGGGGTGATGATCGCGAACATCAGCTGGAAGGCGGAGAACGCGGTGACCGGGATGGTCCCGGTCAGGTCGTTCAGCCCGACCCCGTGCATCCCGAGGAAGTCCAGGTTGCCGATCAGCCCGGCGCCGGCGTCGGGGCCGAAGCTGAGCGAGTACCCGTAGAGGACCCAGAGCACGCTGACGATGCCCAGCGAGAGGAAGCTCATCGCCAGCATGTTGAGTGTGCTCTTGGCCCTGACCATGCCCCCGTAGAAGAAGGCCAGCCCGGGGGTCATCACCATGACCAGGGCCGCGCAAATGAGCACGAAGGCGGTATCGCCCGCGCTGAAGCCGTCCGGCATCGGCGTCTCCTCATGAATGGAAGCCGCTCCACACCCGGGATACCTGTCCCGTGCCACCCGGGGTGTCGGCGATGGGAGGAGCGTGCCGAAGTCGGGTTTCGACCGATGCGACCCGGTGTTTCGCGACCGTGACGACGGCGACGCGCGGGTTACGCCTACGTGAACCACGGCCCTGCCGCCGGGCCCGGTGGGTTACCGTGCCGCCCCGCGGCACGCGCGGTGCCGGACACACCACCGACCGTGGCGGCGGCGGCCGTCACGGTCGGTGGGGGCTGGGGGCCGGGGGGCTGGGAAGGCTGGGAAGGCTGGGAAGGCTGGGGGCGGACGCCGGTGCGGGTCAGACCACCGAGACGTACTCCGGGATGTCCTGGACCACCCGCTCCTTGAGCCGGCTGATCGCGTCCACCCCGCCGTACCGGGCGGCGGCGGCCTCGGTGGTCTTGCGGACCCTGGAGTTGAGCCGCTCGGAGCGCACCTTGGTGGCGATCTCCACCGCCTGCTCGGCCATCACCACGGCCTGCTCGGGCTCACGCTGCAGCAGGTGCACGCTGGCCATGCCGATCAGGTTGAAGGCGTAGGAGCGGACGTGGTCGCCGTCCTGGCGGAAGAGGTCGACCGCCCGCTCCATGACCGGGGCGGACATCGAGGCGTACAGCTCGGCCCGGTCCGAGTGGTAGGCGAGGTCGCGGAAGGAGTGCGCGTTCTCGGCGTTCAGCTCGGCCGGCGAGAAGAACTTCAGCCAGTCCGGGTCGCCGTCGCCCTCGCGGATGTCGGTGAAGGTGTCCTCGGCCAGCCGGACCGCCCGGGCGCAGCGGTTCACCTCGCCGATGGTGGCGTAGGCGCGCGCCTCCATCGCGTACAGCAGGGCCTGCTGGCGCGGGGTGGCGGTGTCCCGGCTGCCGTACTGGGCCAGGTGGATCAGCTCCAGGGCGTCCTCGCCGCGGTTGAGGTGGATCATCTGGCGGCTCATGTCGGTGAGGATCAGCGCGCCGAACGGGCGGTCGCCGGCCTCCTTGGCGGCGTGCAGGGCCAGCACGTAGTACTTCTGCGCGCTGGGGTGCATGCCGACGTCGTAGGACATCCAGCCGGCCAGGTGGGCCAGCTCGGCGGTGAGCCGGAACAGCCGCCGGGTGGTCTGCTCGGGGTAGGTCTCCTGGAGCAGGTCGGTGACCTCGTGCAGCTGGCCGACGACGGCCTTGCGGCGCAGCCCGCCGCCGTTCTGCGCGTCCCACTGCCGGAACATGACGGTGGCCTGCTCCAGAAGTTCCAGCTCGGGCTCGGAGAGCCGGCCGGTGAACGGCTCGCCGCCGTTGGCGGCGGTCAGGATCGGGGTGGGCGCGCCGTTCGGGCCGGGGGCGAGCCAGCGCTGCATCGGCTCGATCAGCGCGGCGCCGGCCGTCATGGCGAGCGAGGTGCCCAGGAAGCCCCGCCGGTTCAGCATCAGGTCGCTGCGCGAGTAGTCGCTGATCAGCTGGACGGTCTGCGGGGCGCTCCACGGCAGGTCGACGCCGCCGCCGACGGTGGAGACCGGGATGGCGGCCCGCAGCCCGAGGTCCTCGATGGAGACCACGGAGCCGAAGCGTTCGGAGAAGAGCTCCGACATGATCTTCGGGATGGGCTCGCGGGGCTGCTCCCCGTCGAGCCAGCGCCGCACCCGCGAGGTGTCGGTGGACACGTGGTGGGCGCCGATCTGGCGGGCCCGGCGGTTGACCTGGCGGGCCAGTTCGCCCTTGGACCAGCCGCTGCGGGCGAACCACGTGGTCAGCTTCTCATTGGGTTGCTTCTCTGCCATGGGAACGTCCCCATCCCGCCCGGCCCCTGCGGGGCCCCGATCGTGACCGCCCGACGGTTGCGGGCTCTTGCCAGACGTGCTGCTTCTCTTCCGTACCCGAGGTGCTGTCGAGACCGCTGGTCGGACCACTCGTCGCACTGGTGTGCCATCCTCGCGGACGAGCCGTCAGATTCCCCAACTCCCGCCCCCACAGGGCCGGAAGCGGACTCCCCGACGATGCATGCGTGCTGAACGTAACGCCCCGCACACGGTCCCGGGGAGCGGCCCTGGCGAAACGCCACCTTTCGCCACCCCCAGGAGTGAACCGATCCAAGACCGCACACGCTTCACTGGATAGTCCCGGCGGTCCGGCATATGCGGACTGCCAAGTCCCCACCGGCACCACGGCCCCTCACCTGCAACCCACGGCAACCCCAGGCGAGTTTGCCGCCCACCCCGGTAGACGGCCGCCTCGTGGACACGACGATCCGGCACGGGCACCGCCCCCCACAAGGCGGCGCCCGAGGCGCAGGGCCGGAACAGGCGCACGCCATGCGCTGCGCGCCGCTCCCGCACCACGCACGACGCAACGGACAATCAACACAAAGTCACCATCCCGTAACCATCGGCAACGAGAACCTGTTGGGGGAGGCATGGACAACCTGTTCGGCGAACTTCGACTGGGGCACTTGCGGTTGGCCCCGCTGAGCGCACGCCGCCGCACCCGGGTGACCGCGTCCCGGGCGGCCGCGGAGTACACCGGCCGCTGGGGCTGGGCGGTCACCGTCGGCAACCAGGCCGGCCCGGCGGCCGCGGCCCGCTGCCACTGCGGTGCCGCCCGCTGCGCCGCGCCCGGTCTGCATCCGGCCCCCGGCGGCGCACCGGCGGACCGCACCGGTACGAACGTCTCCGTCCTGTTCCCCACCGGCCGCGCCTTCGACGTCCTGGACGTCCCCGAGCAGGCCGGCCTCCAGGCGCTGGTCCGGCTGGAGCGGATGGGCACCCAGGTCGGCCCGGTGCTGGCCTCGCCCACCGGCCGGCTGCAGTTCCTGGTCGCCGCCGGCACCGCCCGGCGGCTGCCCGACCTGCTGTACCGGATGGGCTGGGACGACGCCGCGCTCGACCTCACCTGCCACGGCGAGGGCAGCTACGTCGCCGCGCCGCCGACCGTGCTCGGCGGTCTGGGCCCGGTCCGCTGGCTGCGCCGGCCCACCCGTGACAACGCCGGCTGCCCGCCCGAGGCCCGGTTGCTGCTCGGCACCCTCGCCTACGCCTGCCACCGCGGGCGCGAGCGCAGCGCCGAGCCCGCCTGGCTCGCCTCGTAACCACCCCGCCCGCCGGCCCCGAGGGGCCGCCGCCCGCTCCCCCGCCGCGCCGCCCCGGAAGACGCCGGGACACGCAGAAGGGCCCGCCCCGACCGGAGCGGACCCTTCCTCGGACAGTGGCCGGGGGCTCAGTCCCCGATCAGCGCGTCCACGAACGCACCCGCCTCGAACGGCGCCAGGTCGTCGGCGCCCTCGCCGAGCCCGATCAGCTTGACCGGGACACCCAGCTCCCGCTGCACCGCGACCACGATGCCGCCCTTGGCGGTGCCGTCCAGCTTGGTGAGCACGATGCCGGTGATGTCGACCACCTCGGCGAAGACCCGGGCCTGGATCAGACCGTTCTGGCCGGTGGTGGCGTCCAGCACCAGCAGCACCTCGTCCACCGGGCCGTGCTTCTCCACGACCCGCTTGACCTTGCCCAGCTCGTCCATCAGGCCGGTCTTGGTGTGCAGCCGGCCGGCGGTGTCCACCAGCACGGTGTCGGCGCCCTCGGCGATGCCCTCCTTGACCGCGTCGAACGCGACCGAGGCCGGGTCCCCGCCCTCCGGGCCGCGGACGGTCCGCGCGCCGACCCGCTCGCCCCAGGTCTGCAGCTGGTCGGCGGCGGCGGCACGGAAGGTGTCGGCCGCGCCGAGCACCACCGAGCGGCCGTCGGCGACCAGCACCCGGGCCAGCTTGCCGGTGGTGGTGGTCTTGCCGACACCGTTGACGCCGACCACCAGGACGACGGCCGGGCCGGCCTCGTGCTTGGTGGAGTGCACCGTGCGGTCGGCGTCCTTGCCGACCAGCTCGACCAGCTCCTCGCGCAGCAGGGCGCGCAGCTCGTCCGGGGTGCGGGTGCCGAGCACCTTCACCCGGGTGCGCAGCCGCTCGACCAGCTCCTGGGTGGGGGCGACGCCGACGTCGGCGGTCAGCAGGGTGTCCTCGATCTCCTCCCAGGTGTCCTCGTCGAGGTGCTCGCGGGAGAGCAGCGACAGGAGGCCCTTGCCGAGCGAGTTCTGCGAGCGGGAGAGCCGGGAGCGAAGCCGGACCAGCCGGCCGGCGGTGGGCTCGGGGACTTCGAGGGCCGGCGCCTGCTCGGCCTCGACCGCCTCGGGAGCCTCCGGGGCCGCCTCCGCCTCGGGGAGCTCGACCTCCTCGACGGTGCGCCGCGGCTCCTCGGTCGGCGGCGCGGCCTCCTCACCGACCTGGGGCTCCCGCGGGGTCCCGGGCGGCGTGATGACCGGCGGCCGCGCCTTCGGGGGGAGCTCCCGGCGTCGTCTGCCGGAGACGACCAGGCCGGCGACCGCGCCGACGGCCAGCACGGCGATGACAACGGCAAGGATCACGTATTCCACATCAATCTCCTTCTCGGGATCCCACGACAGAGTGATCCTTCGGTCACCGACGCACGGGGCGTCGCCGCCTCCCTTACGCCGACGCGGTGCCGTCCGGCACCGGTCGGGGCTTGGCCGTCATGAGGTCGTCAAGCGGCTGAATCAGAAGCCCCCTCGCGCGCGAGGGGGAGGAGTCACAACCCGTCCAGTATCCGTGATCGGGTCGCCCACGGGCAGCTGCCCCGGCGTCGGCCGGTGGATCACCCGGTCGGACGGGCGGCGGCGGCCGCCTCCCGCTGCCCGGCCGGCTGCGCGAGCGGCCTGCGCCGACGGGCCGGGGGCGCCCCCTCCCGCAGCCGCTGGCTGATCACCTGGGAGATGCCGTCGCCCTTCATGGTCACGCCGTAGAGGGCGTCGGCGGACTCCATGGTCAGCTTCTGGTGGGTGATCACGATCAGCTGGGAGCTCTCCCTCAGCTCCTCCATGATCCCGACCAGCCGGCGCAGGTTGGTCTCGTCCAGCGCCGCCTCCACCTCGTCCATCACGTAGAACGGGCTGGGCCGGGCCTTGAAGATCGACACCAGCAGCGCCACCGCGGTCAGCGAGCGCTCGCCGCCGGAGAGCAGCGAGAGCCGCTTGACCTTCTTGCCCGGCGGCCTGGCCTCCACCTCGACCCCCGTGGTCAGCATGTTGTCCGGATCGGTCAGCACCAGCCGCCCCTCGCCGCCGGGGAAGAGCCGGGAGAAGACGCCCTCGAACTG
This sequence comes from Kitasatospora sp. NPDC005748, assembly GCF_040630735.1. Taxonomy (NCBI): domain Bacteria; kingdom Bacillati; phylum Actinomycetota; class Actinomycetes; order Kitasatosporales; family Streptomycetaceae; genus Kitasatospora; species Kitasatospora sp. NPDC005748. The sequence continues at coordinate 62,353 of NZ_JBEXYD010000026.1, forward strand.
GGCGGCGGTGTCGTGGTACGCCGAACTGAACAGCTGCTCGACCCGCTCGTCCACGTCCTTGACGATGTCCAGCAGGTCGCGCCGGCTCCGCTTGAGGTCGTCCAGCTGCTCCCCGAGGAAGGTGTGCCGCTCCTCCAGCGCCGCGAACTCCTCCAGCGCCAGCGGGTTGACCTTGCCGAGCTGCTGGTAGGCCTTCTCGGCGGCCCGCAGCCGCTTCTCCTGCTCGGCCCGGTCGTACGGCCGCGGCTCGCCGGGCTCCCCGCCGTCGTCGGGTGCCGGCGCCGGGACGAGCCGGTCCGGCCCGTACGAGGCGAGCAGCTCACCGCCCTCGATGCCGAACTCCTCCAGCGCCCGGGACTCCAACTGCTCGATCCGCAGCCGCTTCTCGGCGCGCAGCACCTCGTCCCGGTGCCCGGCGTCGACCAACTTGTCCAGCTCGGCCTTGAGTTCGCGGCCGTGCTCGCGGTGCTCCCGCAGCTGCGCCTCCCGCATGGCGCGCGCCTGCTCGACGGCGGCCCGTCCGGCGTCGGCGCGGGCCAGCGACACCTCCAGGCAGGCCAGCAGCTGTCGGGCGCCGGCCGCCACGGCGTTCGCCACCCGGGCGTCGTGCTCGGCGCGCTCCCGGCGCTCGGCGGCGCGGGCGCGCGCCTCGCGCTCGGTCCGCGCGGCCCGGTCCAGCTGGTCGGCCCGCCCGGCGAGGGCGCGCACCCGCTCCTCGTGCGTCCGCACGGCGAGCCGGGCCTCCAGCTCGGCCTGCCGGGCGCCGGTGGCGGCCGTGGCCAACCGCTGCTGTTCCGCGGCGTCGGGTTCGTCCTCCCCCGCGTCGGCCGACTCCTCGGCGGCCGCGAGCCGTCCGGCCAGCTCCTCGGCGGTGTCGAGCAGGTCGGCCAGCCCCTGCTCGGCGCGACCGGCCGCGGCCGCGAGCCGTTCGGCCTCGCCGGCGGCGGCCCGGGACTGCCCGCCGAGCCGGCCGAGTGCGCCGGCCACCTCGGCCCGCTCGCGCTCCGCCTTCCGCCGGGTGGTGGCCAGTTGCTCCAGCCCGGCGGCCGACTCCCCCCGGAGTTCGGTGAGTTCGGCCAGCCGTTCGGCCGACTCGGCGCAGCGGAGGTCCAGTTCGCCGATCGCCCGGGCGGTCTCGTCGACCGCCGCCTGGGTCTCCAGCAGGCTCGGCGCACCGCCCGCGCCGCCGTACGCGAAGCCCGCGCCGAGCCGGTCACCCTCGGCGGTGACCGCGGTCAGCGCCGGGTGCTCCGTCACCAGCCGCACCGCCTCGTCGAGCGAGCCGACCACGGCGACGCCGGCCAGCAGGGCCCGCGCGGCCGGCAGCAACGGGGCCGGGCCGTCGACCAGTTCGGCGGCCCAGCGGACGGTGGGCGGCAACGGCGGCGTCGGCGCGGCCGGCTCGGGCGCGCCGACGATGAGCAGCGCGGCCCGGCCGGCGTCCGCCGCGCGCAGCAGGCGCAGGGCGTCGGCCGCCGTGCCGGGCGAGTCGACCGCCACCGCGTCCGCGGCGGCGCCGAGGGCGGCCGCGACGGCGCTCTCGTGCCCGGGCGCGATCCGCAGCAGCGTGGCCGCCGGGCCGAGCAGCCCGGTCAGCCGGTCGGCTGCCGCCAGCAGCGCGCCGGTGCCGTCCTTGCGGCGCAGCCCGAGCGCCAGGGCGTCGTGCCGCGCGGTCAGCCCGGCCCGCTCGCGTTCGGCGGCGCCGGCGGCCTCGCGGGCACCGACCAGCTCGCGTTCGACGGCGGCGAGCCGCGCACGGGCCGCCTCGTGGGCGGCCTCGGCCCGTTCGTCGTCCCCCGCCGAGGCGTCGACCTGCTCCCGCAGCTCCTCGTAGGCGGTCCGGGCGGCCTCGGCGCGCAGCAGTGCCTCGTCCCTGGCCTCGGTGAGCCGGCCGATCTCGGCCTCGGCGGCGGCGGCTTTGGACCGGGCGGCCGCGGCCTGCCCCTGCAGCCGGGCCAGCCCTTCGCGGCGGTCCGCGATGGCCCGGGCGGCGTCCTTCAACCGCCGTTCTTCCGCGGCGAGTTCCCGCTCCAGCTCACCCCGGGACTCGACCGCCTCGGCGAGCGCGTAGCGGGCCTCCTCCAGAGCCTCGGCCAGGGCGGCCTCCTCCTCCCGGACGTGCTCGGCCTCGCGCTCCAGCTCTTCCGGGTCCCGGCCGCGCCGCTCCTCGACCGCTCCCCCGGCGGCCGCGTGCCGGGCCCCGGCCTCGGCCAGCCCGACGGTGCCGCGGGTCCGCTCGGCCAGGGCGGAGAGCCGGTACCAGGTCTGCCGGGCCGCCTCCAGGCCCGGACCGAGCTGCTGGACCTGCGCCTCCAGGACGGCCTCCCGCTGGATCGCCCGGGACAGCTCCTGTTCGACGGTGGAGCGGCGCAGCTTCAGCGCCAGTTCGTCGGCGACCTCGGCCTCGACGGCGGTGCGCAGCGCGAGCAGGTCGTCGGCGAGCAGCCGGAGCCGGGCGTCGCGCAGTTCGGCCTGGATGCCGGCCGCACGCCGGGCGATCTTCGCCTGCCGGCCCAGCGGTCCGAGCTGGCGCCGCAGTTCGGCGACCAGGTCCTGCACCCGGTTGAGGTTGACCTGCATCGCGTCCAGCTTCCGCAGCGCCTTCTCCTTGCGCTTGCGGTGCTTGAGGACGCCGGCCGCCTCCTCGATGAAGGCGCGGCGGCCCATCGGGTCGGCGTGCAGCACGGAGTCGAGCTGTCCCTGCCCGACGATGACGTGCATCTCGCGGCCGATGCCGGAGTCGGAGAGCAGCTCCTGGATGTCCAGCAGCCGGCAGGTGTCGCCGTTGAGCGCGTACTCGCTGCCGCCGTTGCGGAACATCGTCCGGGTGATGGTCACCTCGGCGTACTCGATCGGCAGCGCGCCGTCGGAGTTGTCGATGGTGAGGCTGACCTCGGCGCGGCCGAGCGGGGCGCGCCCGCTCGTCCCGGCGAAGATGACGTCCTCCATCTTGCCGCCGCGCAGCGACTTGGCGCCCTGCTCCCCCATCACCCAGGAGAGCGCGTCGACGACGTTGGACTTGCCGGAGCCGTTGGGACCGACCACGCAGGTGATCCCGGGCTCGAACCGCAGGGTGGTGGCGGAGGCGAAGGACTTGAACCCGCGCAGGGTCAGACTCTTCAGGTGCACGCGCCGCTCTCCTCGTCGCTCGCCAGGGCCCCAGCGGCGACTGTATCCGGACGGACCGGCGCCGACGGTGCCCGGACACGACGAAGGGACGCCACTCAGGGCGCCCCTTGCAAGCTGCGTCCCTTATCGGGGCGGCTCAGTGCACTGCTGCGTCGATCTGCGAGGACCGGGCGGGACTCAGGTGAGAGCCGGCTCCCGCTGATCCAGATCGATGCTGTTGAGCAGCGAGTGCTCGTCAGCGACAGCGGTGAGCGCGTCGTTCTCGGCCTGCATCCGAAGGAGCTCGGACTCAAGATCCTGGACACGCTGCTGAAGCCGTCGCACCTCGGTGAGCATTCGCGGGTCGGGGCCGCCGACGTACCCGAGAAGCGCCTTTGCCATGATGAATGGTCCTCCACGCTGAGTGACCGAACCGGAACGGTACAGGTCTAGGGGGAAGGGGACGCACGCGCGTCGCGCCACCGGCAGTGCTGGCTGGGCACTACGGCACAACCACCGTGAGCTGGGCTCACGAGGGCGTGCGCCTACCGGGTAAACGCGGTCGTGTGCGCGGGCTTCCAGCGTCTCACCAAAGACGGAAAGGGTCAACACGATCACCGCACGCTACCGCGCCCCTGTCACCTGCCTGGCGGTGTGGTCACACCAGGGGGGATCTCGGGCCGGTCCACCAGTCGCTCGTGGATCATCGTTCGATGCGGAGTCAACCACGAGTCTGCCCAGATGGCAACCGTATGACACCGAAGGCCGCCGATCATTTCACGGGGGCGGGCCCCGGCCCGTCCGCCACGGCGCGCGGGGCCCCGGTCAGCGGATCTCGAAACCCGGGTAGCCGGTTCCGACGGCCGTCCAGATCTCCGTCACCCCGCTGACGCGGCCGGGCGTGTCCGGGCCGCGCAGCAGCGCCAGCAGATGCTCGCAGTCGGCCGCGAGTCCCTCGGCCACCACCTGCACCCGGCCGTCGCCGAGGTTGCTGGCGTAGCCGGTCAGCCCGATCTCCAGCGCCCGCGCCCTGGTCCACCACCGGAAGCCGACCTGCTGGACCTTGCCCCGCACCCAGGCGGTCACCCGGACCGGTTCATCACTGTGGGCGTCGCGACCGTGCATGGCCCCGACCCTATCGGGCCGGATCGCGGGCCGCGCTACGGCGCCGTGGGGCCGGCCATCGTCCAGTCCGGACTGTGGATCTCGGCCCGGAGGTCCCCGCGCCGGCCCTCCTCGCCGCAGGTGCGGCAGACCCAGGCCGGGTCGTAGGGGTGCGGCTCGTGCCCCTCGGGGCTGTGCTCGAAGCTCACCGGCGGCTCGGGGAGCAGCCAGCGGTCGCCCCAGCCGAGCAGGGCGTGGGTGAGCGGAGCGAGGTCGCGGCCGGCCTCGGTCAGGTGGTACTCGTAGCGCGGCGGCCGCTCGCTGTAGGCGCGGCGCTCGACCACGCCCGCCTCCTCCAGCGCGCGCAGCCGGGCGGTGAGCCGGTCGCGCGGAGCGCCGGTGTTGCGGGCGATCCGGTCGAAGCGGTGGTTGCCGTAGAACAGCTCGCGGACGGCGAGCAGGGCCCACTTCTCGCCGACCACGTGGAGCGCGGCGGCGATCGAGCAGGGCCGGCCGGGGAGGGCGGGCGGGGCCGAAGGCGTGTGGGAGGTCACACCACCAGCCTGCCACACAGGGTTGCGTTCTCAAACCTCCTCGGGCGCACCACCGGCAGGGCCTGCGGCCCCCGCCGTCCACCGGCGGGGGCCGCGGGCCCGGTCGTCACGCCGCCGGGGTCAGAAGCCCCCGCCGAAGTCACCGCCGCCACCGTCGAAGCCGCCACCGTCGAAGCCGCCGTCGAAGTCACCGGAATCGAAGTCGGCGCCGGAGAAGTCGCCGCCGGAGAAGTCGCCGCCGTCGTAGCCGGAGCCGCCGTCGTAGCCGGCCCCGTAGGCCGGGGAGCTCATCATCGAGCCGAGCATGGTGCCGACCAGCAGGCCGGGCAGCAGCCCGCCGCCGAAGCCGCCGAAGTAGCCGCCCGCCCACGGGCCGTACGCCGGGCCGGCGTTCCAGTACGGCTGCGGGCCGTGCTCGGTCGGCACGGTCCGGATCTCCGGGTCCTGCCCGGTGGCCAGCCGGTCGGCGTCCGCCCGGCAGACCGGGACGGTGCGCGCCGCGCCGCCGGCTGGTGCCCAGTCGGCGTCCCGCACGGACGGGCCGTGCCGCGGGTCGAAGAAGCACGGCGGCCGGCGCTCGGGCAGCGGCCGCTTCGCGCGCCGGGCGTCCAGGGTGGCCAGCGCGAACCGGCCGTCCTCCAGTGCCTCGGTGACCGGCTTGACGTCCTCCGGCCCCTTCGCCTCGTCCATGCTCCGCTTGGCCCGCTCGTAGGAGTCCAGGGCGTGCGTGTAGTCGGCCCGCTGGACGTCGTCGGCGTCCGGGGCGCCCGGGCTGAAGTCGAGCCGGTCCAGCTCCTCGCCGAACGCGGTGATGTCCTCGTCCACCACCCGGCGCAGCTGCGCCAGTTCGGCCCGGCGCCGCTCCTCCTTGCGCTTCTTCGAGCGGCGGAAGAGCAGGAACACCCCGGCGCCGGCCAGTGCCAGCAGGGCCAGCGGGACGGCGACCGCCGCCACCGAGAAGCCGCCGGAGCCGCTGTTCACCCCGTGCCCCTTCACCTGGGGCGCGGCGGTGTCGACGAAGTCGTTCAGGGTCGCGTCGATGTCGCCCGGGTGCGAGCGCGCGGACGCGCCCGCGATGCGCTCGGCGCTCGTGGTGGCCAGCGCGGCCTTGTGGGACTGGGCCAGGAACCGGTCACCGCGCCAGATGCCGTAGACACCGGTGATGCCGACCTTGGTCCGCAGGTCGGAGAAGACCGTACGCGCGCCGTACGGGTCCGTCGCCGGGACCACTGCGATGAAGATCGGCTTGTCGGCCTTGCGGATCTTCTCGGTCAGGGCGTCGGCCTGGCCCTGGCTGAACCGGCCGGTCATCGCCGGGTCGACGTAGACCCGGCCCTGCTTGAGCGCGGCGGTGGCGTCGTCCAGCCCGCCGGCCGCGGCGGCCGCCGGGGCCAGCACGAGCAGCAGTCCGAGCACCAGCGCCGCCAGGGCCGACAGCCCGGCACTCCGGGAGCGTCGTCGAGCGAGGGTTCTCATGCCATCGACGCTACCCCTCCCGCCACGTCGACAGGGCATCCCCTTCGCCTACGGGCGGCCCCGCGCACCCCCACCGTCCGCCGGGGTCGCTCCCCTCCTCGCGGATGATGTTTCCCCCGGCCGCCCCGGAGACGGGCCGCGGCGGGAACCCGGCCGTCGGCCCGGTCGTCCGTCCCGGCGGGTCCACGGGTGGTCGCGGAGCGCTCGACGGCCGATCGGACCCTCTCCCCCGACCAGGCATAGTGGTGGCCGGGCCTCGGCCCCCTTACCTACTCCTGACCTCTTCTCCCGATCGGAGCATCTGGGTGTTCATCGGCCTCGTCACCGCCGTGGCGGCCTCCGCCTGCTACGGCACCGGTTCGGTCCTGCAGGCCGTCGGATCACGTCGCTCCGCCCGGGAGGAGGCCGCCGCCGCGGGCAGCGGCTCGGCCGGGGTCACCGCACACGGCGGGCCCAGCCTCGCCTCCACCGCGAAGGCCGCCGTCACCTGGGAGTTCATCCTGGGCACCGTCCTCGACTTCATCGGGTTCGGACTCGGCGCCCTGGCCGCGCGACTGCTGCCGCTGTTCCTCTCCCAGACCATCATCAGCGCCAATCTGGTGATCACCGCGGTGCTGAGCATCAAGCTGCTCGGCATCCGGCTCAAGCAGCTGGAGTGGGCGTCGATCGGCGTGCTCTGCTCGGCGCTGGTGCTGCTGGCCGTCTCCGCCGGGCCGGAGGGCGGCCACCACGTGGAGATGTCCTTCCACTGGTGGCTGCTGCTGATCACCACCGTGCTGCTGGTCGGCGGCGCCCTGCTGGTGCGGCGGATGGGCGCCAACGGCGCGATCGTCGCCGGTCTGCTCTCCGGCCTCGGCTTCGGCGCGCTCGGCGTCGGCGTGCGGATCCTCAACGGCGTCGAGCCGTTCGACCTCGGCGCGCTGCTCTCCGACCCCGCCCTGTACGCGATCCTGGTCGGCGGCATCGGCGGGATGTACGTGCACACCGTGGCCCTGCAGATCGGCTCGGTGAACGGCGCGACCGCCGCCCTGGTGGTCGGTGAGACGGTGCTGCCCGGCGCCGTCGGCGTCCTCTGGCTCGGCGACTCCTCCAAGGAGGGCCTGGCCTGGCTCGGCGCGGTCGGCTTCCTGCTCGCCGTGGTCTCGGCGGTCGGCGTCGCCTACTTCGGCCAGGACACCCACGGCCCGGCCGGGTCCGACCAGCCGCAGCCCGAACTCACCAAGCGGTAGCGCCGGGTGGCCCCGGAGCGGGGCCGCCCGGGCTCAGGCCCCGCTGCGGGCGCGCGGGACGCGCTGGCAGCGGGGGCAGAAGTAACTGGAGCGGTTCATCCAGGCGGCCCGGCGGATCGGGGTGCCGCAGCGGCGGCACGGCTCGTCCTCACGGCCGTAGGCGTCGAGGTCCCGGGAGAAGTACCCGCTCTCGCCGTTCACGTTGACGTAGAGGCTGTCGAAGCTGGTGCCGCCGACCGCGAGGGCGGCCGTCATCACGTCCCGCGCGTGGGCCAGCAGGACGGCGGCCTGCGGACGGGTCAGCGCCGTGGTCGGGCGGTCGTAGTGCAGCCGGGAGCGCCAGAGCGCCTCGTCCGCGTAGATGTTGCCGACCCCGCTGATCAGCGTCTGGTCCAGCAGTGCCCGCTTGACGGTGGTGCGCCTGGCCCGCAGCGCGGCCACGAAGGCGGCGTCGTCGAAGCGGGGGTCGAGCGGGTCCCGGGCGATGTGCGCGATGGAGAGCGGGGTGCCCTCCGGGTCACCCTCCTCGGCCTCCTCGACGGCCAGCCCGCCGAAGGTCCGCTGGTCGACGAAGCGCAGCTCCCGGCCGCCGTCGGTGAACCGCAGCCGCACCCGCAGGTGCTTCTCGTCGGGCACCGACGGGTCCTGGACGAGCAGTTGGCCGCTCATCCCCAGGTGACCGATCAGCGAGAACCCGCCGACCGGCGAGCCGTCGGCCGCGGTGGACAGCGGCACCCAGAGGTACTTGCCGCGACGCTGCGCGGCGCCGAGCGTGGCCCCGGTCAGCCGCGCGGTGAAGTCGGCCGCACCGGCCGGCTGGCGGCGCACCGCCCGCGGGTGCAGCACGTCGACGGCGGCGACGGTCCGCCCGGCGACCCAGTTCGCCAGACCTCGGCGGACGACCTCTACCTCGGGGAGTTCGGGCACGGGAAACAAGCCTCCTGCGACTGAAACATGCAGGAGGAAGAGTACTGCGTGCTCAGGCGCCGGCGGGCAGGCGGTCGGCGTACTTCTCCTTGATCGCCCGCCAGGCGCTCTCCGCGGCCTTCTGCTCGGCTTCCTTCTTCGAGCGGCCGACGCCGCTGCCGAAGTCCTCGCCGGCCACCCGGGCCGCGGCGGTGAAAGTCTTCTCGTGGTCCGGACCGGACTCCTCGACCACGTACTCCGGCACCCCGATGCCCACCGAGGCGGTGAGCTCCTGGAGGCTGGTCTTCCAGTCCAGGCCCGCGCCCAGCTGGGAGGACTCCTCGATCAGCGGGTCGAAGAGGCGGTGGACGAACTCGGTGGCCGCGTCCAGGCCCTGGTCCAGGTAGACGGCGCCGATCACGGCCTCGACGGTGTCGGCGAGGATCGACGACTTGTCGCGGCCGCCGGTGCCCTCCTCGCCCTTGCCGAGCCGGATGAACGTCCCGAGCTCCAGGCCACGGCCGACGTCGGCGAGCGCGCGGGAGTTGACCACCGCGGCGCGCAGCTTGGCGAGCGTGCCCTCCGGGACGTCCGGGTGGACGCGGTAGAGGGTGTCGGTCACCACCAGGCCCAGCACCGAGTCGCCGAGGAACTCCAGGCGCTCGTTGGTGGGCAGCCCGCCGTTCTCGTACGCGAACGAGCGGTGGGTCAGGGCACGCACCAGAAGGGCGCGCTCGAGCGTGTACCCGAGGCGCCCTTCCAGGACGTCGTATTCGGTCGAAGCCGGCCCGCCGGCCTTTCCGCCGCCCGAAGAAGCCTTCGGGGCGATGGTCGCCTTGCGGGAAGAGTTACTGTCCGACATCGATCCGTACACCCCGCCGATCAGACCGAGAGGACCTGGCGACGGTTGTACGTGCCGCAGCTCGGGCACGCGATGTGGCCGAGCTTCGGCTCGTGGCAGCTGTCGCACGCCACGAGGGCCGGAACGACGGCCTTCCAGTTGGAACGGCGGTGGCGCGTGTTGCTGCGCGACATCTTCCGCTTCGGAACAGCCACGGCTACTTCTCCTGGTTCTCGGCGGCACCCTCACGGGTGTCGCTGTTCTTGATTCCGTCACCCTCGTCGCCGGGGGCGGCGGAGAGTCCCTGCAGAGCCGCCCACCTGGGGTCGGCGGCGTCGTGGTGGTGCGCCGGGTCGTCGCTCAGGCGCGCTCCGCACTCGGAGCACAGGCCCAGGCAGTCTTCCTGGCACACCGGCTGCAGCGGCAGTGCGAGCACCACCGCGTCACGCAGCACCGGCTGGAGGTCGAAGAAATCGCCCTCCAGACGGTAAGTCTCATCTTCCGAGTCCTCGTCGAGGTCGTCCGTCCCGGCGGTGCGGGCACGGTGACGCTCGTCGGACTCCGGGTAGTAGTACAGCTCCTGGAAGTCCACGTCGAGGTCGTCCTCGACCGGCTCCAGGCACCGCACGCACTCGCCCTCGATCACGGCCTCGGCGGTGCCGGTCACCAGCACGCCCTCGACCACCGACTCCAGGCGGAGCTCCAGCCGCAGTTCGCTCTTCTCCGGGACACCGATCACATCGATGATCCCGAGGCCCTCGGGGGCCTCCAGGGTGCGGGACACCTTGCGCAGCGAGCCCGGGCGACGGCCGAGCTCGTGCGTGTCGAACACGAGTGGGTCGCGGTGGTCGAGGCGGTTCAAGGTGTCCTGACTTCCTGAGAAAACTGATGCGCGGTGCTGCTCACCGGACGATGCGCGGGCAGACCGACGGCCCGACACGGAGAGGCCGGAGTGGTCAGACTACCGGAGTCTCCCGCCAGGCCCAACTTCGCCCACGGAGGGCGAGCGGGCTCAGCGGCCGCCGAGCTCCCGGAGCCTGGTCATGTCGATCATGCTGGTGTCGAAGAAGCTGGTCTCGTCCAGGCCCGGCTGCTGCGGGACGGCCGGCGGGTTGGCGGGCTGCTGCGGGTAGCCGTAGGCGTCGTACTGCTGCGCGGCGTAGCCCTGCTGCTGCTGCGGATAGCCGTAGCCGCCCTGCTCCTGCGCGGCCGGGTACCCCTGCTGCTGGTGCTGCTGCTGGTGTTGCTGCTGCCCGTAGCCGTACTGGCCGCCGTACGGATCGCCCTGGCCCGCCGGGTCGAAGCCGCCGCCGTACACCTCGGCGTACTGGCCGCCCGGCTGTTGCGCGGCGGCGTACTGGTCGACGCCGGGCGCCTGCCAGCCGGCCGCGGCCGGGGTCTGCTCCGGCCAGGTCTGCTGCTGCGGCACCTCCTCGCGGTACCACGGCACCTCCTCGCCGTCGGCGTCGGTGGCGAAGCCCGCCGCCACCGCCTCGGCGCGGTTCTTGGCCTGCTGGGCCTCGTCGGCGGCGGCCAGGTAGGCACCCAGCTCGTCGATCGGGGCCTTGCCGAGCAGCTTGTCGCGGCCCTTGCCGACCGCCTCCAGCGTCGCGCTGAGGACGTTCTCCAGGGTGGCGAGCTTCACATCGACGTACTCGTCGACCTCGGGGCTCGGGGTGATCCGCGGCTGCGGCCGGAACTCCTCGCCGTCGCTCTCGCCCTCGTACGGGGTCTCGAAGACGCTGGAGTCGCCGCGCAGCTTCGTCCGGCCGCGGCCGACCGCGCCGAGCGTCTTGGTCAGCACGACCTCGAAGTTGGCGAGCTTGCTGTCCACGTAGTCGTCGGCCTCGGCGCGCTTGGTCTCGACCTCGGCACGCGCCTCCGCGAGGATGCGGTCCGCCTCGGCCTGGGCCCGGCGGACCACTTCGGTGTCGGAGATCAGCGAGCCGCGCTCGGCGTGCGCGCCCTGGATGATCCGCTCGGCCTCCGCCTCGGCGCCGGCGACCACCTGCTCGTGGTCGGCCATCACCGACTGGGCCTGGGCCAGCTCGGCGGGCAGTGCCGCCCTGAGGTCCTGGAGCAGGCCGACCAGTTCGGCTCGGTTCACCACGCAGGAGGCCGACATGGGCATCGAGCGGGCGTTCTCGACGGCCGCGACGATCTCGTCGACCTTGTTCTGCACGTCCACGGGGCTTCGTCTTTCCGTGTGCCGCCGACGGTCCGGCGGAGGCAGGCCCGGCGCGGTGGACCTCACCGCAGGGCAGGAACACAGACTTTACGGCCACGGCGGGGCGAGGTCACAACGCCCGGACCGGGCTGCCGGACCGGCCCCCGGACAACTGGTGACGAATCGGCAGAAACGGACCGGCCCGGCTCCGGCCCGGCGGCTACTGGGCCTTCCGCTGCGCGATCCGCTCGACCAGCCGGCGGTGCACCGTCTCCGGCAGCAGGTGCGAGACGTCGCCCCCGTACGAGGCGACCTCCTTGACCAGCGTCGACGACAGGAAGCTGTACGTCGGCGAGGTCGGCAGGAAGAGCGTCTCGACCCCGCTCAGCCCGTGGTTCATCTGGGCCATCTGCAGCTCGTAGTCGAAGTCGCTGACGGCCCGCAGGCCCTTGACGATCGCGGGGATGCCGCGCTCCCGGCAGAAGTCCACCAACAGGCCGAGGTGCGACTCGACCACGATGTTCCCGTACTTGGCGGTGGTCTCCTCGATCAGCGCGATCCGCTCCTCGATGGTGAACATGCCCTGCTTGTTCCGGTTCACCGCGACCGCGACGTGCACCACGTCGTACAGCTTCGAGGCCCGCTCGATGATGTCGAGATGACCGTTGGTGATCGGGTCGAACGATCCGGGGCAGACGGCGCGGCGCATGGCGTGGATGCTCCCTCGTGGGGTGTCGGGTCCTGCGGGCCTCGGCCCGCTACGAGTGTGGGCGGCCCTCGGCGGCGGCGCGACCGTACCAGAGCGTGCCCTCGCCGTAGCGGCGCGAGCGCAGTACCTCGAAGCCTTCGGGCCAGCCGAACTCGCCGCCTCGGGTGCTGCGCTCCACGGTGACGAGTGCGTCGGCCGCGAGCCAGCCCCCGGCCAGGAGTGTGATCAGCATCTCGCGCACCTCGTCGTCGGTGACGGCGTACGGCGGATCGAGGAAGGCCAGGTCGTACGGGGTCTCCGGGGGCGGTCCCGCGATCACCTTCTCGGCCCGGGAGGCCACCACCACCGCGCCCGGCAGGTCGATCGTCCGGACGTTCTCCCGGATCACCCGGGCCGCCTGGCCGTCGGCCTCGACCAGCAGGACGTGCTCGGCGCCGCGGGACAGCGCCTCCAGGCCGACCGCGCCCGATCCGCCGAACAGGTCGAGCATCCGGGCCCCGTGCAGGGTGCCGCGCAGGGCCTCCAGCGTGGAGAACATCGCCTCGCGGGCCTTGTCGGAGGTGGGGCGGGTGCTCCGGCCGGGCGGTACGGCCAGCCGGCGGCCGCCGGCCGCCCCGGCGATGACGCGGGTCATGGTGGTGGGAGGTCCTTTCGTCGCTGCCCGACCACGCTATACGGCCCCCACCCGAAGGGCCGCCCCGAACCCCTCGCCGCAGCCCCGGCGGAGGGCTGCGGCGAAGGTCGCGGCGAGGGCCGCGGGATCAGCTCGCGTCGGCCGCCGTCGACTGGGGCGGGATCGCCGCGCCGAGCAGCGCCGGCGAGGCGTAGCGGGACCACGAGAGGCAGCCGTCGGGCGGGCAGAACTCGGGGCGGCGCGGGTCGTGCCCGAGCTCGCGCAGCTTGGTGCGGACGGAGTCGGGGGTGCGGCCGAAGCGGGCGGCGATCCGGGCGACGGTCTCGCTGTCGTGGAACCGCCGGACCAGCTCCTCCTCGTGCTGCGGAACCCAGGGGGCGCCGTGTCCGGGGTAGAGCTCGCGCAGCACGTCACGGTCGGGGATGGGCTCGGAGACGTCGGCGACGATCGCCAGGGCCCGGAGCGCGCGGTTGAGCGCGATCCGCAGCGAGGCGACGTCCTCGACCGGCAGGCGGAGCTTGCCCGAGGCGAGCGGCGCGGCGGCCGCCCCCTCGCGCCAGCCGGTCAGGGTGAGGGTGACCTCGCGGTCGTCGTCGCTGGCGAGTTCGATCCGGAAGACCTTGTCGCCGAGCGGGAGCTCGTTGAGATGACGGAATGCCATGGCAGGACCCCCAAGTGTCGTGCCAGGTGCGCACCTTGAGGGTGCGTCCTGAACAACTACATTCTCTCGCGGGGGTCTGACAATCGGCCCTGACGATCAGCCCTCACGGGCGGCCCGGGCACCGGCCCGCCGGCCGGGCTCCCGGGGGGCTCAGCCCTTCTCCAGGTACTCCGCGCGGTCGGCGTCCAGCAGGCTCTCCAGCGCGGTGCGCAGGTCCGGGTGGGCGGCCAGCTCCGGGTCCTCGGCGACCAGCCGGGTGGCCTCGGCCCGGGCGGTCACGATGACCTCCTCGTCCTCCAGCACGGAGAGCACCTTCAGCGAGGACTTCACCCCGGACTGCGCCTGGCCCAGCACATCGCCCTCGCGCCGCTGTTCGAGGTCGATCCGGGACAGCTCGAAGCCGTCCAGGGTGGCGGCCACCGCGTCCAGCCGGGCCCGGGCCGGGCTGCCCGCCGGCATGTCGCTGACCAGCAGGCAGAGGCCGGCGGCGCTGCCGCGCCCGACCCGGCCGCGCAACTGGTGCAGCTGGGAGACGCCGAAGCGGTCGGCGTCCATGATCACCATCGCGGTGGAGTTGGGGACGTTGACCCCGACCTCGATCACCGTGGTCGCCACCAGGACGTCCACCGCGCCGGCCGCGAACCGGCGCATCACCTCGTCCTTGGCGTCGGGCGCCAGCCGGCCGTGCAGGATCTCCACCCGCAGCCCGGCCAGCGGGCCCTTCAGCAGCTTCTCGGCGGTCTCGACGACCGACAGCGGGGGGCGCCGGTCGTCGCTCCCGGCGCCCGCGTCGGGCTCCGCGCCGGTGAGCTCCTCCAAGTCCTCGGCCGGGACCGACCGGCGCTTCCTCTTGGCGTCGGGGGCGGGCTCCTCGTCCCCGATCCGGGGGCAGACCACGTACGCCTGGTGGCCCTTGGCCACCTCCTCGCGGACCCGCTCCCAGGCCCGCGCCAGGAAGTTGGGCTTCTCCAGGGCCGGGACGACATGGGTGGAGATCGGCGAGCGGCCGGCCGGCAACTGGTCCAGCACCGACGTCTCCAAGTCCCCGAAGACGGTCATCGCGACGGTGCGCGGGATCGGCGTGGCCGTCATCACCAGCAGGTGCGGCGGCTGCTCGCCCTTGGCGCGCAGCGCGTCCCGCTGCTCGACGCCGAAGCGGTGCTGCTCGTCCACCACGACCAGGCCGAGGTCCTGGAACTGCACCTTGTCCTCGATCAGCGCGTGGGTGCCGATCGCGATGCCCGCGTCCCCGCAGGCCATGTCGAGCATCGCCTGGCGGCGGGCCGGGACGCCCATCGAGCCGGTCAGCAGCACCACCCGGGTGCCGAGGTCCGAGCCGCCCAGCAGGCCGCCCTCGGCCAGGTCCCCCATCATCTCCACGATCGACCGGTGGTGCTGCTGCGCCAGCACCTCGGTGGGCGCCAGCAGGGCGGCCTGGCCGCCCGCGTCGACCACCGCGAGCATGGCGCGCAGCGCGACGAGCGTCTTGCCGGAGCCGACCTCGCCCTGGAGCAGCCGGTGCATCGGGTGTTCGGTGGCCAGGTCGGCGGCGATCTCGGCGGAGACCTTCAACTGGCCGTCGGTGAGGGTGAACGGGAGCCGGGCGTCGAAGGCGTCCAGGAGGCCGCCGGCCCGGGGCTCGCGGGGCTTGGCCGGCAGGGCGGAGTCGGCGGCCCGGCGCTGCGCGAGCGCGACCTGGAGGACGAAGGCCTCGTCCCAGCGGAGCCGGCTCTGGGCGCGCTCGCGGTCGGCCTGGCCGCGCGGGCGGTGGATCAGCTCCAGCGCCTCGGGCAGCGGGATCAGTTCGTGCCGCTCGCGCAGCTCCGCGGGCAGCGGCTCGCCGACGTCGGAGAGGTGCTTGGTGAGGGCGGTCTCGACGCAGATGGACAGCTTCCAGCTGGGCATCTGGGCGCTGGCTCCGTAGACCGGGATCAGCCGGCCGGCGAACTGCTGCGCCGCGTCCGACCCGGTGTCCTCGTCGAGCAGTTGGTAGTCCGGCGAGACCAGCTGGCGGGTGCGGTTGAAGACGCCGACCTTGCCGGCGAACAGGCCCTGGGCGCCGGTGCGGAGCTCCTTCTGCCGCCAGCCCTGGTTGAAGAAGACCAGCGAGAGCCGGCTGCGGCCGTCGGTGACGACCACCTCCAGGCGGTCCCCCTTGCGGCCGCGGAACGGGATCAGGGTGACCTTCTCGATCCGGGCCAGCACGGTGACGTGCTCGTCGATCTCCAGCTCGTCCAGGCTGGTGAGCTGGCCGCGCTCGACGTAGCGGCGCGGATAGTGGTGCAGCAGGTCCCCGACCGTGCGCAGCTTGAGGCTGTCGGCGAGCACCTTGGCGGTACGGTCGCCGACGAGCTTGGTCAGTGGTTCATCGAGAGCGCCCATCAGGCCCTTGTTTACACCACCGGACCGACATTCCGGGCGCCACCCGCTGCCCGGCGCCCCGGCCGGACCGCGGCGCCCGCCGCCCGGACCGCTACTCCACGCCGATGAGCAGCGGCGCGGACTCCTGCCCGCCGTGGAAGACCACCGCGTCGACCTCCGGCCGCCGGTGCCGGGCGTGCGCCACCAGCCGGTCGGCCAGCTCCTCGTCCGCGCCGTCGCCGAGGATCAGGGTGACGAGTTCGCCGCCCGCGCCCAGCATCCGGTCGAGCACGCTGGCGCCGACCTCGGCCGGGGCGGCGCCGATCACCGCCACGTCCCCGTCGATCAGCCCGAGCACGTCCCCGGCCTGGCAGACCCCGGCCATCGTCCAGGACTCGCCCTCGGCGACGGCGAGCTCGGCGTACCGGGTGGCGCCGGCCGCCGAGGTCATGGCGACCACGTCCTCGTCGAACCGGCGGCCGGCCTCGTGCACGGCGAGGGCGGCCAGCCCCTGGACCGGTGACCGGGTGGGCAGGACGGCGATCCGCACCCCCTCCTCGCGCAGCTGGTCGGCGGCGGCCCCGGCGGCGGCCCGCAGCTCGGGGTCGTTGAGCAGCAGGACGACCTCCCGGGCGCCCGCCCGGCGGACGGCGGCGGCGAGCTCGGCGCTGGCCGGCGGGCGGTCCGGGTCGGCGTGCAGCACGACGGCGCCGGCCTGCTCGCAGAGGTCGGCCAGTCCCGCGCCGGAGACCACCGAGAGCACCACCCGGGTGCGCTCCTCGTGCTCGCCGCGGTCGTCGGCGGTCCCGGCCCGGGCGGCGGCCTCGGCGAAGTGCGTGATCCGGATCTGGTGCGGCCGCCCGGCCCCCAGCCCGGCCTCCACCGCGGCCCCCGCGTCGTCCACGTGGACGTGCACGTTCCAGAGGCCGTCCCCGCCACCGATCACCAGGGAGTCGCCCAGTCCGGCGAGCCGCTCGCGCAGCGCGGGCAGCGCCTCGTCGGGGGCGTCCAGCAGGTAGATCACCTCGAAGGCGGGGTGACCCGGGCCGGGCGGCCGGACGTGCCCCTGGCAGCTCTCGACCGGCCGGACGTCACCGCGCAGCGCGACCGGGCCCATCGGCTGGTGGCCGGCCACCGCGTCGGCGAGCGCCCCGAGGACGGCGACCAGGCCGCGTCCGCCGGCGTCCACCACCCCGGCCTCGGCCAGCACGGAGAGCTGCTCGGGAGTGCGCCGCAGCGCGTCCCGGGCGGCCCGGTACGCGGTGTCGGCGACCTGGCCGAGCCCGTCGCCGGCCCGGGTCGCCTCCCGGGCGGCCACCCGGGCGACGGTCAGCAGGGTGCCCTCGACGGGCTCGGCGACCGCCTGGTAGGCGGCGTCCGCGGCCCCCTGGAGGGCGGCCCGCAGCTGGTCGGCGCCACCGCCCTGGGCCAGCTGCTCGGCGGTGCCGCGCAGCCACTGGGCGAGGATCACGCCGGAGTTGCCGCGGGCGCCGACCAGCGCGCCCCGGGCCATCGCCCGGGCGGTCTCGGCGAGCCCGGGGGCCGGGTCGCCCGCCGGGTCGGTGAACCGGCTCTCCACCGCGGCGGCGGCGGACTCCACGGTCAGGTAGAGGTTGGTGCCGGTGTCGCCGTCCGGGACGGGGTAGACGTTGAGTGCGTCGATCTCCTCGCGGGCCTGGCCCAGCGCGCGCAGGGCCAGCTGGCACCAGCTGCGCACGGCCGGGGCGTCGAGCGTGGTCAGCACCAGGTCTCCTCCGGATGGGACGCCGTGATGGCCTGAGGTTGAACGGCGAGGGTTGGTACCGGCAGGTTATCGGGGGCCGGGGGCCGCCGCCGGAAGCGCCGAGCGCGGCGATCACCTGCGCAGACGTGGTAGTTTCGTTGAACGGAAGCAAGCGTTGTATGCTCTTCCGGTTGCCTGGAACAGTCCAGGCTCACCCCATTGATCTGATCTGGTTCACGTGAGTGCTCCGGTGGGTTGGCGGGGTTTCGAACGTAAATGATCTGAAGTCTTGGAGTGACTCCTGTGGCTGCCAACTGCGACGTCTGCGGCAAGGGGCCGGGCTTCGGCAACAGCATCTCCCACTCTCACCGCCGTACCCCCCGTCGTTGGAACCCCAACATTCAGACGGTGCGCGCTGTGATTGGGCGGACGCCGAAGCGGCTCAACGTCTGCACCTCGTGCATCAAGGCCGGTAAGGTCTCGCGCTGACGCGCAGACCGGTAAGCCGGTCCTCCAGGAAGCCGGTCCATCCTCGGATGGGCCGGCTTCCTGTTTCTGGATCCCGGCTCTCCAGTGCCGACCCCTCTCTCCGGGCCTGCCCGGAGCCGCCACGGGCGGGCCCTCGGGCCCGCCCGTGGTCGTTGCGGCCCCGGTGCGCTCAGCGCCAGCGCCAGGCGTGGTCCACCGGGCCGATGCCGGACCCGAGCGCGAAGCCGCCGGCGATCGCGCCGGTGATGTAGGCCTTCGCCGAGGCCACCGCCCCGGGCAGCGGTTCGCCCGTGGCCAGCCCGGCGGCGATGGCGCTGGCCAGTGTGCAGCCGGTGCCGTGGGTGTGCCGGTTGTCGTAGCGGGGCGCCCGGTACCAGTGTTCCTCCCCCGGCCCGCCGTACAGCAGGTCGGCGGCCTCGCCCTCCAGGTGCCCGCCCTTCACCAGGACCCAGCGCGGCCCGAGGTCGAGCAGCGCCTTGGCCGCGTCGAGCATCTGCGCCTCGTCCTCGACGGTGCGCCCGGTGAGCTGCGTCACCTCGTGCAGGTTGGGCGTGGCCAGGGTGGCGACCGGCAGCAGCCGCTCCCGAACGGTGGCGACGGCCTCGGCGGCCAGCAGCGCGTCGCCGTGCTTGGAGACGCCGACCGGGTCGACCACCACCGGGGCGTTCACCCCGGTCAGCAGCTCGGAGACGGTCTCGACCAGCTCGATCGAGGCGAGCATCCCGGTCTTCACGGCCTGGACGCCGATGTCGTCCACCACACTGCGGAACTGGGCCCGGACGGCCTCGGCCGGCAGCTCCCAGTAGCCCTGGACACCGAGCGAGTTCTGCGCGGTGACGGCGGTGATCACGCTCATGCCGTGGACGCCGAGGGCCAGCATCGCCTTGAGGTCGGCCTGGATGCCGGCGCCGCCGCCGGAGTCGGATCCGGCGACGGTGAGCACCCGCGGGGGTGCGGTGGAGGGGCCGCCCCGGGGGCGGCCGCCGGGAGCGGGGGCGGAAGACGGGAGGGACATGGGCCCCAACCTACCCGCGCCGCCTCAGAGCACGGCTTCGGATTCCGCCCAGCGGTCCTGCGGCACGGTCTTGAGGTGGGTGACCGCCTCGGCGACCGGCACCAGCTCGATGTCGTTGCCGCGCAGCGCGGTGAAGTGCCCGAAGGCGCCCTTGTGGACGGCCTCCACCGCGTGCCAGCCGAACCGGGTGGCGAGCACCCGGTCCCGGGCGGTGGGGGTGCCGCCGCGCTGGGTGTGGCCGAGGATGACCGGCCGGGCCTCCTTGCCGAGCAGGTTCTCCAGCTCGTTGGCGAGCCGGTTGCCGATCCCGCCGAAGGTCCGGTGGCCGAACTGGTCGACGACGCCGTGGTCGAAGCGCATCGTGCCGGGCATCGGGGCCGAGCCCTCGGCCACCGCGATGATGGCGAACTTCTTGCCCCGGGAGAAGCGGTCCTCGACCATCCGGGCGACCGCCTCGATGTCGAAGGGCTTCTCCGGGATCAGGATGCCGTGGGCGCCGCCGGCCATTCCGGCGGTGAGGGTGATCCAGCCGGTGTGCCGGCCCATCAACTCCACCACCATCACCCGCTGGTGGGATTCGGCGGTGGTCTTCAGCCGGTCGATCGCGTCGGTCGCGACATGGACCGCGGTGTCGAACCCGAAGGTGACGTCGGTCGCGTCGATGTCGTTGTCGATGGTCTTCGGCACGCCGACCACCGGCAGTCCGGCGTCGCTGAACATCTTGGCGGCGGTCAGCGTGCCCTCGCCGCCGATCGCGATCAGCGCGTCGATGCCGATGTCCCGGGCGAGGGTCTCGGCGTTCTCCACCGCCCAGGCGATCCGGTCGCGCTGCACGCGGGCCGAGCCCAGGATGGTGCCGCCGAGGGTCAGCAGGCCGGTGACGTCGTCGTGCGAGATCGGCCGGCTGCGGCCCTCGATCAGGCCGAGGAAGCCGTCCTCGATGCCGACGATCTCGTCACCGTGCACATCGGTTCCCCGGTGCACCACGGAGCGGATCACCGCGTTGAGCCCGGGGCAGTCTCCGCCGCTGGTCAGGACACCGATGCGCATGGTGGCTGTACTCTCCCGCTCCGCAGTGGTTCAGACCACCCGCGTCCGAGGAGCAGCAGGTGGATCCGGTTCAGCGCAAGCCTACGCCGTCCCCCGGCGCGGGCCCGCGCGCCGCTCGCCGGGGCGCCCCGCGCGTCCGGGCCGATGCACGCGCCCGCGCCGGCCCGCGGCCTCCCGCCGGACTGCTGACGCCGCGCTCATTCCGCGAAGTGGTCCCAGCCGCCGACCCGGTCCCAGGGCTCGCCGTCCACCGTCACCCGGCCACCGCGGGACGGCCGGGCCCGGCCGGTCACCTCGCCCACCACCCGCCAGCGGGCGGGCAGTTGGACCCCGCGCGGGAAGGTCGCCACGATCGCGTGGTCCTCGCCGCCGGAGAGCACCCAGACCAGCGGGTCCACCCCGACGGCCTGCCCGATATCGGCCATCTGCGCCGGGACGTCGAAGTCGGCGGCCCGCAGGTCGATGTCCACCGCGCTGGCCCGGGCGACGTGGCCGAGGTCGGCCACCAGCCCGTCGCTCACGTCGACCATCGCGGTGGCGCCCAACTCGGCGCCGGCCGGGCCCGCGTGGTACGGCGGCTCGGGCCGGCGGTGCGCCTCGACGAAGGCGCGCGGCGAGCGGAACCCGCGCTGCAGCACGGTCAGCCCGGCGGCGGACCAGCCGAGCCAGCCGGTGACGGCGACCACGTCGCCCACCTGAGCCCCGGCGCGCGTCACCGGTGCGCGCCCCTGGAGATCCCCGAGCGCCGTGATGGCGAGGGTGATGACGTCGCCGCGCACCACGTCGCCGCCGACCACCGTGGCACCGGCCACCTGGCACTCGTCGCGCAGCCCGTCCATCAGCTCGGTGGCCCAGGTGGTCGGCAGATCGGCGGGGGTGACCAGGCCGAGCAGGATCGCCGTCGGCACCGCGCCCATCGCGGCCACGTCGGCGAGGTTCTGGGCGGCGGCCTTGCGGCCCACGTCGTAGGCGGTCGACCAGTCCCGGCGGAAGTGCCGGTTCTCGATCAGCACGTCCATGGTGGCGACCACCCGGCCGTCCGGCGTCTTCACCACCGCGGCGTCGTCGCCCGGACCGAGGTCGACCGCGTCGGTGAGCGGTACCCGGGCCGTCAGCTCCCTGATGAGTCCGAACTCGCCGAGCTCGCCCACGGTCCCCTGCATCTGCCGTCCTCTCGCGTTTCCATCCGAATCGGAACTGGTGCCCCCCGCTCCCCCGCGCGCAGCGTACGCCCTCCGGGGGTGCAGAAGTCTCCCCTCCCCGGCCCGCTGCGCGGTAGCGTGGTGATCGGAATGCCGGTGAGTCCGTTCCCCACCCCCGAACGCCCGAGCGGGCGATCACGGCGCCGATCCCCGTTCCCAGCCGCCGGGAGGTCCCCCCGTGGTACAGGCATACATCCTGATCCAGACCGAGGTCGGCAAGGCCACCGCCGTGGCCCGGTCCATCTCCGAGATCCCCGGTGTCCTCCAGGCCGAGGACGTCACCGGACCGTACGACGTGATCGTGCGGGCCGAGGCCGAGACGGTGGACGACCTCGGCCGCCTGGTCGTGGCCAAGGTCCAGCAGGTGGAGGGCATCACCCGCACCCTCACCTGTCCGGTGGTCCACCTGTAGGCCCCGGCTACCATCGGCGGGTGGCCCGAGAACTCCGCGTCCCCCGCTTCCTGACCGCGCTGCCGGCCCCCGTCCGGTGGCTGGCCCTGCCGCTGGCGCTGAGCTGCACCGTCGTGGGGCTGCTCGGCAGCTGGGGCGCGCCCGCGGCGATCGAGGTGCCGGAGCCGACCGGGAGGGCCGCCGGCTACTGCCGGGACCTGGCCGCGGCGCTGCCCCAGGAGGTGCTCGGCCACGCCCGCAAGGACCCGTCGCCCGGCTCCCCGTACGTGGCCGCCTGGGCCAGCTCGCCGCGCACCGTGCTGCGCTGCGGGGTGGACCGGCCGGAGGCGCTGAACGGCGAGCACGCCAAGGACCTCTCCCCCACCATCGACGACGTCACCTGGTGGGCGCAGAAGCTCGACGACGGCGGATACCGGTTCATCACCACGATGCGCCGGGCGTACGTCGAGGTGACCGTCCCCGGCGGGGCCTTCAGTAATCCGCTCGACCCGGTCTCCGCCCTGAACGGCGTGGTGAAGGCCAACATCCCGTAGCGGCCGGAGAGCACGGGAAGGGCGGTCCGGGAGCTCCCGGACCGCCCTTGCACGGGTGTGCGGCGGGTGCCCGGGCGGCTAGCGCAGCCCGGTCGGGCGGCGCAGCGCCGCCTGGAGCAGCCGGTCGATCAGCTCCGGGTACGACAGCCCGCTGGCCTCCCACATCTTCGGGTAGGCCGAGATCGGGGTGAAGCCGGGCATGGTGTTGACCTCGTTGATCATCCAGCTGCCGTCGTCCAGCAGGAAGAAGTCCACCCGGGCCAGGCCCTCGCAGCCGAGCGCCTCGAACGCGGCGACCGCCTGACGGCGGATCTCGGCGAGCTCGGCCGCACCGAGTTCGGCCGGGATGCGCACCTCGGAGGAGTCGATGTACTTGGCCTCGAAGTCGTAGAACTCGTAGTCGCCGCCGACCAGGACCTCGGCCGGGACGCTGGCGCGCGGGCCGTCCTCGAACTCCAGCACCCCGCACTCGATCTCGCGCCCGGACACCCCGGCCTCGATGATCAGCTTGGGGTCGTGCCGGCGGGCCTCCTCGATCGCGGCGTCCAGCCCGGCGAGGTCCTTGACCTTGGTGATGCCGATGCTGGAGCCGGCCCGGCAGGGCTTCACGAACACCGGCAGACCGAGTTCCCCGACCCGCTCGCGGACGGCGGCGCGGCCGGCCTCGCTCTCCCACTCCCGCGGCCGGACGATGGTGTACGAGCCGACGCCCAGGCCGTGCGAGGCCAGCACCCGCTTGGTGAACTCCTTGTCCATGCCCACCGCGCTGGAGAGCACGCCGTTGCCGACGTACGGCACTCCGGACAGCTCCAGCAGGCCCTGGAGGGTGCCGTCCTCGCCCCAGGGGCCGTGCAGCAGCGGGAAGACCACGTCGACCTCGCCGAGCGCCTTCGGCACCGCCCCCGGCTCGCTCCAGACCACCTCGCGGCTGTCCGGGCTGACCGGCAGCACGACCTGGCCGTCGACGGCCTCGGCGACCTGGGCGACGTCCGGCAGCCGGCCGTCGGTGATGGCCATCCGGGCCGGATCGTCGCTGACCAGCGCCCAGCGGCCCTCGTGGGTGATGCCGATGGGCAGCACGTCGTACTTCTCGCGGTCGATCGCCCTGAGCACGCTGCCCGCGGTGGACACCGAGATGGCGTGCTCGGAGCTGCGGCCACCGAAGACGAGCGCTACGCGCGGCTTCGCGGACGGATTCGGGGGGGTCTGTTCGATGCTCATATCGGGTGTGAGACTACCGTGCGAGCCGTTTCCGGGACGTCAACCGCCCCGGTCGCCCGGCGTCGCGCGGTCAGTGCCGCTCGGCCTTGGCCGAGCGCGACATCAGCGCCCGCAGCGCCTCCTGGGTGGGGCGCCCGTTGTGCACCACGTCCACCACGGCCTCGACGATCGGCATGTCGACGCCGCTGCGCCGGGCCAGGTCGAGCACGGACTCGCAGGACTTGACGCCCTCCGCGGTCTGCCGGGTGGCCGCGATGGTCTCGGCCAGCGACATCCCGCGGCCGAGGTTGGTGCCGAAGGTGTGGTTGCGGGAGAGCGGCGAGGAGCAGGTCGCCACCAGGTCGCCCATCCCGGCGAGCCCGGCGAAGGTGTACGCGTCGGCGCCGAGCGCCAGCCCCAGCCGGGTCGTCTCGGCCAGGCCCCGGGTGATCAGCGTGGCCTTGGTGTTGTCGCCGAGGCCCATGCCGTCCGCCATGCCGACCGCCAGGCCGATCACGTTCTTCACCGCGCCGCCCAGCTCGCAGCCGATCACGTCGGTGTTGGTGTAGGGGCGGAAGTACGGCGTGTGGCAGGCCGCCTGGAGCCGCTTGGCGACCGCCTCGTCGGTGCAGGCCACCACGCTCGCGGCGGGCTGCCGGTTGGCGATCTCCCGGGCCAGGTTGGGGCCGCTGACGACGGCCACCCGCTCCGCCCCGACCTTCGCGACCTCGGCGATGACCTCGCTCATCCGCTTGGCGGTGCCGAGTTCGATGCCCTTCATCAGGCTCACCAGCACGGTCTGCGGCTCGATCAGCGGGGCCCAGGCGGCGAGGTTCTCGCGCAGCGTCTGGGAGGGCACCGCGAGCACCGCGAAGTCGGCGCCGGCCAGGGCCCGCGCCGGGTCCACGGTGGCCCGGACCGACCCGGGCAGCGGGACGCCGGGCAGGTAGTCGGGGTTGACGTGGGTGGTGTGGATCGCGTCCACCAGCTCCGGCCGGCGCCCCCAGAGGGTGACCTCGCAGCCCGCGTCGGCCAGCACCATCGCGAACGCGGTCCCCCAGGAACCCGTTCCGAACACGGCACATCGGGTCACTTGCCGGCCTCCTCGGTGCTGTTCTTGCGCGTGCCGGCGGCCCGCTGCCGCTCGGCGGCGGCCGCCTCCGCCCGGTGCCGGGCCGCCGTGCGCATGTCGTAGCGCTCGGCCGGCGGCTCCTCGCCGCGGATGTCGGCCAGCACGGCGGTGATCGCCCGCATGATGTCCTCGGTCGCGTCCCGGAGCACCTGGGCGGTCAGCTCCTGGCCCTGGTACTTGCTCAGGTCCACGGCCGGCCCGGCCGCCACCGTCACCCGGTGCCGCGGGAACAGGTTGAACCGGCCCTTCCCCGAGCCGCCCCGGCCGTACGGCGGGATGATCTCGTGCGCACCCCAGTGCGCCACCGGGATCACCGGCGCACCGGTCATCAGCGCGACCCGGGCCACCCCGCTCTTGCCGGTCATCGGCCACAGGTCCGGGTCCCGGGTGAGCGTGCCCTCCGGGTAGAACTGGACGCACTGGCCACCGTTCACCGCGTCGATGGCCGCCCGGAACGCGTGCGCGGCGTCGGTCGACTCGCGGAACACCGGGATCTGGCCGGTCTTGCGCAGCATGAAGCCGATGAACGGGACCGAGAACAGCGAGGACTTGCCGAGGATCCGCGGCGGCCGCCCGCTGTTGTACTGCCAGTGCGCGTAGACCACCGGGTCGATGATCGAGTTGTGGTTGACGGCGGCGATGAAGCCGCCCTCCTTCGGCAGGTGCTCCCAGCCCCGCCAGTCCGGCTTCACCAGCGCGGTCGTCACCGGCTTCACCAGCACGGCCGCGAAGCGGTACCAGATGCCGTAATCGGCGTTGCCGAAGCCGGCATACGAGCGGCGGGCCACCCCAGGTCCTCCTCATCCGGTGCGGCACGCGGGGTGCCGCAGTCTCTCGCCTCCCGCGACCCCCGTCGGACGGGGGTCAGGGCGCGGAACAGTCTCGCCCGGCCGCGGAGCGGCTGTCGAGCAACCCCGCCAACCTGTCGGGCGGGCGTGACCAAACGCACGTCCGCACAGTTCGGACGGCCTGGCGAGGGTTCCGGGACCGGCGTCACAATGACGCCGATGACCCAGGACACCGTACGCCCCAGCGGGCCCGTCGCGCCCCCCGCACCCACCGCAGGCTGGTCGCTGGTGCTGCCGCTCAAGCGGCTCGCCCTGGCGAAGACCCGGCTGGCACCCTTCGCCGGGCCGCACCGCGCGGACCTGGCGCTCTCCTTCGCCCTGGACACCGTGACCGCCGCGCTGGCCACCCCGGGCGTGTCCCGCGTCCTGGTGGTCACCCGGGACGGCACCGCCGGCGAGCGGCTGGCCGCGCTGGGCGCGGTCGTCGTCGGCGACGAACCGGGCGGCGGCCTCAACGACGCGCTGGCGCACGGCGCGGCGGCCGCGCTGGCGCTCGCCCCGCACGCCCCGCTGGCCGCGCTCTCCGCCGACCTGCCGGCCCTGCGCCCGGCCGAACTGGCCCGGGTGCTGGCCGCGGCCCGGCCGGCCGGGCGGTCCTTCCTGGCCGACGCCCCCGGGTTGGGCACCACGCTGCTGGCCCGCTCCCCCGGCGGTCCGCTCGCACCCGCCTTCGGCGACGGCTCCCGGGCCCGGCACGCGGCCGGCGGCGCCCGCGAACTGCGGCTGGACGACGTGGAGTCGGTGCGCCGGGACGTGGACACCGGCGCCGACCTCGGCGCGGCGCTCGCACTCGGCGTCGGCCCGCACACCGGCGCCCTGTCGGCCCGGCTCGCGCAGGCGCTCGGACTCCCCGCCGCGAACCGCTCCGGACGGGCGCGGGAGCACCTCTGACCCCCGCTCCGGACGGGCGCGGGAGCAACTCCCCATCCACGCCGGGCCGCCTCCACGAGCTGCCCCCGAGGCCTGTCGGTGCTGCTCGCTATGCTGCTTCCATGCAGGCCACCGCGTTCACCTTCGACCCCGCCACCCGGGCCGGCTCCGTGCTGCTCGACGACGGGACCCCGGTGCCGTTCGACGCCGCCGCCTTCGACGCCGGCGGCCTGCGGCTGCTGCGCCCCGGCCAGCGGGTGCGGATCCGCACCGAGGGCGCGGGCGACGCCCGCCGGGTGGTCTTCCTGACGCTGCAGACCTTCCCGGACCCCGCCGAGGCCTGACCGGGCCCGCGCCGCTCCACAGCCGCGCGCCGGGGTCGAGACCGACCCCGGAAAACCGAAGAGCCGTGGCGGCCCGACCACCCGGAATTCCGGGAGGGGGTGCGCCACGGCCCTGGAGAGCCGTCCGAGGACTACTTCGCGCTGGTCTTGCGCGCGGTGGTCTTGCGGGTGGCGGTCTTCTTCGCGGGAGCCGTCTTCTTGGCCGTGGCGGTCGCCTTCTTGGCGGTGGCCGTGGTCTTCTTGGCGGCGGCCGTGGTCGCCGTCTTCTTGGCGGCGGCAGCGGTCTTCTTGGTCGCGGCGGCCGTGGTCTTCTTGGCGGCGGCGGCCGTGGTCTTCTTGGTCGCGGTCGCCTTCTTGGCGGGGGTGGCCGTGGTCTTCTTGGCGGCGGCCGTGGTCGCCGTCTTCTTGGCAGCGGCCTTCTTGGTGGCGGCCGGGGCCGCGGCGGCGGCCGAGGCGGCGCGCTTGGTGGCGGCGCGCTTGGCGGCCGGGGTCGCGGCGACACCGCTCTTGCCCGGGGTGAGGGAGCCCTTGGGGGCCTTCTTCACCGAGGGGCCTTCCTTCGGCAGCTTCTTGCTGCCGCTGACCAGGTCCTTGAAGCCCTGGCCGGGACGGAAGCGGGGCACCGAGGTCTTCTTGACCTTGACCTTCTCGCCGGTCTGCGGGTTGCGGGCGAAGCGCGCGGAGCGCTCCACCTTCTCAAAGGTGCCAAAACCGGTGACCGACACCCGGTCACCGGCCACGACGGCGCGGACCATGGTGTCGAGCACTGCGTCGACGGCCTCTGCGGCAGCCTTGCGACCGCCCAGCTGCTCGGCCACCGCTTCGACAAGCTGAGCCTTGTTCACGTCTTCCCCTTCGGAAACGGGCGCCGGATGATTCCATCCGTTCATTTCGCACGTTAGGTATGTATCTGCGGACTTTCAATTACCAAACGCGCGAATCACCCTAGTGTCGCAATGGATTTGCGCGTCGGCGACCTCAGGCGACGGGCGGGCGCCCCTCGTCGAGGTCATGCACAAAGCGACTCAACCGCCTTGCCGCCTCCGGAAGATCGCGCTTGGCGGCCTCGGTGACGATCAGGAGTTGACGGGTGAGAGCGGTCTTTGCATCGGCAGACACGTTCAGCGCATGCACGCGGGCGTGAGCTTGCTTCAACCGCTCGGCCACAAGCGCGTAGAGCGCTGCGACTTCCGGGTCGTCCGGCCCCTCAGCAGGTGAGGTGGCGGCGTCCGGCCGATCGTCAATTCGGCGTTCGGATCCCCGGCCCGTGGACTCCGGTGACGCGGGTTCGCCGCCCGCGTACGGAGGTTCATGGTGCCGGTGCATGTACTGATTGTGCCATCTACCCGCAGTTGTGCTTGCGCGGGGCCTCTGCGGCAATGCCAAATCGGCAATCGGGGGCCGGCGCCGGGGGGTAACTCCGGGCCCGGAACGGCGGATGGTCCGCCCCCCCGAGGGGAGGCGGACCATCCGGTGGAACGTCAGAATGCTTGTTCTCCCGAGCCGCTCAGGCGACCGGCAGAGTACGCGGCTTGAAGGCGGGCCGGGTCTGTTCGAAGGCCGCGATGTCGGGCTCGTTCTGCAGGGTGATGCTGATGTCGTCCAGCCCGTTCAGCAGCCGCCAACGGACATTGTCGTCCAGCTCGAACGGGGCCGTGACGCCCTCGGCGCGCACCTCGCGGGCCTCCAGGTCGACGGTGATCCCGGCCGTCGGATCGGCCTCCACCAGCGCCCAGAGCCGCTCCACCGTCTCCTGCGGCAGCACGACCGTGAGCAGGCCGTTCTTCAGCGAGTTACCGCGGAAGATGTCGGCGAAGCGGGACGAGACGACCGCGTGGAACCCGTAGTTCTGCAATGCCCAGACGGCGTGCTCCCGGGAGGAGCCGGTGCCGAATTCGGGGCCGGCCAGCAGGACGGTCGCGCCCTGGTACTCGGGCCGGTTCAGGACGAACGACTCGTCCTTGCGCCAGGCCTCGAACAGGCCGTCCTCGAAACCGGAACGAGTGACCTTCTTGAGCCAATGGGCCGGGATGATCTGGTCGGTGTCGACGTTGCTGCGGCGCAGCGGCACGGCGCGACCGGTGTGGGTGGTGAACTTCTCCATGCTGCTCAGGCCTCCACAGCGACGTCGGACGGGAGATCGGCGGGTGCGGCCAGTCGGCCGAGCACCGCGGTCGCGGCGGCGACCTGCGGCGACACCAGGTGGGTGCGGCCGCCCTTGCCCTGACGGCCCTCGAAGTTGCGGTTCGAGGTGGACGCGCAGCGCTCGCCGGGGGCCAGCTGGTCGGGGTTCATGCCCAGGCACATCGAGCAGCCCGCGTGGCGCCACTCGGCGCCGGCGGCGGTGAACACCTTGTCCAGGCCCTCCTCGACGGCCTGCAGGGCGACCCGCACCGAGCCGGGGACGACCAGCATCCGCACGCCCTCGGCGATGGTCCGGCCGTCCAGGATGGCCGCGGCGGCCCGCAGGTCCTCGATCCGGCCGTTGGTGCAGGAGCCGACGAAGACGGCGTCCACCGCGACCTCGCGCAGCGGGGTGCCGGCCTCCAGGCCCATGTACTTCAGGGCGTTCTCGGCGGCGATCCGCTCCTGCGGGTCGGCGAAGGAGGCCGGGTCCGGCACCTGGGCGCCGAGCGGCGCGCCCTGACCCGGGTTGGTGCCCCAGGTAACGAACGGGGTCAGCTGGGTCGCGTCGATGAAGATCTCGTGGTCGAAGACCGCGTCCTCGTCGGTGCCCAGGGTCTTCCAGTACTCGACCGCGGCGTCCCAGTCCTCGCCCTTCGGCGCGTGCGGACGGCCCTCCAGGTAGTCGAAGGTGGTCTGGTCGGGGGCGATCATCCCGGCCCGGGCACCCGCCTCGATGGACATGTTGCAGATGGTCATCCGGGCCTCCATGGAGAGGCTGCGGATGGCCGAGCCGCGGTACTCCAGGACGTAGCCCTGGCCGCCGCCGGTGCCGATCCGGGTGATGATCGCCAGGATCAGGTCCTTGGCCGTGACGCCCTCGGGCAGCTCGCCCTCGACGGTGATCGCCATCGTCCTGAACGGCGCCAGCGGGAGGGTCTGGGTGGCCAGGACGTGCTCGACCTGGCTGGTGCCGATGCCGAACGCCAGGGCGCCGAAGGCGCCGTGGGTGGAGGTGTGGGAGTCGCCGCAGACCACGGTGGTGCCCGGCTGGGTCAGCCCGAGCTGCGGGCCGACCACGTGCACGACGCCCTGCTCGACGTCGCCCAGCGAGTGGATCCGGACGCCGAACTCGGCGGCGTTGCGGCGCAGGGTCTCCAGCTGGATCCGCGAGACCGGGTCGGCGATCGGCTTGTCGATGTCCAGGGTCGGGGTGTTGTGGTCCTCGGTCGCGATCGTGAGATCGGTCCGGCGGACCGTGCGCCCGGCCAGCCGGAGGCCGTCGAAGGCCTGCGGGCTGGTGACCTCGTGGAGCAGGTGCAGGTCGATGAAGAGCAGGTCGGGCTCGCCCTCCGCGCGCCGGACGACGTGGTCGTCCCAGACCTTCTCTGCGAGTGTCCGTCCCATCGGATTCCCTCCAGCCGGCCGCGTTGCCGGCCTTCTCGTGTTCATCGGGGTCACTGCCTGCGCCGCCCTGTGAGGCGCGCCGCGTGACCTGCACGCCGGATCGGTGTCCACCATGCGGACACTCTGTTGAGGCCGCATTCTGGATGTCTCCCGGGCTGCTGCATCCAGAGTGGCGCTTTTCTCGCCGGATTGAACTTGCGTCTCGCGGAATGAGACTGCAGTCTTAGGGCATGGACAACTCTAGCGGCGTCGGCGTTCTCGACAAGGCCGCTCTGGTGCTGAGCGCACTGGAGTCGGGCCCCGCCACGTTGGCGGGGCTGGTCGCCGCCACCGGTCTGGCGCGGCCCACGGCCCACCGGCTCGCCGTCGCACTCGAACATCACCGACTGGTCACCAGGGACATGCAGGGCCGGTTCATCCTCGGCCCCCGTCTCTCCGAACTCTCCGCCGCGGCGGGCGAGGACCGGCTGCTCGCCACCGCGGGCCCGGTCCTGACCCATCTGCGCGACGTCACCGGCGAGAGCGCACAGCTCTACCGCCGGCAGGGCGAGATGCGGATCTGCGTCGCCGCCGCCGAGCGGCTCTCCGGTCTGCGGGACACCGTCCCGGTCGGCAGCACCCTGCCGATGAAGGCCGGCTCGGCCGCCCAAGTCCTGCTCGCCTGGGAGGAGCCCGAGCGGCTCCACCGGGGCCTCCAGGGCGCCCGGTTCACCGCGACCGCGCTGAGCGGCGTCCGGCGCCGCGGCTGGGCGCAGTCGATCGGCGAGCGCGAGCCGGGTGTGGCGTCCGTCTCGGCCCCCGTGCGCGGCCCCTCCAACCGGGTCGTGGCCGCCGTCTCCGTCTCCGGTCCGATCGAGCGCCTGACCCGCCACCCGGGCCGGCTGCACGCCCAGGCCATCATCGAGGCCGCCAACCGGCTCACCGAGGCCCTGCGCCGCGGCTGACCACCCCTGCCCGCCGACGTCGAAAAGGGCCCGCGCACCGAGGTGCGCGGGCCCTTTTCCGAATCACCCGGGAAATGCGGGCGGAAAACACAAAAGGCCCTGGCGGACCAGGGCCTTGCTCATTTCTGGCTGGGGTACCAGGACTCGAACCTAGACTAAGTGAACCAGAATCACTCGTGCTGCCAATTACACCATACCCCAACAAAGCAATCAGCCGATGGGCAAGCCCACCGGCTTAATGCTCTGGTACCCCCGACCGGATTCGAACCGGCGCTACTGCCGTGAGAGGGCAGCGTGCTAGGCCGCTACACAACGGGGGCTTTCCAGGCGATCCCTTGCGGGATCAGTACCCCCGACCGGATTCGAACCGGCGCTACTGCCGTGAGAGGGCAGCGTGCTAGGCCGCTACACAACGGGGGCTTTCCAGGCGATCCCTTGCGGG
>NZ_JBEXYD010000026.1:93933-101571 GCF_040630735.1 Kitasatospora sp. NPDC005748
CGGGATCAGTACCCCCGACCGGATTCGAACCGGCGCTACTGCCGTGAGAGGGCAGCGTGCTAGGCCGCTACACAACGGGGGCTTGGATCTTTGTTTGTACTGCGGTGGTGCCTGCACTGCGATGGAGCCGACAGTGCCTGTACTGCGCTGGGGTACCAGGACTCGAACCTAGACTAAATGAACCAG
The DNA here is from genome assembly GCF_040630735.1 of Kitasatospora sp. NPDC005748. Classification (NCBI taxonomy): domain Bacteria; kingdom Bacillati; phylum Actinomycetota; class Actinomycetes; order Kitasatosporales; family Streptomycetaceae; genus Kitasatospora; species Kitasatospora sp. NPDC005748. The sequence continues at coordinate 94,120 of NZ_JBEXYD010000026.1, forward strand.
AATCACTCGTGCTGCCAATTACACCATACCCCACCAGAGTTGAACCCCTGCGGGCCCTTCTCAGGCGTTGCGCCCCTCGCTCGGTCCCGACGAAGTTTCGCTCCCTCGTCCGTTCCCTCCCGGGCGGCGCAGAAAGAACATTACCCGACGTCCGGCCCCGGTCCAAAATCGATAAGCCCAGGCCGCGGCCGGGGCGGCTGCGGGCCAGGTCAGAACCCGGCCCGCGGCCGCCGGTGGCGGTGCTCAGGCAGCCGGGACGGCGGCCAGCGCGGCGGTCAGCCGGCGCAGCGTCTCGGGGCGCCCGAGCAGCTCCATCGACTCGAAGAGCGGCGGGGACACCCGGCGGCCCGTGACGGCCACCCGCAGCGGCGTGAAGGCGAACTTGGGCTTGATGCCCAGCCCGTCCACCAGCGCCGCGCGCAGCGCGGCCTGGATCGGCTCGGGCGAGAAGTCCGCCAGCTCCTCCAACGCCTTGATGCTCGCCTCCAGCACCGGACGGGCGTCGGCGGTGAGCACCTTGGCGGCGTCGTCCGGGTCGAGCGTGAAGTCCGCCGGGTCGACGAAGAGGAAGCCCGCCATGGTGACGATCTCGCTCAGCACGACCATCCGCTCCTGGGTGAGCGGTGCCACCTTGGCCAGCAGCTCCAGCTGCTCGGCGGTCGGCTCGGCCGGCAGCAGACCGGGCGCCTGGAGGTACGGCACCAGGCGGCGGACGAAGTCCTCCGGGGCCAGCCGGCGCACGTGCTCGGCGTTGATGTGCTCGCACTTCTTGAGGTCGAAGCGGGCCGGGTTGGCGTTGACGTCGGCGATGTCGAACGCCTCGACCAGCTGCTCCACCGAGAAGATGTCGTCGTCCGCGGAGAGCGACCAGCCGAGCAGCGACAGGTAGTTGAGCAGGCCCTCGGGGATGAAGCCGCGCTCGCGGTACAGGTTGAGCGAGGCCTGCGGGTCGCGCTTCGAGAGCTTCTTGTTGCCCTCGCCCATCACGTACGGCAGGTGGCCGAAGCGCGGGGTGCCGCCGTCGCCGACGCCGATCTCGGCGAGCGCCGCGTACAGCGCGATCTGGCGCGGGGTCGAGGAGAGCAGGTCCTCGCCGCGCAGCACGTGGGTGATGCCCATCAGGGCGTCGTCGACCGGGTTGACCAGGGTGTAGAGCGGTGCGCCGTTGGCCCGGACGATGCCGTAGTCGGGCACGTTCTCCGGCTCGAAGCTGAGCGTGCCGCGCACCAGGTCGTCGAAGGCGATGGTGCGGTCGGGCATCCGGAACCGCAGGATCGGCTCGCGCTTCTCCAGCTTGTAGACGGCGACCTGGTCGTCCGTCAGCTCCCGGCAGTGGCCGTCGTAGCCGGACGGGCGGCCGGCCGCGCGGGCGGCCTCGCGGCGGGCGTCGAGCTCCTCGGTGGAGCAGTAGCAGTGGTAGGCGTGGCCGGCCTCGTGCAGCCGGCGGGCCACGTCCGCGTAGATGTCCATCCGCTGCGACTGCCGGTACGGCGCGTGCGGGCCGCCGATCTCCGGGCCCTCGTCCCAGTCGAAGCCGAGCCAGCGCATGGCGTCGAGCAGCTGCCGGTACGACTCCTCGGAGTCGCGGGCGGAGTCGGTGTCCTCGATCCGGAAGACCATCGTGCCGCCGTTGTGGCGGGCGAAGGCCCAGTTGAAGAGGGCCGTGCGGACCAGGCCCACGTGCGGGTTGCCGGTCGGGGACGGACAGAAGCGAACCCGAACGCTCGGGTCAGTGTTAGCCACGCTTGATCACCTTGTTGGTGAGAGTGCCGATGCCTTCGATGGAGACGGCGACCGCGTCGCCGACGTTGAGGGGGCCCACCCCAGCGGGTGTGCCGGTGAGGATGACGTCGCCGGGCAGCAGCGTCATGGCCTCGGAGATGTGGACGATCAGCTCGGCGACCGAGCGGACCATCTGGGAGGTGCGGCCGGCCTGCCGGAGCTCGCCGTTGACCGTGCAGGTGACGGCGAGGTCGCTCGGGTCGAGGTCCGTCTCGATCCACGGGCCGAGCGGGCAGGCGGTGTCGAAGCCCTTGGCGCGGGCCCACTGGCCCTCGCGCTGCTGGATGTCGCGGGCCGTGAGGTCGTTGGCACAGGTGTAGCCGAAGATCACCTCGGGCACCCGGTCCAGCGGGACCTCGCGGCACATCCGGCCGATGACCACGGCCAGTTCGGCCTCGTGGTGGACGTCGGAGGAGAACGGCGGGTACGCGATGGACTCGGTCGGGCCGATCACCGAGGTCGACGGCTTGAAGAAGGTCAGCGGGACGTCCGGGACGTCGTGGCCGAGCTCCGCCGCGTGGGCGGCGTAGTTGCGGCCGACCGCGACGATCTTGTTCGGCAGCATCGGGCTGAGCAGCCGCACGTCCTGGAAGCGGTAGCTCTCACCGGTGGGTTGGGGCTGCCCGAACGGGTGGCCGGCCAGGGCGTGAACCACGAGGGACTCGGGCTGCGCCGGGTCACCCTCGACCACACCGAAGGAGACGGTGCCGGCGGCAGGGCTCCCCTCCCGAACGGAAAACCTGGCAATGCGCACGGCTGGGCTACCCCTCGCTTCGTCGGCCGCCCGGGGCGCGCCCGGGCGCTGGTGGGCGCCGCGCCCGTGTGGGCCCGGCCCCGCTCAATCGTCGACCAGGCTATCGCGTGGGGCCTCCCCCGACCGCTTTGCCCCTGTTCAGCGCGGTTGCGCCCGACCTGGCGGGAGCAAACCGAAAGGCGCCGCGAGTGCGGCGCCTTCCGGGTTCGTGCGGGGTGTCAGCTCCGCGGGGCCACCACCGGGGCGACCATCAGCTGGGTGCGGCGCGGGTTGGCCGTGTTGGTGGGCAGCTCGGTGGCGTAGGTCGCCACGTGCTCGGCCCGGCGGGCGCCCGGGATCCCGCTGAAGTCCTCGACCGAGGCCAGCGTCGTCCGGCGCGGGTTCGCCGTGGAACGGCTGGAGAGCTCGGGACTGGTGGCGGCCGTGTTCGCCTGGGACATCTCGTCAGCACCTCGGGGTCGTGACCGGCGCGTCGACGTGGCGCGGCACCGGCCTGAGTGGTTCGGGGAGATTCTGGGCAGGCTGATCGAGGCCGTGCGCCGGAGACAGCAAGGTTACGGATCTCTTTCCACAGCCGCCGTGACCAAAGCTACACATTGTGCTGTGATTTTGCTCACAAATTGAAGAGCAATTCTCCGATATCCGACATATCGCTTCATCAAGTTTCGCCGACAAAACCCTGCATATCGGGCATTCGGGAACCTCTGCACCTCCCGTTGATCTCGGGTCCGGTTGGCATGTATCCGGCAAGTGTCCGAAAAAGGCGGTATTCCGGTCCGGTTACCGCACAGTCAGTGAAATCGCGCGCGCGGTCGGTAGTGTGGCCCCACTCGCCCTGGCGGCCCTTGTTGGGATTCCCCGGCTGTGCTGGAATGCCACGGACCGTGGGTAGGGAGTAGTCCACCCCGGTGCCCGCTCTCCCGGACCGGCCGGGGTGCGGATGGAAACTCCACACCGTCCAGGCTGCGGCGACGCGGCGGGACGCCCGGTCCAGAGGTTGCGACGCCAGTGCAGGGACGTTTCAAAAGGGGTAGCGGCGCCGCGGGTGACCCGGAGTCGCGTGAGCCCGTGGCACCACCCCAGCAGGCGGCGGTGCCCGGCGGCCCCGTCGAGCCGGCACCCGAGGCGGTCGGCCGCCCGGAGGACGACGCCGAACAGGACCGGAAATCGGCCCGGGGCAAGCTCCGCAAGACGCTGACCCGCCGACGGGCCAAGGGCATGAGCCGGCTGGCGATGCGCAACTGGCGGATCCGTACCCGCCTCATCGCGCTGCTCGCGCTCCCGGTGCTGGTCGCCCTCGTGCTCGGTGGGCTGCGCATCCAGACCTCTCTCGAGGCCTCGCAGCAGCTCGCCCAGATGGCCAACCTCTCGGACCTGGCGAAGAAGGCGACCAACCTCGCCGACGCCCTGCAGACCGAGCGGGACATCAGCGCCGGGCCGATCACCCACGAGCCGAACGCCCCGCTCGACGACGACATCGTCAACGCCCGCAAGATCACCGACGACCTGAGCCGGACCTTCACCGCGTCCTCGGACAAGTTCGAGAACCTGGAGCTCTCCGGCGGCAAGGCGCTGCTGTTCCAGATCCGCAAGGACCTGAACTCGATCTCGGACGCGCGCAACACCCCGTACCAGAACAACCAGAACATCCAGTCGACGATCACGGCCTACGACGTGATCATCCGAGACCTGCTGTCGATCACCCAGGACATCGCGCTCGCGTCCAACAACCGCGACCTGGTCCGCGCCACCCGCGCCCTCCAGCAGTTCTCGCTGGCCAAGAACGCCACCTCGCAGCAGCGCGCCCTGATCAGCGCCGCGCTCGCCAACCCCAAGGCCCCCGACCTCAGCCTGAGCGACGAGTCCTTCGGTATCCGGCTGCGCGCCTCCTACGACAACGCGCTCACCAGCTTCAACAACATCTACACCTCGCACGACCTGGACAACCTGCGCGGCCAGCTCAGCTACAACTCGGTGGTCGCCGCCGCCGACCGGTACGCGCGCTCGGTGCTCCAGCAGAGCGGTATCCACCAGACCGAGCCGGTCAGCTTCAAGGACTGGTACGAGCAGGCCACCGCCAAGATCACCGCCGAGCGGCGGATCGAGTCGAAGCTGATCGAGGACCTCGACGGCAAGGCCCAGGAGCTGCAGTCCGCCGCCGACACCGAGGCCCTGATCATCGGTGCCGCCGTCGCGCTGGTGCTGCTGGTCGCCCTCGGTGGCGCCGGTCTGATCGCCCGCTCGATGGTGCGCTCGCTGACGCGACTGCAGTCCGCGGCCGAGGACGTCGCCGAGCGGCGACTGCCCGAGCTGGTCAAGACGCTGTCCGAGAGCGACCCGCACGACGTCGACGTCACCGTCGAACCGGTCGGCATCGACTCCGCGGACGAGATCGGCCACGTGGCCCACGCCTTCGACATGGTGCACAGCGAGGCCGTCCGCCTCGCCGCCGAGCAGGCCCTCCTGCGCGGCAACATCAACGCGATGTTCACCAACCTCTCGCGCCGCAGCCAGGGCCTCATCCAGCGCCAGCTGTCGCTCATCTCCGAGCTGGAGAGCCGCGAGGCGGACCCGGACCAGCTGGCCAACCTCTTCAAGCTGGACCACCTCGCGACCCGTATGCGCCGCAACGGTGAGAACCTGCTCGTCCTCGCGGGCGAGGACCCGGGCCGCCGCTGGACCCGCCCCGTCCCGCTGGTCGACGTGCTCCGCGCCGCCGCCTCCGAGGTGGAGCAGTACGAGCGCATCGAGCTGGCCACCGTGCCGTCGGCCGAGGTCGCCGGCCGCGTCGTCAACGACCTCGTCCACCTGCTCGCCGAGCTGCTGGAGAACGCCACCTCGTTCTCCAGCCCGCAGACCCGCGTCCGGGTGACCGGCCACGCCCTGCCGGACGGCCGGGTGCTGGTCGAGATCCACGACACCGGCATCGGCCTCAGCCCCGACGACCTCGCCGACATCAACGAGCGCCTGGCGAACCCGCCGACGGTGGACGTCTCCGTCTCCCGCCGGATGGGCCTCTTCGTGGTCGGCCGCCTGTCCCTGCGACACGGCATCCGCATCCAGCTGCGCCCCAGCGACTCCGGCGGCACCACCGCGCTGGTCATGCTCCCGGTGGACGTCACCAACTCCGCCGACCGCCGGGCTCCGGCCCGCCCCGGTTCGGCGCAGGCCAAGCAGCAGCGCGGGGTCGCCCCGACGCCGCGCCAGCAGCGCCAGGTGCCCGGCGGTCCGGCCGGCGGCCCGAACGGCGGCCCGGCCGCGCTCGGCCAGGGTCCGGCGGGCGGTGCCCCGCAGGGCCGTCCGCAGCTCGGCCAGGGCGGTCCCGGTGCTCCGGGCGGCCAGGGCGGCCCCGGTGGACGGGCTGGCGGCGCGCTGCCGACCCGACAGGTCGGCCAGTCGCTCCAGGGCCAGCCGCAGGGCCAGCAGGCCCCGCAGGGCCAGCAGCAGGGCCAGCAGCAGGGCCAGCAGGCCCGCCAGAACCCGCAGGGCGGTCTGCCGCAGCGCGGTGCGGGCCGGCAGGCTCCGCCGCAGGGCGGTCCCGGTGCGCTGCCGCGCCGCGGCCAGCAGCAGCCCGGCCAGGGCCAGCCCGGTCCGGGTCAGCCGGGCCAGGGCCGGCAGGGCCAGGGCCCGGGTCAGCCCGGCCAGGGCCGGCGCCCCGGCCAGGAGCGGCCGCGCCCCGGCGGGGACTTCGCCGGCGGTCCGGGCCCCCGGACCGGCGAGCAGCCGCAGCACGGCTGGGCCGACCAGTCGGGCCGTCCGGGCGCGCCGCAGGGCGCCCGCCCGGGCAACCGCCCGCAGGAGGGTCTGCCGCAGCGCCGCCAGCCGGGCCAGGCACCGCAGGGTCAGGCACCGCAGGGCCAGGGCGGCCCCGGCGGCCAGGGCCCGCAGGGTCCGCGCCGTCCGCAGCGTCCCGGCCCGGACGCACCGCAGCGCGAGCGGCAGCAGTTCCCGCCGCAGCAGGCCCAGCCGCTCCCCGTGGCCGAGCCCTCGTCGATGGAGAGCACCGCGCAGTTCGCCCGGCCGCGCTTCGAGGCGAGCGAGATCGACCCGCGTGACCCGCTCGGCCTCGGTCTGGTCGAGCCGGTGCTGCCGAACCCGGCGCGTCCGGAGCCGGTCCGCCAGGAGCAGCTCCGGCCCGAGCCGGTCCGCCAGGAGCCGATGGCGCTGCCGACCGGTCCGTCCGACGGCGGCCCGCAGGGCGGTGCGCCGATCTTCGAGTCGGCCGAGCAGGCCGAGGCGGCGCGGGCGGGTCAGTACCAGCCGCGTCGGCCCGGGACCAGTGCGCCCGGCGTCCAGCAGCAGGGCCAGCACCAGCAGGCCCCGCAGCAGCACCAGCACGCCCAGCACCAGCAGGCCCCGCAGCAGCAGCACGCCCAGCAGGCTCCCCACCAGGCTCAGCAGCAGGCCCCCCAGCAGGGCCAGCCGCAGCAGGCCCCGCAGGGTGGGCCGGGCGGGCCGGGTGACGCGCCGTGGCGCCCGTCCGCGAACGACGAGCGCTGGCGCCGGGCCGAGCAGGTCCGGGAGCCCTCGACCAGTGGCGTCACCATGTCCGGTCTCCCCCGGCGGACCCCGCAGGCCAACCTGGTCTCCGGTACCGCCGAGGCGTCCCCGCTGACCGGCCCCCAGGTGTCCCGTGCGCCCGAGGAGGTCCGCGGCCGGCTCACCAACCTGCGCCGCGGCATCCAGCAGGGCCGCCGGGTCGGCGCCGAGCAGGCGGCCGGCCAGGGCCCGGGCCAGGGCAACCAGGCGGGCCCGCAGCATGGTGCCCAGCAGTCCGGATTCGATAGCTTCGGGGGCCGCACCGACGGCAACGGCGCAGATCACCAGGAGCGTTGAGTTGAGTCAGATGAGCCAGGCCGCACAGAACCTGAACTGGCTGATCACCAATTTCGTGGACAACACCCCTGGGGTGTCGC
>NZ_JBEXYD010000027.1:0-101396 GCF_040630735.1 Kitasatospora sp. NPDC005748
TTGACTTTTGGCACGCTGTTGAGTTCTCAAGGAACGGACACTTCCTTCGGACCGCCTTCCAGCGGGCCCTCCGGGCGCTTCGTTCTTTCGTGTTTCCAGCTTACCAGACGCTTTCCGCTCCGTTTACCGGTGCTTTTCGCTTCTGAAACCTGCTGTTAACCGTCGACTTGCGGCGACTCGACCAACCATAGCGGGTCGTCGGCCGGAGCGCGAATCGGGGCACGCCGAGCTTCACCCGCTGGGAGGCATGATTTGTTGCTCTCGCGAGCATATACAGCAATGGTCCCGATTCGCCAAGATGCCTGTAGAGTGCGGCGCATCGGCCAAGAGGACTAGACCACTAGCGGTCGGTGAGATGGCCGGCCGGTGAGGGCGGGCAGGGCGTGAGTGTTCGCCCGGGAATGTCAGCAGATGTCCGAAGTTGACATGATTTAGGCTTCAGTCGATGTCCTTGCCGCAGTTCGCGGCCGCTCTCTGTACTGCGCACTTGGGAGGCTCAACCATGACCACTGTGACGTCGCCGCTGACCGGCCGTGTCGTCGGGCTCGCCGGCGTGCCCGACCCGGTCTTCTCCGGCGCGATGGTCGGCCCCGGCACCGCGATCGACCCGGTGCGCCGGCCGACCGAGGCCGTGGCCCCGGTGGACGGTGTCGTCGTCTCCATGCACCCCCACGCGTTCGTCGTCGTGGACGCGGACGGACACGGCGTGCTGACGCACCTCGGCATCGACACCGTGCAGCTCAACGGTGAGGGCTTCGAGCTCCTCGTCAACAAGGGCGACACGGTGACCTGCGGCCAGGCCGTCATCAAGTGGGACCCGGCCGCCGTCGAGGCCGCGGGCAAGTCGCCGATCTCGCCGATCGTCGCTCTGGAGGCCGCCCCCGACTCGCTCGGCGACCTTCGCGAGGACGGGGACGTCGCCGTGGGCGACGCCCTCTTCAGCTGGAGCTGACCTCTTTCTTTACTGCAGACCCGCCCCTCCGGACTCGGTGGGGCGGCCCGGCACACAGCGGTACCCGGCGGGGCCGCTTCTCTCAGCGGAGACAGGTGACATGGAGAAGACGCTGCGCGGCGTGGGTGTCAGCCACGGGGTCGCGATCGGCCAGGTGCGGCACATGGGGACGGCGGTGCTGGAGCCGTCGGCCACCCAGATCCCGACCGCGGACGCCCCCCGTGAGCAGGCCCGCGCCCAGGCTGCCGTCGAGGCGGTGGCCGCGGACCTGATCGCCCGCGGCAACCTGGCCGGCGGCGAGGCGCAGGCCGTGCTGGAGGCCCAGGCGCTGATGGCGCAGGACCCGGAGCTGATGGCCGACGTGGCCCGCCGGATCACCGTCGGCAGCAGCGCCGAGCGCGGCGTCTACGACGCCTTCGCCGCCTACCGCGCGCTGCTCGCCTCCGCCGGGGAGTACCTGGCCGGCCGGGTCGCCGACCTGGACGACGTGCGCAACCGCATCGTGGCTCGGCTGCTGGGCGTGCCGATGCCGGGCGTTCCGGACAGCGACGAGCCGTACGTGCTGTTCGCCCGTGACCTGGCGCCGGCCGACACCGCGCTGCTGGACCCGACCCTGGTGCTCGGCTTCGTGACCGAGGAGGGCGGGCCGACCAGCCACAGCGCCATCCTCGCCCGCGCCCTGGGCGTGCCGGCCGTCGTCGCGCTGCCGGGGGCGACCGATGTCGCCGAGGGCACCGTGGTCGCGGTGGACGGCAGCTCCGGCGACGTGCTGCTGGAGCCGTCGCAGGAGAAGCAGGACGAACTGCGCCGCGCGGCCGCCGAGCGCAAGGCCGCGCTGGCCGCCTCGTCCGGCCCGGGGCAGACCTCGGACGGGCACCGGGTGCCGCTGCTCGCCAACGTCGGCGGTCCCGCGGACCTGCCTGCCGCGCTGGAGGCCGGGGCGGAGGGCGTCGGCCTGTTCCGCACGGAGTTCCTCTTCCTGGACGACTCGGCCAAGGCTCCCAGCGAGGAGAAGCAGGTCGAGGCGTACCGCAAGGTGCTGGAGGCGTTCCCGGAGGGCCGGGTCGTGGTCCGGGCGCTTGACGCGGGCGCGGACAAGCCGCTGGACTTCCTGACCCCCGCCGACGAGCCCAACCCGGCGCTGGGTGTGCGCGGTCTGCGGACCCTGCTGGAGCACCCCGAGGTCATGCAGACCCAGCTGCGCGCGCTGGCGAAGGCGGCCGAGGGGCTGCCGGTGCACCTTGAGGTGATGGCCCCGATGGTGGCCGACCGCAAGGACGCCAAGGACTTCGCGGACGCGTGTCGCCAGGCCGGGCTGAGCGCCAAGTACGGGGCGATGGTGGAGATCCCGTCGGCGGCGCTGCGGGCGCGGTCGATCCTCCAGGAGGTGGAGTTCCTCTCGCTGGGGACCAACGACCTCGCGCAGTACACCTTCGCCGCCGACCGCCAGGTGGGTGCGCTGGCGCGGCTGCAGGACCCGTGGCAGCCGGCGCTGCTGGACCTGGTCGCCTTCTCGGCCGAGGCCGCCCGGGCGACCGGCAAGAGCTGTGGCGTCTGCGGCGAGGCTGCCTCCGACCCGCTGCTCGCCGTGGTCCTGACCGGGCTCGGCGTCACCAGCCTCTCCATGGGCGCGGCGTCGATCCCCTATGTGCGGGCCACGCTGGCCAAGTACACGCTGGCGCAGTGCCGCCGGGCGGCCGAGGCCGCCCGGGCCGCGGACAGCGCCGAGGACGCGCGGGCCGCGGCCCAGCAGGTGCTGTCCGGCGAGTGACACCCGGCACGCGGCCGGAGCGAGGACTGCGAAGGGGTGCCCCCACCGTCATGGGGGCACCCCTTCGTGCTGTCCGGGTTCGTGCTGTCCGGGTGCTGTCCGAGGTCAGGCCCGGCGGTCGCGGCGGAGCTGCTCGAAGTAGCGCAGGTGCTCGATGTCGTCGACCGAACCCGGGTTCACTGCCTGCTCCAGCGGGGTGCCGGAGAGCAGGCGCTTCACCGGGACCTCGATCCGCTTGCCGGTGAGGGTGTGCGGCAGGCCGCGGACGGCGATGACCTCGTCGGGGACGTGGCGCGGTGAGAGCTCGGTGCGCAGCGAGGTGCGGATCCGGCCGACCAGGCCGTCGTCGAGGACCGCGCCGGGGGCGAGCACGACGAAGAGCGGCATCCAGTAGCCGCCGTCGGGCTCCTCCAGGCCGATGACCAGGGACTCGGCGATCTCGGGGAGGCGCTCGACGACCTCGTAGATGTCGGAGGAGCCCATCCGGACGCCCTGGCGGTTGAGCGTCGAGTCGGAGCGGCCGTGGATGACCACGGTGCCGCGGGAGGTGACGGTGATCCAGTCGCCGTGGCGCCAGATGCCGGGGTACATCTCGAAGTAGCTGTCGTGGTAGCGGGCGCCGTCGGGGTCGTTCCAGAAGCCGGTGGGCATGGACGGGATCGGCTTGGTGACGACGAGTTCGCCGACCGCGTCGGTGAGCGGGCGGCCGTGGACGTCCCAGGACTCGACGGCGGCGCCGAGGCAGGGGGCCTGGATCTCACCGAGGTACACCGGCAGGGTCGGGACGCCGCCGACGAAGCAGGAGCAGACGTCGGTGCCGCCGCTGACGGAGGCGAGCCAGACGTCCTGCTTGACCTCGTCGTAGATCCAGCGGAAGCCGTCGGGCGGGAGCGGGGATCCGGTGGTGCCGATGCAGCGGACGGCGGAGAGGTCGAGGTCGCGGCCGGGGTGCAGCTCGGCCTTGCGGCTGGCGATGACGTAGGCCGCGGAGGTGCCGAGGACGGTGGCGCCGGTCCGGGCGGCGACGGACCAGAGGGCACCGGTGTCCGGGTGCCCGGGGCTGCCGTCGTAGGTGACGATCGTGGACCCGGTGAGCAGGCCGGCGAGGAGGAAGTTCCACATCATCCAGCCGGTGGAGGTGTACCAGAGGAAGCGGTCCTCGGGGCCGAGGTCCAGGTGGAGCCCGGCCTGCTTGAGGTGCTCCAGCAGGATGCCGCCCTGGCTCTGGACGATGGCCTTGGGCAGGCCGGTGGTCCCGGAGGAGTAGAGGACCCAGAGCGGGTGGTCGAAGGGGACGGCCTCGAAGACCGGCTCGACGTCGTCGGCGACCAGGTCGTCCCAGTGCAGGGCGCCGTCGGGGGCGGGCGCGCCGAGCAGCGGGACGTGGACGACGGTGCGCAGGCTGGGGAGCTCGCGGCGGAGTTCGGCGACGACCTCGGCGCGGTCGTGGTCCTTGCCGCCGTAGTGGTAGCCGTCGACGGCGAAGAGGACGGCGGGCTCGATCTGCTGGAGGCGGTCGAGGACGCTGCGGGCGCCGAAGTCGGGGGCGCAGCTGGTCCAGACCGCGCCGACGGCGGCGCTGGCGAGGAGGGCGACGGCGGCCTGCGGGATGTTGGGCAGGTAGGCGCTGACGCGGTCGCCGGGGCCGATGCCGCCGGCCCGGAGGGCGGCGGCGAGCGAGCCGACCTGGCGGCGGAGCTCGGACCAGGTGAGGACGGTCGGCTGCTCGGTGGTCTCGTCCAGGTGGAGGATCGCCGGCTTGTCGGCGTTGGCCTCGTCGTCGGCGGCGCGCAGGGCGTGCTCGGCGTAGTTGAGGCGGGCGCCGGGGAACCAGCGGGCGCCGGGCATGGCGGCTTCGGCGAGGACGGCTTCGGGGGCCTCGGTGAAGCGGACGCCGAACCACTGGGTGACGGCCGTCCAGAAGCGGTCGAGGTCCTCGGTGGACCAGCTGTGCAGGTCGGCGTAGCGCCGGGCGGCCTGCTCGTCGCTGTCGACGGGGGCCAGCGGGGCGGCCGGTGCGCCGTGGTGTTCGGCGGCCCAGGCCTGGAAGGCCACGAGGCCGGTGGCTGCGGCGCGAGCGGGGTTGGGGCGCCAGAGCGGCTGGTCCTGGGATGGGGTGCTCACGGTGGTGGTCTCCCGGCCGTTGGATGGGACGGGGGTGCTTGTGGCAGGGCCCGTCCGGTTGGGGCTGTCGGAGCAGACCCTGCCATGTGATCGCGCGGTACGCCAGGGTCTGCCGCGGCCGTGCGAGTCTGGTCAGCCCCGTCCCCGGGCACGGTCAGTGGTGGGCGTACTCGCCGTTGAACCAGGCCTGGGAGACCCGGGTGTGGAAGGCGAAGACGAGGGCGGTCGTGGGGTCGGCGAGCTGCCAGCCCTCCGTCTCCTCGGTGGGGACCGAGGGCGGGAGCTCGGCGAGCGGGCGGGCGGGGAGCAGGCCGAAGAGGCAGAGGAAGCCGCCGTGCGTGTCGGAGTCGGTGGCGACCAGGGTGACGTCCCCGGCCTCGGCCAGGATGCCGGTCTCCTCGCGCAGCTCGCGGACGCAGGCCTGCTGCCAGCTCTCCCCGTAGTCGACGTAGCCGCCGGGCAGGGCGAGTTGGCCGTAGCCGGGCTCGATGGTGCGGCGGATGACCACGAGGCCGGGCGCACCGCTCTCCTGGGTGACCGGGAGGAGGGTGACGACGACGGGCAACGGGTTGCGGTAGCTGATCTCGGAGCAGCCGGGGCAGGTGCGGGGCCAGGCCGTGGTGCCGGGCGGGTAGGGCGTGCCGCACCAGTGGCAGTGGGAGTTCGGCCGGTTGCTCGTCCTGCTCACCTCTTGAGTCGTCATGGCCGGATGGTAGTGCGCGTGGGCGCGACCGGTGGCGCCGGTCAGCGGATCTCGTCCTCCCGGGTGGGCCGGAGCAGCGCGGGGTGCAGGAGGTGGGCGTCGCCGGCGTGGTAGGTGCGGGCCCGTGGGCCGCCGCGGGCGCCGCCGCGCTCGGTGGTCGTCCCGGTGCTCTCGACGAAGCCGGGCACCGAGAGCACCTTGCGGTGGAAGTTGCCGGGGTGGAGCTTCTCGTCCCAGACCGCCTCGTAGACGGCGCGCAGCTCGGGGATGGTGAAGTCGTACTGGAGGAAGGCGGTGGCCAGCGGGCTGTACTCGATCTTCGCGCGGGCGCGGTCGAGGCCGTCGGCGACGATCCGGGCGTGGTCGAAGGCGAGCGTCGTGGTGCCGGCGGGGCCGTCGGCCGCGGGTTGGTGGCCGGTGTGCCCGCCGACGCCACCCCCGTGGGTGTCGGCGGGCACACCGGCGGCTGGGGACCGGCCGGTGGACGGCCGGAGGTCGAGCTCGGTGACGGCGTGCCAGGCGGCGGTGGCCGCGTCCGAGCCGGCCTGCGGGTCGGGCAGGTCGGGGGCGAAGGCGAGGTAGGCGACGGAGACCACGTGCATGCGCGGGTCCCGGGTGGGGGCGCCGTACGTCCCGAGCTGTTCGAGGTGGATCCGGCTCAGGGCGGCCTCGGCGTCGGCGGTGCCGACCAGGCCGGTCTCCTCGGCGAGCTCGCGGGCGGCGGCCTCGTCGAGCCCTTCCTCGCCGGCTCGCAGGAAGCCGCCGGGCAGTGCCCAGTACCCCTGGTAGGGCGGCGCGGCGCGCTCGACCAGCAGGACGTGCAGGCTGCCGTGGCGCAGCGTCAGGGCGACGACGTCGACGGTGACGGCGACGGGCGTGTAGGCGCGCGGGTCGTAGGCGGCGAGCCAGTCGTTCTCGTGGGCGGGCGGTCGTTCCACGGTCATGGCGGGCTCCTCTCCGCTGGCGCTTCGTCGGGCCGGTCGGTCGCCGACGGTCGCTGCCGGGCGCGTCGGGTGTGGCGGGCGTGTCGTGCGGTCGGCGGTACCGGGAGGACCGGCGGGCCGCCGTCCTGCCGTCGTTCTCGGGGTGAGCACAACGTAGCGATCCGGGGGCCGGGCGGCAAATGGTTTTCGGGCCGGCCGGGGGCGTCCGGTCTTCTACTCTGTGACCAGGAGCTTTGCCCCCGAGGAGGCCGTCATGCCCGCCCCTGCCCCGCCGGGCTTCGCCGCCGCGCTGGCCGCCGGTCCGCTGGTCCTGGACGGCGGGCTGTCCAACCAGCTGGCGGCGGCCGGGTACGACCTGTCGGACGCGCTGTGGTCGGCCCGGCTGCTGGCGGACGCCCCGGAGGCGGTGGTCGCCGCCCACCGGGCGTACTTCGAGGCCGGGGCGCAGGTCGCGATCACCGCGACCTACCAGGCGAGCTTCGAGGGGTTCGCCCGGCGCGGGCTGGGCCGCGCGGACGCGGAGCGGCTGCTGGCGCTCGGGGTGGAGCTGGCGCGCCGCGCCGCGGCGCCGGTCCGGGCGGACCGGCCGCTGTGGGTCGCCGCGTCGGTGGGGCCGTACGGCGCCGCGCTGGCCGACGGCTCGGAGTACCGGGGCCGGTACGGGCTGACGACCGCCGAGCTGGAGGCGTTCCACCGGCCGCGGCTGGAGGTGCTGGCGGCCGCCGGGCCGGACGTGCTGGCGCTGGAGACGGTGCCCGACGCGGACGAGGCGCGGGCGCTGCTGCGGGCGGTGCGCGGGCTGGGCGTGCCGGCCTGGCTGTCGTTCAGCGTGGCGGGCGACCGGACCAGGGCCGGGCAGCCGCTGGCGGAGGCCTTCGCGCTGGCCGCGGACGCCGACGAGGTGGTCGCGGTGGGGGTGAACTGCTGCACGCCGCAGGACGCCGACCGGGCGGTGGCGACGGCGGCCCGGGTGACCGGCAAGCCGGTGGTGGTCTATCCGAACAGTGGCGAGCGCTGGGACGCCGGGGCCCGTGCCTGGCGCGGTGCGGCGACGTTCGGCGTGCCCGGGGCCGCTCCCGGCGGCGGCCGGGCTGGGGTGGCGGGGTGGCTGGCCGACGGCGCCCGGCTGGTGGGCGGCTGCTGCCGGGTGGGCCCGCGGGAGATCGCGGCGCTGGCCGCCGAGGTGGCGCGCGGGCGGGACTGACCGCGCCGGACGGAGATTACCGAGGGGGAAGGTGCACGGACGGGGCGCGGCCTGGCAGACTCGTCCCGTTACCACTGCGGTCGACATTGTCGACCGCCTGTCAGCGCGGAGGTACCGAATGCCCGGCCCGATCCAGTCGCTCTCCCGGGCCGCCGCGATCATGCGCCTGCTGGCCGGCGGCGAGCGCCGCCTGGGGCTGTCCGAGGTCGCGACGGCCCTGGGCCTCGCCAAGGGCACCGCCCACGGGATCCTGCGCACCCTCCAGCAGGAGGGGTTCGTCGAGCAGGACCCGGAGAGCGGCAAGTACCAGCTGGGCGCGGAGCTGCTGCGGCTGGGCCAGAGCTACCTGGACGTGCACGAGCTGCGCGCCCGGGCCCTGGTCTGGGCGGACGACCTGGCCAGGGCGGCCGGCGAGACCGTCTACCTCGGGGTGCTCCACCAGCAGGGCGTGCTGATCGTGCATCACGTCTTCCGTCCGGACGACACCCGGCAGGTGCTGGAGGTCGGCTCGATGCAGCCGCTGCACAGCACCGCCCTCGGCAAGGTTCTGCTGGCGTACGACCCGGTGGCCCGCGGGGAGCTGGGCGAGGGCCCGCTGGAGGCGTACACCGCACGGACCCTGACCGACCTGGCGGACGTGGACGCCGAGGCGGCGCTGACCCGGGAGCGCGGCTGGACCGACTCGATCGAGGAGACCTGGGAGGGCGTGGCCTCGATCGGCGCGCTGATCCAGGACCGGCGGCGCAACCCGGTCGGCGCGGTCTGCGTCAGCGGCCCGGTGGAGCGGGTCTGCGAGGACGGCTTCGTGCGGCCCTCGCTGGTCGCCTCGGTGCGCAGCGCGGCCCGGGCGATCTCCCGGGACCTGGGCGCCGGACGGTTCTGACCCCGGCGCCGGCGGCCGCGGCCGCGGACATCTGACGTTCACGCTGAGGCGCGGACAGGCGGGATGCCTGTCCGCGCCTTAGCGTTTTGTCCATATTTGACGTGAGTCGATTGGTAACTTCGAGTGAAGGGTCACAGCTGCGTAACCCGGCCTTGACGTGAAGGCGGCCTGGGGAGGAAGCTTCCGCATGACGGTCGACATTGTCGAACGATGGCCGAGCAGATCACTCCCACAATGCGCTCACCCGCACAGCGATCGCTCAGCCACCTGCCCCCACCCGCACCTCCGGGCCATATGGACAAGGGAGTCTTTGTGTCCGCGTTCTCCAACGGCGACATCTTCGTCGGCGAAACCCTCGGCACCGCCGCGCTGATACTTCTCGGCGGCGGCGTCTGTGCCGCCGTGACGCTCAAGAAGTCGAAGGCCCTCAACGCCGGCTGGCTGGCGATCACCTTCGGCTGGGGCTTCGCGGTGATGATCGCCGCCTACATGTCGGCCCCCAAGTCGGGCGCGCACCTGAACCCGGCCGTCACCCTGGCCCTCGCCGTCGACAGCGGCGACTGGAGCAAGGTGCCGGTCTACCTCGGCTCCCAGCTGCTCGGCGCGATGATCGGCGCCGTCCTCGTCTGGGTCACCTACCTCGGCCAGTTCCAGGCCAACAAGGAGGCGACCCTGGGCATCTTCTCGACCGGTCCCGAGATCCGGAACCCGGTCCAGAACCTGCTCACCGAGATCATCGGCACCATGGTCCTCTGCCTGGGCATCCTCACCCAGGGCCTGAACAAGGGCCTCGGCCTCTCCGGCACCGGCATCCTGATCGTCGCCCTCACCGTCGTCGGCATCGGCCTCTCGCTCGGCGGCCCGACCGGCTACGCGATCAACCCGGTCCGCGACCTGGGCCCGCGCATCGTGCACTCGCTCCTGCCGATCCCGAACAAGGGCGGCTCCGACTGGTCCTACGCCTGGATCCCGGTGGCCGGCCCGGTCATCGGCGGCCTGCTGGCCGGCGGCCTGTACCACGTCGCCTTCTGACGCTCCTCGGGTTTCCACCCCACCCGAGCACGGGGACTGACCCGAGAGTCGGACCCACCCACCCCGCAACCCCCTTCTTGAGCCGAGGACCCTCATGACCTCCATTGGCACCGGTAACTACATCGCCGCGATCGACCAGGGCACCACCTCCAGCCGCTGCATCATCTTCGGCGAGGACGGCCGGATCGTCGCCGTCGACCAGCAGGAGCACCGGCAGATCTTCCCCCAGCCCGGCTACGTCGAGCACGACGCCGCCGAGATCTGGACCCGGGTGCAGTCGGTGGTCCGCGGCGCGCTGGAGAAGGCCGGTCTGACCAAGGACGACATCCGCGCGATCGGCATCACCAACCAGCGCGAGACCACCGTCCTGTGGGACAAGAACACCGGCGAGCCGGTGCACAACGCGCTGGTGTGGCAGGACACCCGCACCGAGGGCCTCTGCCGCGAGCTGGGCCGCAACGTCGGCCAGGACCGCTTCCGCCGCGAGACCGGCCTCCCGCTGGCCAGCTACTTCGCCGGCCCGAAGATCCGCTGGCTGCTGGACAACGTCGAGGGCCTGCGCGAGCGCGCCGAGGCCGGCGACATCCTGTTCGGCACCATGGACACCTGGGTGATCTGGAACCTCACCGGTGGTGTCAACGGCGGCAAGCACGTCACCGACGTCACCAACGCCAGCCGCACCATGCTGATGAACCTGCGCTCGCTGGAGTGGGACGACAAGATCGCCGAGTCGATGGGCGTGCCGATGGCCGTCCTGCCGGAGATCCGCTCCTCCGCCGAGGTCTACGGCGAGGCCGTCGGCGACCTGGCCGGCGTGCCGGTCGCCTCCGCCCTCGGCGACCAGCAGGCCGCGCTGTTCGGCCAGACCTGCTTCGACAAGGGCGAGGCCAAGTCGACCTACGGCACCGGGACCTTCCTGCTGCTGAACACCGGCGAGGAGGTCGTCAACTCGTACCACGGGCTGCTGACCACCGTCGGCTACCGGATCGGCGACCAGAAGCCGGTGTACGCGCTGGAGGGCTCGATCGCCGTCACCGGCTCGCTCGTCCAGTGGCTGCGCGACCAGCTCGGCATCATCTCCACCGCCGCCGAGATCGAGACCCTCGCCAACACCGTCGAGGACAACGGCGGCGCCTACTTCGTCCCGGCCTTCTCCGGCCTGTTCGCCCCGTACTGGCGCTCCGACGCCCGCGGTGTGATCGCCGGTCTGACCCGGTACGTCACCAAGGGCCACCTGGCCCGGGCCGTGCTGGAGGCCACCGCCTGGCAGACCCGCGAGGTCGTCGACGCCATGCAGAAGGACTCCGGCGTCGAGCTCACCGCCCTCAAGGTCGACGGCGGCATGACCAGCAACAACCTGCTCATGCAGAACATCGCCGACGTGCTGGACGCTCCGGTCGAGCGCCCGTACGTGGCCGAGACCACCGCGCTGGGCGCCGCCTACGCGGCCGGCCTGGCGGTCGGCTTCTGGAGCGACCTGGACACCCTGCGGGCCAACTGGCACCGCGCCGCCGAGTGGACCCCGCGGATGGACGAGGCCACCCGGGAGCGCGAGTACAAGAAGTGGCTCAAGGCCGTGGAGCGCACCATGGGCTGGGTGGAGGAGGACGAGCAGATCTGACCGCGGACGCCGGTCGGGGCCCCCGGGCCCCGGCCGGCCCGCTCCCGTTTCACCGGCCCGCCGCACCGGGCCGAACCGGCCTCTCAGCAGGGGCCGCACCGCACACCGAGAGGAGTAACGGCGCCGCCCGACCCGCGCCGCCGTACACACACCATGGCTACCATCCCGACCCTGGGCGCCGAGCGCTTCGCCGGCCGCACCGCCTCCCGCGCCGAGACCCGCGAGCTGCTGGGCAAGGCCACCTACGACCTGCTGGTGATCGGGGGCGGCATCCTCGGCACGGCCGTCGCCTGGACCGCGTCCCAGGCGGGCCTGAAGGTCGCCATGGTCGATGCCGGCGACTTCGCCGGGGCCACCTCCAGCGCCTCCTCGAAGCTCGTGCACGGCGGTCTGCGCTACCTGCAGACCGGGGCGGTCAAGCTGGTCGCCGAGAACCACAAGGAGCGCCGCGCGCTCGCCACGGACGTGGCCCCGCACCTGGTCAACCCGCTGACCTTCTTCGTGCCGGTCTACAAGGGCGGCCCGCACAGCGCGCCCAAGCTCGGCGCCGGTGTGTTCCTCTACTCGGCGCTCTCCGCCTTCCGCGACGGCATGGGCCGGGTCTCCACCGCCGCGCACGCCGCCCAGCAGGTGCCCGCGCTGCGCACCGAGGGCCTGCGCTCGGTGGCCGTCTACGGCGACCACCAGATGAACGACTCGCGCGTCGCCGTGATGACGGTGCGCGCCGCCGTCGACGCCGGCGCCGTGGTGCTCAACCACGCCGAGGTCACCGGCCTGCGCTTCACCGGCGGCCGGGTCACCGGCGCCGACCTCAAGGACCGCCTGGACGGCACCGAGTTCGGCGTGAACGCCCGCCTGGTGCTCAACGCCACCGGCCCGTGGGTCGACCACCTGCGCACCATGGAGGACGCCGGCGCCGCGCCGTCGATCCGCCTCTCCAAGGGCGCCCACGTCGTGGTCAAGCGCCGTGCCCCGTGGCGCGCCGCGCTGACCATCCCGATCGACAAGTACCGCGTCTCCTTCGCCATCCCGTGGGAGGACCACGTCCTGCTCGGCACCACCGACGAGGAGTACACCGGCGACCCGCAGGACGTCCGGGCCACCGAGGCGGACATCGACCAGATCATGGGCGAGGCCGCGCACGCCATCCGTGACGAGCACATCGACCGCGACCTGATCACCTACGCCTTCGCCGGCCTGCGGGTGCTGCCCGGCGGCCCCGGCGACACCGCCGCCGCCAAGCGCGAGACGGTCGTCACCGAGGGCCGGGGCGGCATGCTGTCGGTCGCCGGCGGCAAGTGGACCACCTACCGGCACATCGGCCGGACCGTGCTGGAGAAGCTGGCCCACGTGCCCGGCACCACGCTCGGCGAGGACATGTCGACCATCGCCCGGACCGTCCCGCTGCCCGGCGTCGGCGCGCCGAACGCCGTCGCGCACCGCCTGCTGATCGACCGTGAGCCCGGCTCCCGGATGGAGCCGCTGGTCGCCAAGCACCTGGCCAGCCACTACGGCACGCTCTCCTTCGAGATCGCCCGCATGATCGACGAGAACCCGGAGCTCGGCCGGCCGATCCACGAGGACGGTCCGGACGTCTGGGCCCAGGTCGCCTACGCCGCCGACAGCGAGTGGGCGTACACCACGGACGACGTGCTGCGCCGCCGCACCACGATGACCGTCCGCGGCCTGGACACGCCGGAGATCCGGTCCGAGGTCGACGCCTTCCTGGCGAAGCGCGCCAAGTGACCGCGTGGCCGAGTGAGGGCGGTCCCGCGAAGCGCTCGGCCCCGTAGGGCCGGCGCACCGGACTCGAAGGGCGGGCACCCCGGGCTGGGGGTGCCCGCCCTTCGGCATGTCCGCACGGCCGGGCTCACGGGCTCCTGCGGGTCGCCTGCCGGGGCGGTCCCCAGGACCCGCTCGGCTGCCCGCCGGGCCGCGGTCGGGCCGTGCGGCCCGCCGTCGGGCAACGCCGGAGGGCGGTACCCGTGGAGACGGGTACCGCCCTCCGGGGCGCGGGGGCGCGGGGGCGCGGTCAGATGATCAGGCTGAGCGGCATGATCAGGGCGATGGCGACGACCGAGATCACGGTCTCCATCACCGACCAGGACTTGAGGGTCTGGCCGACGCTCATCCCGAAGTACTCCTTCACCAGCCAGAAGCCGGCGTCGTTGACGTGCGAGAAGAACAGCGAACCGGCGCCGATGGCCAGCACCAGCAGCGCCGCGTGGGTCGCGGACATGTCGGCGGCGAGCGGGGCGAGGATGCCCGCGGCGGTGATCGTGGCGACCGTGGCGGAGCCGGTGGCCAGGCGGATCAGCACGGCGATCAGCCAGCCGAGCAGCAGCGCCGAGATGTGCCACTTGGCGGACCACTCGCTGACCGCGTTGCCCACACCGACGTCGATCAAAGTCTGCTTGAAGCCGCCGCCCGCGCCGACGATGAAGACGATGCCCGCGATCGGGCCGAGCGACTTCCCGACGGTGTCGGAGATCCGGTCCTTGGTGAAGCCGGCCGCCCGGCCGAGCGTCACCATGCCGAGCAGGGTCGCGGCGAGCAGGGCGATCAGCGGCGAGCCGATGAAGTCGAAGATCCGCTGCGGCATCGCCTTCGGGTCGTCGACGACGACGTCGACCAGGGCCTTGCCGAGCATCAGGGCGACCGGCAGCAGGATGGTGGCGAGGACCGCGCCGAAGCCCGGGGTGTGCGCGGGCTTCTCCGTCTCCTCGGGCGCGGTGGCCTGCGGGATCTCCAGCGGGCCGACCCAGCGCTCGGCGAGCCGGGCGAACAGCGGGCCGGCGACGATCAGCGTCGGCACGGCGATCAGCAGGCCGAGCGCCAGGGTGATGCCGAGGTCGGCCTTCAGCGCGTCGACGGCCACCAGCGGACCGGGGTGCGGCGGGACGAGGCCGTGCAGCACCGAGAGCCCGGCCAGCGCGGGGATGCCGATCCGCATCAGCGGGACGTTGCCGCGGCGGGCCACCAGCAGCACGATCGGGATCAGCAGGACGACCCCGACCTCGAAGAACAGCGGCAGGCCGAGGACGGCCGCGATCAGCGCCATCGCCCAGGGCAGCGCCCTGGGCCCGGAGCGGGCGAGCACGGTGTCGGCGATGATGTTCGCCCCGCCGGAGTCGGCGAGCAGTCTGCCGAGCATCGCGCCGAGCCCGATCAGCAGGCCGACGCCCGCGACGGTCGCGCCGAACCCCGTGGAGAAGCTGCCCAGCAGCTTGTCGAAGGGGGCGCCCGCGACGGCGGCCAGCAGGCCCGAGCCGAGTGTGAGGGCGAGGAACGGGTGGAGCTTCAGCCGGGTGATCAGCACCACGATGGCGCCGATGCTGAGCAGGACCGCGATCAGCAGCTGGGCGTCGCTGTCGGTGTGCGGCAGGGCCGGTGGGGCGGCCGCCGCGAGCAGGGTGGGGGTCACGCGAGGTCTCCATTGACGGGCCGCAGCAGTGCCACGGCCATCTCGACGAGTTCTTCGGGGGTCGGGCCGACGTCCAGGACCGCACCGCGCTCGTCCGCCCCGAGGGGCTCCAGGGCGGCGTACTGCGAGTCGAGCAGCGACGGCGGCATGAAGTGTCCGGTGCGGTGGGCGAGCCGGTCCCCGACCAGCTCGTGCCCCCCGCTGAGGTGCAGGAAGAAGGCGCCCGGGCAGGCCGCGCGCAGGGTGTCGCGGTAGCGGTGCTTCAGCGCCGAGCAGGTGACCACGCCGCCGGTGCCGGCCTCGGCCCGCTCCCCCAGCCAGCCGCCGAGGGCGCGCAGCCAGGGCGCGCGGTCCGCGTCGTCCAGCGGGATGCCGGCCGACATCTTGGCGATGTTGGCGGGCGGGTGGAAGTCGTCCGCCTCGGCGTAGGGGAGGTCGAGGCGGTCGGCCAGCAGTCGGGCCACGGTGGTCTTGCCGACACCGGAGACGCCCATCACCACGAGGGTGAGGGGCGACGCGGGGGTGTCGTGGTTCTCGACGCTGAGAGCCATGGGTGGTGCTCCTTCGTTGCCAGGCCGCCACTATCGCTCCAAAGATATGACGTATTCAAGGGTCGGAAACCAAATCGTCATACTTTTGCGCGTTGCGGGGGCCGCCCGGCGAGCGGGCCGGCCGGGCCCTCTAGGCTGGCCGGATGGAGATCCAGGGGCTGCCCGGCCGATTGCTCGCCGACCTCGGACCGGCCATCGCCTCCGGTGAGATCCCCGAGGGGACGGTCCTGCGCGCCGAGGAGCTGGAGCAGCGGTACGGGGTGTCGCGGACGGTGGTCCGCGAGGCCGTGCGGATCCTGGAGGGGATGGGGCTGGTCGCCTCCCGGCGGCGGGTCGGCAGCACCGTCCAGCCGAAGTCCGCCTGGGACGTCTTCGACCCGCTGGTGATCCGCTGGCGGCTGGCCGGGACCGACCGGCCCGCGCAGCTGCGCTCGCTCGGCTCGCTGCGGGTCGCGGTGGAGCCGGCCGCGGCCGCGCTCGCCGCCCGGCATGCCAGCGACGACGAGCGCCGCGAACTGCTCTCCCTCGCCGGAGAGTTGACGATGACGGCGCGGGCCGCCGACCTCACCACCTTCCTCCGGCACGACATCGCCTTCCACGCGACCGTCCTGAAGGCCTCCGGCAACGAGATGTTCGCCCACCTCGGGGACACCGTCGGTGCGGTGCTCACCGGTCGCACGGAGTACCATCTGATGCCCCACCAGCCCGAGCCGTACGCGATCCGGTTGCACCGCGAGGTCGCGGAGGCGATCTGCGCGGGGGACGCGGCCCACGCCGAGCGGGCGATGCGCACGATCGCCGAGGGCGCGCTGGCGGAGCTCGACCAGCAGCTGGGGTGATTCGCCCGGCGGACGCGGTTTCCGGTGCAGATCACACGATTTGACGGCAGTTCGGCTGATTCCCGCGCATGGTTCGGGTACCACGGGGCAGAGTGGTGCGCAGGGGCGCGTTCCGGCGCGCCCGTCCCGCCGTCGTGAGCGCGCCTGGGGGTCGCCCGATGCCATCCGCACGCCGTCGCCGCCGTCGCCTGCCCGACGAGGTGCGCGCAGCCGCCGTCCGGGCCGTGCTCTGCCTGTCCTTCACCCTGGTCGGCCTGGTCGTCGCGGCGCTGGGCTCGTACGCGGACAGCTGGCTGATGACGCCGGCGCTGATGGCCATGGGGCTCGGGGTGTTCGGCACCATGTGGTGCCTGCTGGAGATCCTCATCTCGCGCCAGGTCGCCGCCCAGCGGATGCGCGGGCCGAACTCCGCCTCGCCGATGGCCGGCAGCCGGGCGCCCGCCGGGGTCCGGCCGGTGCCGCGCCCGGCGGGCCCCCCGACCGGGACGGCGCCCCAGCCGTGGGTGCCCACCGCGCAGGGTGCCCGGGTGGGTGGTCAGGCCGGCACGACGGCCCGGTAGTGGGTGGTGAGCCGGCCGTCGTCGTCCAGGACGTGGAAGGCGAGCATCGGCGGCTGCTCGAAGCTGATCCCGGGGCCGCCCTCGCAGGGCAGCGTGACGGTCGACACCACACCCGGCGCGACCAGCACCGGCAGACCGGCGAACACGGTGGCCGCGCCGGTGTGGGAGTGGCCGCAGAGCAGGGCGGCCACCCGGGGGTGGCGGGCCAGCGCCTCGGCGAGCCGCTCCTCCCCGAACTGGCGGATCGGGTCGACGGTCGGAAGGTGGAGGACGACCGGCGGGTGGTGGAAGGCCACCAGCGCCGGCCGGTCCGGACGGCCCCCGGCCAGCTCGGCGTCCAGCCAGGCCAGCGTCCCGTCGTCGAGCAGGCCGTCGTCGCGGCCGGGGATCGACGAGTCGAGCAGCAGCAGGTCGGCGCCGGGCAGTTCGTGCCGCCGGTTGACCGGGCCGTCGGCGGGCGCCTCCCCCAGCAGTCCCTCCCGGTAGGGCGCGCGCCGGTCGTGGTTGCCGGGACAGGTGAGCACCGGGTGGCGGGAGACCAGCACCTTGGCGGCCTGCTCGTACTCCGCCGGCAGGCCGTGGTCCGCGAGGTCGCCGGTGACCAGGACGGCGTCCACCGGGCCCGGCAGGGCGTTGAGGTACGCCATCACCCGCTCGGCCCGCCGGTACGCGCGGGCGCCGCCGTCCCGGCGCCACTCCTGGCCGAGGTGGATGTCACTGAAGTGAGCGATCGTCAGCATGCCCCCACGGTAGGCGGGCCGGTGGCGCCGGGGTAGCGGGCGTCAGGCCTGGCCCGGGGCCTCCACCGGGCGCTTGAACATCCGGGTCGCGGTGATCTCGCCGTGGATGGCCGGGCCGTCCGGGTCCTGCGGGGCGGGCAGGCCGGGGCGCAGGTGCTCCTCCACCGAGATGTACTTGAGGCCGGCCCGCAGGTCGGCGTCGTTGCGCAACCGGATGACCAGCGGGAACTCGGCCAGCGCGGTGGTGTCGAACAGGCCGGTGGTGTAGATCAGCTGGACGCCGAGCGCGTCGGCGACCGCCCGCTGGAGCTCCAGCAGGTAGGTGGCGTTGGCGCGGCCGATCGGATTGTCCAGGAAGAGCGTGCCGGCGTGCCGCAGCTGGGACTGGCCCCGGTCGTTGGCCCGCAGCGCGGCCATCGTGCAGTACAGCGCGATGGCCGCGGTGAGCAGCTGGCCGCCGGAGAAGACGTCCGACATCTGGCCGACGCCGACCCGCTCGGCCCGCAGCACCGCGTCCGGCTTGAGGATCTCCACGCTGACGCCGCGCGGCCCGATCGCGGCGGCGACCCCGCGCAGCAGCAGGGACATCCCGTCGCGGCGCAGGTCGCTGTTCTTCCGGACGGCGGCGCGGGTGGCTTCGTCGATCACCTCGCCCAGCCGCTCCACCAGGGTGGCGTGGTCCGGGTCCTCGAAGCGGATCCGCAGGAACTCCTGGCCGGACCACTCCCCCAGGCCCTCGGGCAGCCGGGAGAGCCGCTGGGCGGCCCGCAGCGTGGTGAGCGAGGACTCGACCAGGCCGCGCAGCCGGTCGACGATCGAGCCGCGGTTGCGCTCCAGCTGGGCGAGCTCGTCGGTCAGCACCCGCAGCCGGGGCGCGAAGGCGGTGGCCCAGGCGGCGGCGTGGTCGGGCAGGGCGGCGGCGGGCAGTTCGCGGATCTGCTGGCGGGCCGGGGTGCGGACGGCCTCGTAGCGCGCCGCGTTGGCGTGCCGGACGAGGGCGTCGGAGGCGTCCCGGACGGCGAGTTCGGCGGCGGAGAGTTCGCCGGCGGCGGTGCGCAGGGCGCGCCGGGCCTCGGCGGCGGCCGTCCGGGCGTCGGCGAGCGGGCCCAGGTAGGGCTCGACCGGGCGGCCGTCCTCGTCCTGGTGCTCGCGCAGGCCGTCGCGCAGCTGCCCGGCGTGCTCGTCGAAGTCGGCGGCGGCGGCCTGGGCGGCGTCGAAGGTCCGCTGCAGGTCGGCGTGGGCGGTGCGGGCGGCGTCGACGCTCTCGCGGCGCTCGGCCAGCCGGGCGGTGGCGGTGCGCAGCAGGACCTGGGCGTGCTCGGGGTCGGTGGGGACGAGGTCCTCGGGCAGCTCGGTGTGAGCCTCGCCGTCGGCGGGCGCGGAGCGTTCGGCCTCGCCGCGCAGCCGGCCGAGCTGCTCGCTGGCGGCGGCGGCGCGGGCCTCGATGGTGGCGACCAGCTCCTCCGCGCGGGCGGCGGCGGCCTGGCGGGCCGGGCCGTCGGCGCCGTCGGGGCTGCCCAGCAGCTCCTCCGCCCGGGTGCGCACCTTGTTGGTGAGCCGGTCGAGTTCGGTCGCGGCGGCGGCCTCGTCCCCCTCGGCCCGGGCCTGTTCGGCGCGGAGGTCGGCGCCGACGCCGACCTTCTCGTACAGCTGGGACGCGGCGCGGTAGGCCTCGCGCAGGGCGGGCAGGGCGACGGGGGCTACGGCGGGCTCGTCGGCCTGCTCGGCGGCGGGGATCTCGGCGCGCTCGGCGCGCAGGGTGCGGGCGGTGCGGCGGGCGTCGTCGGCGGCGCGCTGGGCGGCGCGGCGGTCCTCGTCGCAGGTGCGGGCGCGCTCGGCGCACTGGGCCTGGCGGCGGTCGCACTCGGTCGCGTCCTCGGCGAGTTCGCGCAGGCTCCGCGTCCAGCCGGCGCGCTCGCGCAGGCGGAAGGCGAGGCCGGAGAGGGCGTCGGCGCGGCGCCGGGCCTGCTGGGCGGCCTCGCGCTGCTCCTCGTGCGCGAACGCGGCGGCGGCGTGGTCGCTCTCGGCCTCGTCGTGGTCGGCGCGCAGGGTGGCCAGCGCGGCGGCGGCCTGCTCGGCGTGCTCGTGGGCGGCCTCGGCGGCGGCGGCCAGCTCGGCGAGGGTGCCGGGCGGGCAGCTGGCGTGCCAGGAGGCGAGGCGGGCGGCGAGGGCGCGGTCGCCGCCCAGCCGGGCGGCCAGCTCGCGGATGTGCTCCTCGCGGGCGGTGGCGCGGGAGCGCAGCTCGCGGCGCTCGCCGTCGGCGGCGGTCTCGTCGTGCATGGCCGGGTTCGGCGGGACGAGGAAGAAGGCGGGCTCGCCGGTGATGGGCGCGATCAGCGCGGCGGCGGCGCCGACCGCGACGGTGGAGCGCGGCAGCAGCGCGGCGGAGTGCAGCATCTCGCGGGCCCGGTCCAGCGAGTGGGGGTCGGTGATCACCACGCCGTCGACCAGCTCCGGCCGGGCGGCGAGGATCGCCTCGTGGTCCGCCGGGTCGACCGACTGGGCCAGGTAGCGCCAGCCGGGCAGCGCGGGGATGCCGTGCTCGGCGAGGTACTCGACGGTGGCGAGCACGTCCGGGCCGGGCGGCAGCAGGCCGCCGTCGCCGAGCGCGGCGAGGATGCGGGAGTCGTCGGCGGCCGCGGTGCGCAGGTCGAACAGGGTGCGTTCGGCGGTGGCGATCGCGTCGTCGAGCAGTTCCCGGAGCGTCTCGGCGGAGCGGTCGAGGACCGCGGGGGTGAGGAAGCCGGCGGCCTCGTCCGCGCCCTCCTGGTACGGGGTGAGGGAGAGCAGGTCGGCGAGCCGGGGCTCGGTGGCGAGCAGGGCCGCGGTGCGCTGCTCGGTGGCGAGCGCCTGGGCGGCGGCCTTGCGGGCGTCGGTGGCGCGGGCTTCGGCGAGTTCGGCCCGGCCGGTGGCCGCGGCGGCCTCGCGCAGCCGGGCCGCCGCGGCCTCGGCGGCCGTGCGGGCCTGCGCGAGGGCGGCCGCGGCGGTCTTCTCCACGTCGGCGGCGTGCAGGGCGGCGCGGGCCGGGTCGGGCTCGGCGGTTCCGGGGTCGATCCAGCCGGCCTCGACCGCGGCGGCGGTCTCCCGCTCGACCTCGGCGAGGCGCTGGCGCAGGTGGTCGGACTCGCTGCGGGCCTTCTGGGCGGCGGTGGCGGCCTCGGTGGCGTCGGACTGGGCCTTGGCGCCGTCCGCCTGGAGCTCGCCGGCGCGCTGCTCCTCGGTGTCGGCGCGCTCCTCGGCGGCCGCGGCGGCGCTCTCCAGGGCGCGGGCCAGCGCGGTGGCGGCACGGGCGCGGGCGGCGAGCGCCGGGGCGGCGTCGAGCTCGGCCTCGCGGATCGCGGCGGCGACCCTGGCCACCCGGTCGGCGGCGGCGCGCTGGCGCAGCACGGCCTCGGCGGCCTGCCAGGCGGAGTGCAGGGTGCGGGCGTCGATGAGCTCGCGGCGCAGCGCGGCGGCCTCGGTGGTGGCGGCGGCCAGGCCGAGGGTGGCGTGCCGGTGGGTCAGCTCGGCGGTGATCAGGGTGTGCCGGGTGCGGTCGGCCTCGGCGGCGGTGACGGCGCTCGCGGCGGCGGCGACCTCGATGGAGAGGTCCTGGGCACGGTCGCGTTCGGCGGCGGCGCGCGAGGTCAGGGCGTGGGCGAGGCGGCGGGTGCGGCGCTCGGCGGTGCGGTGGGCCTCGCGGACGGTCTCCCGCGCGATGGTGGACTCGGCGATGCGCTCCAGCAGCTCCAGCGAGCCGGCGGTGAAGTCGCGTTCGGCGGTGAGCTCGGCGCGACGGCCGAGCTTGGCGGCGAAGCCGTGGACGAGGTCGGCCAGGCCGTCGGTGTCCCGGGTGTCGGTGACGGCGCGCAGCAGCAGGTCGGTGAAGTCGCTGTCGTGCTTGACCGCGAACAGGCCCGCCGCCTCGCCCTCGTCGGCGTTCATCTCGCGCTGGTAGCGGAAGAGTTCGGGGTCGAGGCCGAGTTCGCCGAGGTGCTCCGTCCAGCGGTCGTGGCCGTCCTCGAAGACCAGGTCGAGGTGGGGGTGGGCCTTGCCGGCCTCGGTGAGGGCGTCGCGGAAGCCCTTCATGGTGCGGCGGCGGCCGCGGGCCTTCTGGTCGCCGGCCAGGCTGACCCGCTCGGCGACCGGCAGGGAGTCCAGCGTCAGGCCCGGCCCGGGGCGGAAGGAGTACCAGGTCTCGGCGAACTTGCGAGGGTCGGAGGAGACCTGCCGGCCCCGCCACTCGCTGACCTTGCCGACCACGATCGGCTCACCGGTGACGGTGTGCTGCCATTCCAGGGCGACGTGGCCGCAGTCGTCGGCCAGCAGGAACTTGCGCAGCACGCCGGAGCTGGCACCGCCGAGGGTGTTGCGGTGGCCGGGGAGCATCACCGAGAAGATCAGCTTGAGCAGGACGGACTTGCCGCCGCCGTTCTCCAGGAAGAGCACCCCGGCGGGGGCGGGCCGGCGGATCGGCCCGTCCGGCTCCTCGCCGAACAGGCCGATCTGCTGGGGGGCCGGGTCGGAGACGGGCTCGCCGACACCGCGCAGGTCGAGCACCGTGTCGGCGTAGCGGGCGCCGGCCGGTCCGATCGAGTACAGGCGGACCCGGTTGAGCTCGTACATGTGCGGCGGTTCTCCAGTGCGGGTGGGTCAGGAGTGCGTGGTCAGGGGAGCCCGGCCCGGTGGCGCGGCGGGCCGGTCCGGGTGGGGGCCCGGGGTCAGAGCGCGTGGAACGGCAGGCCCGCGTCGGCGACCAGCTCGTCCCCGGTGTCCGGGGGCAGCAGGCTGGCGGTGCCGTCGGAGACCGGGACGATGCCGAGGTCGAGCAGTTCGGCCATGGCGGCGCTGCCGGCCAGGTCGCGGACCTGGAGCTGGTAGCGGGCGGTGGTGCGGTAGGTGCCGCCGGCGTCGTCCGAGGTCTTCTGCAGGAAGCCGGAGTCGACCAGGAACATCACGGCCTTGGCGACGATGCCGATGGTGGAGCCGGACAGCCGGCGGGCGTCCTTGGTGGCGCCGGTGGCGGTGCGCCGGGCCCAGACCCGCCAGGCGGCCTCCAGGCCGGGGGCGTCGCTCTGCGGGTCGGTGTTGGCGCCGTCGGCCTCGGCCTGCTCCTCCAGCCGGCGGCAGGCCTGGCGGACGAAGGCGTCCACGCCGTTGACCGTGATCCGGCCGAGGTAGCCGTCGTCGGCGAGGTCCTCGGGGCGGGGGAAGGCCATCGCGGCGACGGCGAGGTGGGCCAGGCCGTGCAGGAAGCGGTCGGTCGACTCGGAGGCGGCGCGGCGCGAGTAGTCGCCCATCCGGACCGCGAAGACGGAGTCCTCGGCGGCGGCCACGGCCATGCCGGCGCGCGGCGAGACCTCCAGGACGACCAGGCCCATGCCGGTGGCGACGGCGTCGGCGAGGCGGGCGAAGGGCGGGTCCTCGCGGTGGCGGCGGACCAGCTCGGCGTACTCGGCGTCGCGGGCGGGGAGCAGCTTGGCCTGCAGGCCGAAGGAGACCAGGCGGGCCGCGTCGGCGACGTCGGCCGGGGTGATCGGGGCCGGGGCGGCGGGCTCGGCCTCGGGTGCCCAGGACGTGTCGTGGTGGGTCGTCACGGGCGGTGCTCCTCGGGGGTGTTGCCACTGGTGCGGGTGGTGGGGCGGTCGGTCGCGGCTGCCGCGGGGCGGCGCCGGGGGTGCGTCGGCTGTCCGGTCGTCAACTGGCGTCCTTGCGGTCGGCCGCCATGCCGGCCGCGTCCAGCAGGGCGCTGCCGACGATGAGGTCGGCGCCGCCGAACTCGCGGTCCCGCAGCGGAGTGCCGTCGTCGACCGCGAAGAGCAGCCGCTCCTCCCCCTGCCGGTAGGCGGTGCCGACCGGCGGGCTGGCCGCGTGCACCGCCAGCAGGGCGACCAGGTAGGGGAGTTCGGGATCCTGTCGGCGGGCGTCGGCGAGCAGCCCGGAGAGCCGGCGGGGGGCGTCGGCGGGCAGGTCGAGCAGGACCAGCGCGGCCTCCAGCTGCGCCTCGGTGAACCGGCTGTCGTCGGGGGTGGCGACGAGGTCCGGATCGGGCAGCTCGGCGCCCAGGTGCTCGCGCTCGACCGGCGGGGTGAGCAGCAGGTCGACCAGGTCGGCGACCCGGACGGAGACCGGCGTGCGCAGACCGGTGCCGCGGGTGAAGAACGCGCCGGTCGGCCGGACGGCCTGCTCCACCGGCAGCCGCAGCACGGGGGCGAGCAGCTGCCCGTAGAGGTCGATGCCGCTGCGGGCGCCGGGCGCGGCGAAGGCCTGGCGGTCCTGCTCGGCGCGGAACAGCGGGCCGGCCTCCAGCAGGCGCGTCTGCAGCTGGGTGTGGCGGCGGATGCAGTCCTTGACGATGTCGACCAGCTCGGCGGCGCGGCGCTTGTGCTCGGGCTCCTCGGCCTCGTCGCGGGCCTTGCGGATGTTGGTGAGAATCGCGTTCTCGTGCCGGTAGCGGTCGGCGATGTGGTCGAGCGCCTCGTCGATGAGGTCGGGGACGGCCTGCATCCAGTCGACGGCGCGCACGTTGCGCCGGGTCGCGTCCAGGGCCCGGCGCAGCGTCTCGGCGTACTGGACCGTGCGGTAGCGGGCCTGCTCGGCGGCGAGCTGGGCATCGGCCAGCCGGCCGCGCCGGATCAGCACCTCCAGCTTGACCTCGGCGGCGATCTGCGCGGAGGTGACGTCGGTGTCGAGGGCGCCGACCAGGACGTTGACCGCCTCGTCGGTGGTGCGCAGGTAGACGCCGCCGTCGGGGCCGGGCACCTCCTCGATCAGCTTGAAGTCGTAGTCGCGCCGGACGTACGCGCCGTCCTGGCCGAAGGTGCCGTAGACGGCGCGGAACCCGCGGTCGACGCTGCCGACGTTGATCAGCGACTCCAGCACCCAGCGGGCGACCCGCTCGTGCTCGGCGGTCGGGCGGGTGGCGGCCTGGGCGGCGACCCGGGGCAGCAGCCGGGCGAGCACTATCTCGCGGTCGGCCCCGGTGTCGAAGTCCATGTGCAGGGTGACCAGGTCGATCGCGGCGAGGCCGACCTCGGCCATCGCGTAGCCGCCGTACTCGCCGGCCAGCATCACCTTGCGGCTGTCCAGGTCGTGCAGCGGGGCCGTGCAGGCCAGCGCCTTGAGCCGGCGGGCCAGGCCCTCGTCGGCGGCGGGGCCGGGCGCGGGCCGCGCGGCGGCGGCGGGCCCGGCGGGCGGCCGGGGCCCGGACTCGGTGGGCGGGTCAGCGATGGCGGTCACGGTGGACAAGATTAGAGGTAG
The DNA here is from genome assembly GCF_040630735.1 of Kitasatospora sp. NPDC005748. NCBI lineage: Bacteria > Bacillati > Actinomycetota > Actinomycetes > Kitasatosporales > Streptomycetaceae > Kitasatospora > Kitasatospora sp. NPDC005748. The sequence goes on from NZ_JBEXYD010000027.1 coordinate 24,588, forward strand.
GCACCGACATCGACCGAAACGGACCTTACGGACGGCCCGGACAGGCGGTCGCACCGCGGGCGGTGGAACCGGCTTTCGGGAAAGTACCCGCACGATCCGGTCCCCACGGCCATCATGCCTCATATGATCATCCGACTGGTACGAGGCGGCCTGACCGCCGCCCTGGCCGTGGCCACGCTCACCGCCGGCACCGCGTCGGCCGGCGCCGCGACCCCGGCCGCGACCGCCGCCCGCACGGCGGCCACCGGCCCGAACGTCAGCGTGACCCAGGCCGGCAACTACCCGATCTTCCCGGTCGACAACACCAACTTCTCGGTGACCTGGACCTCCTCCGGCACCGCCGACCTCACCGGCGTCACCCACCTCACCGTCGAACTGCCGGCCGGTCTGACCACCAGCGGCGCGGCGATCACCTCGCTCCCCGACTACTCCTTCACCGAGACGGTCTCCCCCGACGGCCGCCGGCTGGACGCCTTCTTCACGGGCACCCGGGCTCCCGGGCGCAGCGAGTTCATGAAGGTCTACGTGGCCTCCCACGGCACCGGGCCGACCGGGACGATCAAGGTCACGGCGGCGAACCGGAACGACACCGACCCGTCCGACAACGTCTCCGACCACCTGCTCGGCAGTGGCCCGCAGACCCCGGCCGCCCCGCCCGTCCCGGCGGTGACGGGTATCGGCACGACCACCGGCCCCGGGACGGGCGGCACCGCCGTCACCCTGACGGGCACCGGCCTGGACAACGGCTTCGTCCTGTTCGGCGACGCCCTCGCGACCGGCGGCTGCACCGGCACCACCTGCACCGTGACCGCGCCCGGCGGCGCCGGCAGCGCGCCGGTGACGGTGGTGACCCCCGGCGGCTCCGCGGCCGCGCCGCACGCCTTCGACTACACCGGCGCGGCTCCCCCGGCGCCCCCCGCGCCGGTGGTGACCGGTCTGACCACGAGCACCGGGCCGGCCGCCGGGGGCACCAGGATCTACGTCCGGGGCAGCGGACTGGCCGCCGGCACGGTGCTCTTCGGCGGGGTGCCGGCCACCCTCCACTCGTGCGGGCCGACGCTCTGCTCGGCGACCGCCCCGGCCGGCACCGGCGTGGTGGACGTGACGGTGACCACCGCCGGCGGGACCAGTGCGCCGGTCGCGGCGGGGCGGTACACGTACACGGCCTGACGGGGTCGTACGGCGGGGCCCGGTGCCGGGAGCGGCGCCGGGCCCTTCAGCGTGCCCGGGGGCTCGGCGGCGGCGGGGCGGCCCGCGCGGCTCCCCGGGTGAGCCCGCGCGCGGAGGCAGGCCCAGGGCAAGTTGAACACGTTCAATTCGACCGTCTAGAGTCACTCCCGTGCAGGTGGGACAGCCCGTCCCAGCTCCTCTCCGGCATGGGGGTCGACCGGTATGAACGGCACGTCCGAAAGCTTGACCCGAACCCCGCCCGCGGCCGAACAGGCCGTACTCCGGCGGGTGCGGCGGTGGCTCTGGGCCTTCGTGGTCTGCCTGGTCCTGAGCGGTCTGACGGCCTTCCCGCTGGAGACCGAGACCCGCTGGCTGGCCGAGCTCGCGACCGGCCCGGCGGCCCCGGTCACCGACCACCTGCCGGGCCTCCTGGAGTGGATCGAGCGGATCCGCGACGGCGTCGCCGACACCGGTGCCCGCTACCCCTTCCTGGCCTACGGCACCGACTGGCTGGCCTTCGCGCACCTGGTCATCGCGGCCGCGTTCTGGGGGCCGATCAAGGACCCGGTCCGCAACATCTGGGTCGTCCGGTGGGCCGTCCTCGCCTGCGCGGGCGTCATCCCGCTGGCACTGGTCTGCGGACCGCTCCGGGGCATCCCGCTGTACTGGCGATTCATCGACATGTCGTTCGGCATCGTCGGCGTGCTGCCGCTGCTGGTCGTGCTGCGCGCGCTCCGGCCGCTGGACCGGGCCGCCGGCGCCGCCACCGTCGCCGGCTGAGCCGTCCGGGGGACGCCCGGGCGGCGCTCCCACCCGTGCACCCGGCAGCGACCCGGGCAGCGGCGACGGCCGTCACGCGTAGGCCCTACGATCTGGCTCAACAGCTGCTGGGAGGCGGACGGGCGTGGCCGATGCGGTGATCGATCTCAATGCGGACCTCGGCGAGGGGTTCGGACGCTGGACGCTGACCGACGACGAGGCCCTGCTCTCCGTGGTGACCAGCGCCAACGTCGCCTGCGGCTTCCACGCGGGAGATCCGTCCACCATGCGGCGGGTCTGCGCGCTGGCCGCCGAGCGCGGCGTACGGATCGGCGCCCAGGTCTCCTACCGGGACCTGGCCGGCTTCGGCCGCCGGGCGATGGACGTCCCTCCGGAGGAGCTGGCCGACGAGATCGCCTACCAGATCGGCGCCCTCCAGGTATTCGCCCGCGCGGCGGGCTCCCGGGTCTCCTACGTCAAACCGCACGGCGCCCTCTACAACCGGGTGGTGACCGACGCCGAACAGGCCGAGGCGGTGGTCGCGGGCGTGCTGCGGGCCGGGGCGGTCTGCGACGGCCCGCTCCCGGTGCTCGGCCTGCCCGGCTCGCGGCTGCTGGCGGTCGCCGAGGGCGTCGGGCTCCCGGTGGTCGCCGAGGCGTTCGCCGACCGCGCCTACACCTGGGCGGGCACCCTGGTGCCGCGCAGCGAACCGGACGCCGTCATCCACGACCCCGAGACGGTCATCACGCGCGCGGTCGCGATGGCCCGGGACGGCGTGGTCGAGGCCGTCGGGGGCGAGCCGATCGGCGTCGAGGCGCGCTCGCTGTGCGTGCACGGTGACACTCCCGGGGCCGCCCAGCTGGCCTGGCGGATCCGCGGCGCGCTCGCCTCGGCGGGCGTGCGGGTGGAGCCCTTCGCGTGACGACCGGCGGCGGGACGGCGGGCCCCGCGGGCGGCGCGCCCGCCGGCGGGCCCCCGGGCGCCCCGGTCGGCGACGCACTCCTGGTCCGGGCGGTCGGCGAGCGGGCGCTGCTGGTCGAGGTCGCCGGGACGGCCGAGGTCGGCGCGCTGTACGGCTGGCTGCGCGAACGGCAGGCGGCGGGTGAGCTGACCCCGGTGGAGGAGATCGTCCCGGCCGCGCGGACCGTCCTGCTCGACGGCGTGGCCGACGTCCGGGCGCTCACCGCCCTGCTGCGCACCGCCCGCCCCACGGCGGCCGGCGCCGCCCCCGGCCCCCTGCTGGAGGTGCCGACCGTCTACGACGGCGCCGACCTGGCCGAGGTCGCGGCGCTCTGGGAGGTCTCCCCCGAGGCGGCCGTCCGGATCCACACCGCGCCCGAGTACGTGGTCGCCTTCTGCGGCTTCGCCCCCGGCTTCGGCTACCTCACCGGCCTGCCGCGGCAGTACGGGACGCCGCGCCGGGCCTCCCCCCGCAGCTCCGTCCCGGCCGGCTCGGTCGCCCTGGCCGGCCCCTACACCGGCGTCTATCCGCGCTCCTCCCCCGGCGGCTGGCAGCTCCTCGGCCGCACCGGCCTCCCGCTCTGGGACCCCTCCCGGGAGCCGGCCGCCCTGCTGGCCCCGGGTGTGCGGGTCCGCTTCACCGCGGTGCGCGGCGGTGCCGGGTGACGGCGCCCGGCGGGCCCTCGGCCGACCGGTCGCTGGCGGTCGTCCGGCCCGGGCCGCTGACCACCGTGCAGGACCTCGGGCGGCGCGGCGTCGCCCACCTCGGCGTGCCCCGGGCCGGCGCGCTCGACGAGCCCGCGCTGCGCGCCGCCAACCGCCTGGTCGGCAACGGGCCCGGCGCGGCCGCGCTGGAGACCACCCTCGGCGGGGTCGCCCTGCGCGCGCACGGGCCGGCCGTCGTCGCCGTCACCGGCGCGCCCGCCGCCGTCCTGGTGGACGGGCGGCCCGCCGCCTGGGGCGCGCCCGTCGTCGTCCCCGACGGCGCCCTGGTGGAGGTCGGCGCCGCCACCCACGGCGTACGGGGCTACCTCGCGGTGGCGGGCGGGATCGCGGTGCCCCCGGTGCTCGGCAGCCGCTCGGCCGACCTGCTCTCGGGGCTGGGCCCGGCGCCACTGGCCGTCGGCGACGTGCTGCCGGTCGGGCCTCCCCCGCCCCACCGGCCCGCGCCCGACCTGGTGCCCCTGCCCGCTCCCCCGACCGAGCTGGTGCTGCGGCTGCGGCCGGGGCCGCGTGCCGACTGGTTCGCACCGGACGCGGTCGCCCGGCTGGCCCGCGACCGGTACCGGGTGGCGGCGGCGAGCAACCGGATCGCGCTGCGCACCGACGGCCCGCCGGTCGGCCGGGCCGTCAGCGGTGAACTGCCCAGCGAGGGCATGGTGCTGGGCGCCGTCCAGATCCCGCCGGACGGACGGCCGGTGGTCTTCCTGGCCGACCACCCCACCACCGGCGGCTACCCCGTCGTGGGCGTCGTGCCGCCCGCGGACCTCGCCGCGGCCGCCCAGGCCCGCCCCGGGACGCCACTGCGGTTCGTCCTGCCGCGGGGGTGAGCGCGGGGCCGTCGACAGGGCCCGGCGCCCACCCCCGGGCGGCTCACTCGAAGCAGGTCGGGCAGGACTTGGTGGCGATCCGGTCGCGGTTGTCCGCGGTGGCCCGCAGGGGCTGCGCACGGGTGACGTGGTGGCCGGACACCGGCTCGGTCACCCAGCCGTACCGGGGCGCGGCGAGGACGCTCTCCGTGAGATGGAAGCACCCCGGCAGATGGGCGTAGCCGGTGGGCGAGACGATGGCCGTCGCCCCGGTCGGCCAGCCCGCCCAGGTGGCACCCAGCACCGCCATCGCACGGTCGAGTCGCGGCACCGACCCGTCGGCCGGGCAATCGCACCACGACATCTCGCACCGCTCGCACCAGTCGGCACCCACACCCGTCTCCTCCCCTGGGACGGGTGGATCCTACTGACCCCGGGCAGCGTCCTTCACGTCGGGTCCGCCTGGTCAACGAGGCGTCGGAGACAGCGCTTTGAGTGGAAGTCAGCAGCGGCCTCCTCGACCTCCCGGAGCGCGTTCCGGAGGACGCGGGTGAGGGTCCGGGCGCTCGCACGGGCATCGGTCATCGCGTCGAGTCGGCGGTGCAGGACGCGCGAGAGGTCGGCGGTGGCGGCGAGGCCGGCCCGGCGGTCGCGGAGGGCCGGCAGCAGCTCGAAGCCCGGGTCTCGGCGAGCGGTTTCGGATCGATCGCCGGCCAGGGCGCGCGGCCACCCGGCGAAGGGGCAGGACAGGGCAGGGCGGCCTCAGGCTCGACGGGCCAGCGCGGTGGCGGCGATCGCGGCGAACCCGTCCAGGTTGTCGAACATGATGTTGTGGCCGCAGTCCGGGACCGCCACCACCTCGACCCCCGACGCCCGCAGCCGCTCCGCCCCCGGCAGCTCGCCGTCGGCCTGCGGGTGGAGGAACGTCCTGGGGATCTCCAGGTCCAGCAGGGTCTCGCGCATGGTCGGCACGGTGCCCCGGGCGGTGTGGACGGCGCTGCGGTGGAGGGCCTCGGGACCGGCCAGCCGCATCGTGGACCACCAGAGCGGCCCGACCCACCTCCGCACCTCCTCCCGGCCGCCGGCCAGGAACTCCTCCTCGCCGAAGGTCGCGATCCCGCTGCTGCCCGGGCGGCGGACCGGCGTGATCGGATCGAGGTTGGCGTCGACCAGGAGGAGGTTCGCGACCAGCCGGGGGTGCCGGTGGGCGAGGACGATCGCCACCGCGCCGCCCATGCTGTGCCCGACCAGCTCGACCTCCGCCAGCCCGGCCTCGTCGAGCGCCGCCGCCACCGCGTCGGCGTGGGCCTCCAGCGTGTACGGGAAGTCGGTGGGCCGGTCGCTGATGCCGAAGCCCAGCAGGTCCAGCAGGAGCGAGCGGCGCCCGGCCAGCAGCGGGTGGGCCGCCGCACCGGCGAAGTAGACGGGCGAGCTGGCTCCGAGGCCGTGCAGATAGACCCGGGCCGGCTCGGCACCGGGCACCTCCACCCAGCGGATCCGGTCCTCGCTCGGGGTGACGATGGCCTGGCGCATGGTCGTACTCCTTCTCGGGGCAGGGCAGAGCAGGGCTGACGCGGGGCCGGACGCCCGGCCGGCGGGGCGCCGCGGCTCATCGCGACGGAAGGACCATACCTCGGCGACGAGGTATAGCGACAGCGAGTTAACGCAGCCCGATCTGAGAGAGTGGCCCCATGCTGAAGCTCGCGATCCTCGGGTTCCTCCGCGACCGGCCACTGCACGGCTATGAGCTGCGCCGCCATCTCGCCGCACTCACCGGACACGTCCGGCCGATCAGCGACGGCACGCTCTACCCGGCGATCAAACGCCTGGAGGCCGACGACCTGCTGGTCCGTACGACCGAACCGGGTACGGCGGCGGCGCCCCGGCACACCCTCCACCTCACCGACGCCGGCCGGACCGCGCTGCTCGACCGGCTCCGCACCCCGGAGGACCTGGACATCAGCGACGAGAACCGCTGGTTCACCGTGCTGGCCTTCCTGCGCCACCTCGACGACGACCCGCGGGCACAGGCCGCCGTGCTGCGCCGCCGGCTCGCCTTCCTCAGCGAGCCGGCCAGCTTCTTCTACGACGGCGCCCGCCCGGTGGGCGCCGAGGAGTTCGGTGACCCGTTCCGACGCGGGATGCTGCTGATCGCCCGCGCCACCACCGAGGCCGAGCTGGCCTGGCTGCGCGAGACCCTGACCGCCCTCGACCGGGCCTGACCCGGGACACCGCGGCCCCCGTCTCCCGGCCGAACCCGGGAGACGGGGGCGAACCCGCTCGTGGTCAGTGCTGGTGGTGGGCGTGGACGACCGCGTGGCCGCGGCCCCGGCCGATCATCCACTTGTTGACCGGCACGGTCAGGGTGAACGCGAGGGCCAGCGAGCCCGCCAGCGCGACCCAGAACAGCGCGTCGCCGAGGCCCGCGTCCATCGCCCCCGGCACGGTGACCATCACGGTGTTGTCGATCAGCTCCATGACCAGGATCGACACGGTGTCGGCGGCCAGCGCGAGCTTGACGGCGGCGCGGACGTCCAGCCCGGCCTTCAGCACACCGCGCATGGTCAGGGCGTAGCCGAAGACGAAGGCCAGCAGCACCGAGAGCACCACGGTCGCACCGTTGTGCAGGCCGAAGGCGGTGCCGAGGACCATGCCCAGGATCTCGCCGATGGCGCAGCCGGTGAGGCAGTGCAGGGTCGCCTGGGCGGCGGTCCGCCAGCTCGCCCCACCGTCGTCGTGACCACCGTGGCGGCCGTGGCCGGCGTGGCCGGCGTGCGTCTCGTGGCCGGCGTGGCCGTGGCCGTGCTCGGCGTGCTGGTGCAGGTGTCCGCGCTCGTGCTGTGCGGGATGCGCCATGTCGTCCTCCGCTTGCTCCGTGCCCCTCGGTTCGTCGTCACCGAACATATACCCCCCAGGGGTATGTAGCAAGCAGTTCGGGCACCGCGTCGCCCTCTTCCCCGTCCAGCCCGCCCGTGCTCCGATGGGACGCATGGCCGATGAACGACGCAACGGGTACCAGGGAACCGGACCGGGCCCGATCACCCCGGACGGGTGCGCGGTGGAGATGTACGAGCGGCTGCCGCTGAACGGCGAGCCCGAGGTGATCAGAAAGGCGGTCCCCGCCGGAGCCCGCATCCTGGAGCTGGGCTGCGGGGTGGGCCGGATGACCCACCCCCTGCTCGACCTCGGCTTCACGGTGACGGCCGTGGACGAGTCCGCCGAGATGCTGGCCCGGGTCCGGGGCGCCCGGACGGTGCGCAGCCCGATCGAGCGGCTGGACCTCGACGAGCGGTTCGACGTCGTCCTGCTCGCCTCCTTCCTGGTGCACGCCGGCGACCCGGCCGTCCGGCGCGGGCTGCTGGACACCTGCCGGCGGCACGTCGCGGACGACGGCCTGGTGCTGCTGCAGCGCGAGGGCGAGGACTGGATGCGCGACGTGCCGCGCGAGCGCCCGCTGGGCCGGGACGGGCTGGTGCGGGTGGCGTCGGTCACCCCGGTCGGGGACGGCGTGAACTCGGTGCACGTCGAGTACGAGTTCCCGGACGCGCGCTGGACCCAGACCTTCCTGTCCCGCCCGCTCGACACCGCCGCGTTCGAGCGGGCCCTGGCCGAGGCGGGGCTGGCCGTGGACGCCCACCTGACCGAGGACCGGACCTGGGTCCGAGCCCGCCCCGTCCCGCGCTGAGCGGAGCCGGGCCACTCCCGGACCGGGCAGGCCGGAACGGGGGCGGAAGCGAGGCTGTCACCTTCACCGCGTAGCATCAGGCGCGCGCCGGGCCCGCGCAGCCCGAGCGCCGGGCGGACCCGGCGGTTCGCATGCCATCGGCATGTGCCCCGTGCATGCCGACGGCATGCTCCCGCACCGACCTACAAGGACCGCTGATGCTCATCGAGCGACGGATACCCCGGGCGGGTGTCCGGTGATCGACTGGTTCCACGGAGCCGTCCTCGGCCTGATCCAGGGGCTCACCGAGTTCCTGCCGATCTCCTCCAGTGCCCACCTGCGGGTCTTCTCGGCCCTGCTGGGCTGGGACGACCCGGGTGCGGCGTTCACCGCCGTGACCCAGCTCGGCACCGAGTCCGCCGTGCTGATCTACTTCCGCCGGGACATCGCCTCGATCGTGAAGACCTGGACGCTCTCGCTGTTCCGTCCGGCGCTGCGCTCGCACCAGGACGCCCGGATGGGCTGGTTCGTGATCATCGGCACGCTGCCGATCGGCATCCTCGGCAAGCTGTTCCAGGACACCATCGAGACCAACCTCCGCGACCTGCGGATCATCGGCACCACGCTGATCGTCTTCGGCCTGATCCTGGCGGTGGCCGACCGGACCCGGGCCGTCCGGCACGCCAAGCCGATCACCGACCTGACCCTGCCGCACGCCGCCGCCTACGGCATGGCGCAGGCACTCGCGCTGATCCCCGGCGTCTCCCGCTCCGGCGGCACCATCAGCGCCGGGCTGCTGCTCGGCTACAGCCGCGAGGCGGCCGCCCGGTACTCGTTCCTGCTCGCCATCCCGGCCGTGCTGGCCTCCGGCCTGCTGGAGCTGACCAAGATCGGCGAGGGCCCCTCACCGGCCTGGGGGCCGACCATCCTGGCCACCCTGATCGCCTTCGCGGTCGGCTACGCGGCGATCGCGTGGTTCCTGAAGTACATCTCGAACAACAGCTTCATGCCGTTCGTGGTGTACCGGGTGGCGCTGGGCATTCTGATCATCGTCCTGGTCAGCACCGGCACCCTGGCGGCCGACGCCGGCGTGGTGAAATAGAACGCGGTTCCACCGATGACCTCCCGGGTACGACGAAGCGGGCCGGGCACCTGATCTGGTGCCCGGCCCGCTTCGTCGTACCCGGGATCGGGGTGTCGCCCCGGGTGTGGTGTCGGGGGGTCCTACCGACTTCGCTCGCGGGCGGCGGTCAGCCGGCCGCGCACGGCGGCGTGGACCTCGGCCTCCTCGGCCGGGTCGGCCGCGAGGCGGCGCAGGCGCTCCAGCACGCGGGCGTCGCCGGTGGTGGCGACGTGCCTCGCGGCGAGCTCACGGGTGGATTCCTCGCAGTCCCAGAGGCACTCGACGGCCGGGCCCTCGGGAAAGGCCACGTCGGTCGCGGCGAGCGCGCGGGCGGCCCGGCCGCGCAGCTCGGAGGAGGCGGCCTCGCCGTAGATGTGGCGCAGGACGGGGACGGCCTCGGCGGCGGCAAGCCGCCCCGCACCGTCGACCAGCGACCCCAGCCCGGGGCCGCCGACCCCGCGGACCGAGATCCAGCGGCGCAGCCCGGCCACCACGAGCGCCGCGTCGCCGGGCTCCCCGGCGTCGGCGAGCAGTTGGACGGCGGCCTCGCCGAGGGCGCTGTCCGCGCCGCCGGTGGCCGGGTCGGCCCAGCGGCGGGCATGGGCCAGCGCCTCGGGGCCGCGCATCCGGCCGATCAGTTCCAGGGCGGCGCGCACCGTCCGGTCGTCGACATCGGCGGCGGCGGCCTCGATCAGGCCGGCGGCGGCCGGGTCCCGCTGGTCGACCAGGTAGCGCAGGGCGGCCCGGCGGGCACCGGGCAGTCCGTTCCGCGCGGCCTCCAGCACGGCGGGGCGGTCCTCGGGGCGGACCACGGCGGCCAGGCAGCGGGCGGCGGCGGCGGCCCTGCGGTCCACGGCATCGGGGCCGGCGGGATCACCGCCGTCGCGGGCGGGCTCCGAGCGGTCGGGCCGGCCGGCGAAGGCGGCGGCGCCGAGGCCGCCGAGCTCGCCCTGGTCGGCCCAGACGAGCACGTCGGCGGTGGACCAGCCCGGGGTCACGCCGGTGCGGTTCACCTGGCGCTGCCAGAGGTCGAACGGGGACTGCTCGCTCGCCGCCGCGACCCGCGGGTGGTAGGCCGCCCAGAGCCGCCACGGCCGTGGCTCGTACGCGCCGCGGATGAACTCACGCAGCTCGGCGTCGCCCTCGGGGCCCGGCGGGAACCGGTCCAGCACCGCGGTACCGAGCAGCAGCAGGCCGCGGTCGTCGTCGCGCAGCGCGAGCTCGTCCAGCGCCCAGGCCCAGTTGGTGCCGGTGGCGGCGTACTCGCGCAGCATCAGCAGCGCGTCGCGCCGGCCGTACGCGGCGAGGTGGCCCAGGACGGACAGGGCGAGACCGGTGCGGTACTCGTCGTCGTCGAGGAGGTCCTCCGGGTCGTGGAGGTGGTCCTCGATGCCGTCGAGCGGCGCCTCCAGTTCCATGTAGAGGCGCGCGTAGTAGAGGGAGCGGTTCTCGACCTGCCAGTCGGCTCTCGGGTCCCTGGTGACGCACTCCTGGAGCGCGGCGATGGCGTCGGTACGGTCGGCGGCCAGCGCGTGGAGCTGCCCGTCACCGCGGCCTCGCTGAAGGAGGCCGAGGAGGCTGGCACTGGGTGCTATCACTGGCTCGAACATGAGGTCAGCATCCGTTGCGGCGGTCGTAGTGGCAACGGGATTTCCGTCGCCGGGGTCGGTGGTCGGTACTGCGGTGGGCGCCCGGGCGCCGGAATCACCGAAGGTTACCGCCTCGGACACCTCGCCGCACACAGGGCGATCGACCCTCCTGCCGCAGTGGCATATGCCGGGGGAATTTTGCCAGAGATCTGCTCAAATCCCCCACGAGGGTGACTCCGCTGTGCGACAGTCTTCTCACTGCTTGACAGCTTCCCACCTCACGGCCACCCTGCGGCCACCCTCCCCACCTCCCTCTCCGCCGGCCCGGCGCCGGCCTCGACCCGATGGAATCGCCATGAGCATGCCTGCCACTGCCGCCCGCCGGGCCGCCCGCCGCAGCGATGCCCGACGGACGGACACCGGGGCGGACGACGGGTCGGTGGGCGGCAGAGTGGACGGCACGACGCAGGCGCACTCCGGTCCCGTGGTCGGCTCCGCCGAGTGGGACCTCCTCACCGACGACGTCCGGTGGTCCGCCGAGGTGTACCGGCTGCTCGGCTGCGACCCGGGGCACGGACCGCTCAGCCTCGACCGGCTGCCCGACCGGCTCGCCGAGGCGGACCGGCCGCAGCTGCGCCGGATGATGACCGACGCCCTGGTGCACGGCCGCCACGCCTTCGGCACCCTCCAGGTCAGCCACCCCGACGGTGCCCGCACCACGGTGGAGTGCGCGGGCGAGCCGGTCCTCGGGAACGACGGCACCGTGACGGCGCTGCGGATGCTGCTGCGCCCCGCCGACCCCGGCTGACGCATGCCGCCCCCGGCCGACGCCGGGCCCCGGACGGCTCACAGCCCCGGACGGCTCACAGTTCCGGGCGGCTCACAGCCCCGAACGCCCGGAGCACCGGCGGCTCGGACGGACCGCGGCCGGCTCAGGCGAACCTGGGCCGGTTCTTGGCGTCCGCCTGCCGCAACTCCCGCCCGAGCTCCACCCGCAGCTCGTCCACCACCGGCAGCCCCCGGTACCGGGCGGTCAGCCGGTACATCTCGCGCAACCGGTCCCAGGTGCGGTGCGAGGAGTTCTGGCCGATCAGGTTCATCACCATCTTGGCCTGGAGCTCCGCCGCGTCGGGCTCCCCGCTGAGCCAGTGCACCGAGGCGAGCGTGATCCGGTCGAACAGCGCCGAACGCAGCTGACCGGTGCCCTCGCGCAGCTTGATCACCCGCTCGGCCTGGCGGCGCGCCTCCGGAGCGGCCGTCAGATCGTGCTCGGCCAGGGTGCGCAGCACCAGCGCCTGCATCCCGCGCAGCTCGGCCTCGTCGAAGAGCTGCATCCAGGAGGGCGGCGGCTCGGACATGTCCTCGGCGAAGAGGTCCTCGGCCTCGCCGAGCAGCCGCCGGGTGTCCTGCGAGTGTCCGACCGAGGCGTGCGCCCAGGCCTCCACGGTGTTCAGCATCGCCCGGGTTCTGGGCAGCACCCGGCCGCCGCTCGCCCGGGCCGCGGCCATCAGGTCGATCGCGTCGTCGGCGCGGCCCAGGTGCACCATCTGGCGGGCGGCCCGGGAGATCGCCTCACCGGCCCGGGGGCGGTCGCCGGCCTCCTTGGCCGACTCGGCGGCGATCATGAAGTACTTCTGCGCGGTCGACTCCAGGCCGACGTCGTGCGACATCCAGCCGGCCAGCACCGCGAGGTTGGCCGCGACCAGCCAGAGCCGCTGCTCCACGGCCTGGCCGTGGCGGTGCGTCAGCAGCCCGCCCACCTCGTTGAGCTGTCCCACCACCGCCTTGCGCTGGAGGCCGCCGCCGCGCGCCGCGTCCCAGGCGCGGAACACCTGGACCGAGCGCTCCAGTGCCTCCACCTCGTCGAGCCCGACCGGGCCCGCGTCGTACACGTCCACCACCGGGCGGGCCCCGCCCTGGGTGACCACCTGCCGGGGGCCCGGCGCGGCGGCCGCGTACGCGACGGCGTCCCCGCCCAGCCAGCCCTTGAGAGTGTCGGCGATGACCGCCCCGGCCGTGAGCGCGGCGCCCGCACCCACCAATCCACGTCGGTTGAGCATGAGGTCCATTCCCGTGAACTCGGTGAGGACCGCGGCCGTACGATCCGGCTCCCATGGATGTGCTGCGGACTGCGCCGCTCCGGTCCTGGTGGGCCGGTGTCGTTCCAGACCGAGGTCCTCAATGGTGACGACACGGCCGAGCCGCTCCGTGAACACGGACGCCAGTACCCTCGGCACCGGATCGCGCGGGATCTCTCCGTGCTCGATCCAGCGCCGGACCCGCGAGGTGTCGGTGGACAGCTGCTGCTCTCCCATGGCCGCACCACGCCGGTTGACCAGCCGTGCGAGCTCGCCCTTCGACCATCCGGCCAGGACGAACAGATCGGCGAGTCGGGTGTTGGGTCCCCTGCTCACGTGAAGCCCCCAGGTTCCTCGGCTGGTTCAGGCTAGATGCTCCGTCATGTGCCAGGCGAGCATTCGCCAGGCTTCGCCAGGGTCCGCCACATTACTAACCAGTGCCGTCCGGGTGTGATGTAGAGGTGCGCCACCTCGCCCCTCGGGTCGGGCGGCGCCCCGGGCAGGTGGGGGTGCTCCCCCGACCGTGTCACGGGGCGTCCCCGGTCCTCACCCGAGGGGGTGGCGCGGCCGGGTGGCGCGGGGGCGCCGGGCACGGCCACGGCAGTCCGGTCGTCCGCATTCCCCAGGGTGCGGAACGACCGGGTCACCGCCGAAGCAAGGGGCTCCGGCCCCCGCGTCCGTGCCCGGCGCCCGCGCTCCACCCACCGCACCGAGACAGGGCCGCCGTCACGCCAGCAAGCACGCGGCACCGGCCCTCCCCGCACCGCGGGGCGCACCCGCCGACGGACAGAAAGGGACCACCCTCACCCCATGTACTCCTCCGCGACCTCCCCCACGCCGACCGCGACCCGCACCGCGCTGCGCCCCCCGGGCGCGGCCGCCGGCCGTCCCGGTCCGAAGCAGCTGCCGCCGAGCCGCCCCGCGGTGCCGCGCGGCGCCGACGGCCGGACCACGGACGCGCGGGGCCAGGCCGCCCGGACGGCGCTGGGGCTGCGCGCCCCCGAGTCCGTCCTGCCGCCGGGCGCCCGGATGCCGGCCGTCCGGCCCGGCGACGGCCGGATGCTCCGCCCGCCGATGCGGCCCGGTCAGCCCGGTGCCCCCGAGCGGATCGACCCGGCGGCGCTGCAGACCCCGGCCGTACGGGCCGCGCTGGCGGGTGTCGCCCGGATATGCCCCGCCTTCACCCCGCGCCAGGTGCTGCGCGAGGGGAGCCGCCACATCCTGGTGGCGGGCACCATCGGGCGCGCGCCGGTGGTCGCCAAGTGCCTGGCCCCGCAGGCGGTGCGGAGCGAGTACTTCGAGCAGCTGGTGGCCGACTTCCACCACGAGGTCGCGGTCTACCGCGCCTTCGTCCGGCACCGCCCGCCGGTGCGGCTGCCCCGGCTGGTCGCGGCCGACCACGACCGCTGCGTGCTCGTCATGGAGCGCGTGCCCGGCCGGCCCGCCGCCCGGGAGCGCCACCCCGCCAACGCGCCGACCCCGGGCGAGGTGCGGGCGCTGCTCGGCGCGGTCCGCACGCTCAACCTGTGGCGGCCGCCGACCGACGTCTTCCAGCCACGGCTGGACTACCAGGTGGAGATCGCCCGCTACCACTCGGTGGGGCAGCTCACCGACCGGGACGCCGGCGATCTGCGCGGCCTGCTGCACGGCCTGAGCCACGCACCGCTCCAGCTCTGTCACGGCGACGCCCTGCTCAGCAACATGCTGCTGGCGCCCTCCGGGCCGGTCCTGGTCGACTGGGAGCAGGCCGGCTGGTACCTGCCGGGCTACGACCTGGCCGTGCTCTGGAGCGTCCTCTCCGGGGACACCGCCGCCCGCCGGCAGATCAGCCAACTCGCGCAGAGCGGCGGCACACTGGCCCGGGACGCGTTCCTGGTGAACCTGGTGCTCGTGCTGATGCGGGAGATCCGGCTGTACGACGTGCCCGGCGCCGGCGAGGAGCAGCGGATCATGATCCGCCGGCTCTACGACGACGCGGCGCTGGCCCGCCGGGCCGTCCGCGCCGCCGTCGGCACCCGCTGAGCCGGGCGAACGGCCCGGGCCCCGACCGCTCGCGCACGATCGGTCGGGGCCCGGGCCGTTCGGGCCGTAGCGGGGCCCGGCCGGTCAGAGGCGCCGCTCGCGCTCCAGGGCGGCCCGGCCGGCGGCGTCCAGGACGGCCTCGTCCGGGGCGAAGTGGACACGGCTGCTGAGCACGTCCCGCAGATAGCGCTCCAGCGGGTGACGCCGGCTCAGGCCGGGGTTGCCGGTGAGCGAGACCGCCTGCTGGACGGCCGCTATCGCCGCCCGGGTGGCGAGCAGTTGCGCCGGACCGGTCCGGGCGACGGCGTCCGGTTCGGCCCGGTCCACCCGCGGTGCCAGTCCGTTGACCAGTTCCTCGGCGCCGATCAGCTGGGCCTCGATCTCACCCAGCGCGCAGCGGTACCGGGGCAGGCTGCCGAGCGGCTCGGTGAGGTTGGCCGGAGTGCGCTGGTGGAGGAAGCGGACCAGCCACTGCTCGGCGGCGCGGGCGACCCCGAGGGCGACCGCGGACAGGGCCAGATCGTGCCAGGCGCGGGTGAGTTCGGCGGCGGGTGCCGCGGCCGCGGCACCCGCGTCCTCGATGCCGCCGGCCTCGACGCCCCTGGCCTCGACACCCTTGGCCTCGACACCGGACGGCGCGGTTCCGGCGCGGGCGGGCCCGCCGGCCCGGCCGGTGGTCCTCGGGCCGTTGCTCCTCGGGGCGGTGAGTCCGAGCGCGAGTTCGCCCGGCACCCGGACGGCGTCCAGGACGACGTCGTGGCTGGCGCTGGCCCGCAGGCCGAGCTGGTCCCAGGTCGGGTCGACCTCGATGCCCTCGCTGTCCCCGCGCACCAGGAAGGTGCCGATCCGCGGCACCGGCTCCTCGGTCCGTGCGGTGACGGCCATCCAGGCCAGCGCCTCGGCACCGGCGCAGTACGTCTTTCGGCCACTGAGCAGCCAGCCGTCACCGTCCCGCCGGGCCACCGTGGCCGGCTGGGCGCCGCCCTGGCCGCCCGGCTCCGCGCGCAGGGTGTTGACCAGGGCGGGCCCCCGGCGGGACTCGGTGAGCAGCCGCCGGTAGCCGGCCGCCGGCCAGGCGGCCACCCGGGCCTGCTCGGCGTGCTGCAGCAGCGTGAAGGCGGTGACCACGGCCACCGAGGCGTCCCCCCGGCCGAGTTGGGCGAGCACCCGGACGGTGTCGGCGAGCGTGCCGCCGGGGCCGCCGTACCGCTGTCCGACGGTGAGGGTGAGCAGACCGGCCTCGTGCACCGCCTCGATGCCCTGGTAGGGGAAGGTGGCGTCGCGGTCGTGTTCCTCGGCGCGGGCCGCCAGCAGGTCCACGACCCGGGGCAGCCCGGCCAGGGCGGCGGCGACGGGCGACTGATCGGCAGCGGTGGTGGTCATGGTGCTGGTGCCTCCGGGCGGCAGCGTGGGCTCGGCAAGTGCGGGCGGCACGCCGGACGGGCGCGCGGTACCGGTGGACGGCCCCGGAAGTCAGCGCAACACCCGCCCCCGGATCGGCGCCGGCCACTCGGCCGGGCACCCGCCGCCTCGGGGACGAATCCCCCTCAGTGGCCCGGACACGCCGCGCTTGCGGTGCGCCGCAGGTCCAGGTAGCTGCGACGGGTCAGCAGCGGGAGACGGCACGACATGTTCGCGACTGTACGAAGCGATGATCGAAACCGTCAAGCAGTGCCCGGAGCCCGGAACGGCCCCGGCCGCGCCGCCGCGGGAGTGCCGGTCAGCCCTGCTGGAACATGTCCGCCGGGAGCGGCTTGAGCAGCTGGTAGAGGTCGTCCGAAATCGGTCGGTCCCAGGAGGCGATGGTGACCTGGACGCCGTCGCTGCGGCCGAACTGCGAGCAGAACACCCGGCCCTCGCTGACCTTGACCTTCTTCACGATCAGCAGGTCGTCCCCGAGCATCACCGGGAAGTCCTCCGCCGAGACGAACTCGACCGGTTCCTCGTTCTCCAGCGCCGCGAGCAGCTGCCGGACCTCGAAGGGCACCTCGTCCCCGGTCTCGCGGGCCGGCGAGCCCTCGGGGAGGTTGCCGATGAACATCGCCGGGCCTCTGCCTCCGAACAGGTCGTAGCGGAGGAAAATCCCCTGACAGGAGCCGTCCGGGCCGGTCATCATGGCCGCGCCGAAGTCACCGGGCCAGTCGCCCGGGTCCATGGCGAGCACGTCGAAGTCCGGGCCGGTGGGCTGTCCGGAGCGACGGCGGAGAAAAGACATGGGAACATCGTACGTGCCCGGCACACCACTCTCGCGGGGTGGGTGGGGCGCTGGACGGAGATCCACGCTCAGAGACCAATGTTGACTCTGAGCAACCGTCCGGGCTACGTTCGGTTCAGCACGACAGCCGTTCTGGGTTTCACCCTTCGGGGGGACGGCATGTCGCAACGCGGCCCTACACGCGTATCCCTCACTGTGCACATCGTCGTGCCGATCCGCCGAGCACCCAGCTTCGTCGTCGCACACAGCACAGCACACAAGCCAGCAGTTCGAAGCCACACAAGCAAGGTCCGCGGGGCCCCGGCCCGTCGCTCCCGCGGATCTGCTCGGGACGCCGCCGCGTGGGGGCGTGCGGGTCCCGAGCACCCGGCACCGACGTCGAGTCGCTCTCGGCAGCGGTGTCAGCCTCCCGGCGACTGCCGGCCCCTCGTGGGCCGGGACCGGCCAACGCACCCCCGGTGCGCAGGGGATGACTGGGAGGCAGGTCCGGCGTGACTGCCGGGCTGCACAGCAGGCGCCGTGTCTGGCCGCGTGGGGGCGGTGGGCACGGCGTCTGCCTGTGCTCATACTCTGAGCTGCGCTTGTCTAACAGTCAACAGAATTTATGACCGGGTACGCTCAAGGCTGATCACAAGATGGGAACGGGCCCCCCACGGGACCCGTTCCGGCACTTCCCTCCCTGCTTCCCGGCCGGTCCGCGGCGGCCAGGACGGGCGATCAGGCGGGTCGGGCGGGCCGGGCGGGCCTCAGGTGAGGTCGAACTCGCCGTCCCGGGCGCCGAGCACGAAGGCCCGCCACTCGCCCGGCGTGAACACCAGGACCGGCCCGTCCTCCTGGCGGCCGTCCCGCATGCCGATGTAGCCGTCCACGAACGCGATCTGGACATCCCCGACCCCCTGACTGCTGCACAGCCAGGTCGCCCCGGTGAAGTCCACCTTCGGCTTCCCGCTCGGCGCGAGCTCCGGCGACGGTGCGGGCACCTCGACGCCCGTGCCCACGGCCGACTCCACGTCAGTCCCGATATTGGCTGCCATTACTGGTCTCCTCCCGACGGCTTTCGAGGCCAGCCTAGTCACCGCCGCCGCCCCGGTCAGCGGGTTGCCGAGGACTCCCCCGACCGGGGGCGACGCTCCGCCGGCGGGCCCCGCGGGCCGCCGCGCTGTGCTAGGGGATGGGAGCGAAGTCGCGTCGGATCAGGCCGCGGCGCACACACCCCCAGGACCCACGGCCGGAAAGCGTCCGTCGATCGGGCCGGGCGCCCCGTCCGGAGCGTGTCCCGCCCCGCCGGGCGGCGCCCGAGCTGCCAGAGTGAGGAGGGCCCGCACCCCGACGCCCCCAGGAGCAGCCGATGAGCCGCCGGGACGGCACCAGCGCCGATGTCATCCCCATCTCCGAGGCCCCCTCGGCCCACCCCCCGGCGCCTCGCACCCCGCCCGCGCGCACCCCGCTGCCCCGGTCGGCCCCCGGCCGGCCGCCCCTGCACGGACGGGTCGGGGTCGTCCTGGTCTCGCACAGCCAGGAGCTGGCCGCCGCGGTACGCGCCCTGGCGCTCGCGCTGGCCGGTACCGACTCCCCCTCCCCGGTCGCCGCGACCGGCGGCGACCCGGACTCCGGTCCGGGCATCAGCGCCGTCCTGGTGTCCGCCGCCACCCGCCGGGTCGACCAGGGGCACGGCGTGGTGATGCTCGCCGACCTCGGCAGCGCGGTGACCACCGTCCGGGCCCTGCTCTCCGACGCGGACGAGCACGGACTGCCGTTCCCGGTCCGGTTCGCCGACGCACCGTTCGTGGAGGGCGCGGTGGCCGCGGTCGCGACGGCCACCGCCGGCGGCGACCTCGCCGCGGTCCTGGACGCGGCCGAGGAGGCGTACCGCCAGCGCAAGGACTGAGCGGGCCGGGACCGCCGGACCCTTCTCGCCGTTCCGCCCCACCGCGGGTGACCGCCCGGCTACCATCGGCACAGGGCCGGGCCGGGCGGGCCGGGCGGGTGCGGAGGGGGAGCCCCAGCCATGCGCGTGGTCGTCACCGGCGGAGCCGGATTCATCGGGGCCAACCTGGTCCGGGCCCTGCGGGCCCGCCCCGAGGTGGAGCAGGTCCGGGTGGTGGACAACCTGTCCACCGGCCACAAGGCGAACCTGGCCGGCGTCGACGCCGCCCTGTACGAGGGCAGCATCCTCGACCCCGCCCTGCTGGACGAGGCCTTCGCGGGCGCCGACGCGGTGGTGCACCTGGCCGCCCTGCCGTCCGTCCCGCGCTCCGTCGCGGACCCGCTGGCCAGCCACCACGCCAACGCGACCGGCACCCTGGAGGTGCTGGAGGCGGCCCGCCGGGCCGGCGGGCTGTACGTGGCCGCCGCCTCCTCGTCCTCGGTCTACGGCGCCAACCGCGAGCTGCCCAAGCGCGAGACCATGCGTACCGCGCCGATGAGCCCCTACGCGGTCAGCAAGCTGGCCTCGGAGTCCTACCTGGCCGCCTACCACCACTGCTACGGGCTGGGCGTGCTGCCGCTGCGGTTCTTCAACGTCTTCGGCCCGCTCCAGCCCGCCGGGCACGCCTACGCGGCCGTGGTACCGGCCTTCCTGGACGCGGCCCTGGCCGGGCGGCCGGTGACGGTGCACGGGGACGGCGGCCAGAGCCGGGACTTCACCTACGTCGGCACCGTCACCGAAGTGATCACCGAGGCGGTGCTGCGCCGGGTGGTGCACGCCGATCCGGTCAACCTGGCCTTCGGCACCCGGACGTCGCTGCTGGAGCTGGTCGGCACGATGGAGTCGGTGCTGGGGCGGCCGGTCGCGGTGACCCACACCGACCCGCGGCCCGGCGACGTCCGGGACTCGCAGGCCGACAACGCGCGGCTGCGCGAGCTCTTCCCGGACGTCCGGCCGGTGGCGCTGCGCGAGGGGCTGGAGCGTACGGCGGAGTGGTTCCGCACGCTCTGACGCGCGGGGCGGGGCCGGAGCGGTGCGGGGCCGGGGCGGTGCGGGGCCGGGGCGGTGCGGGGCCGGGGCGGTGCGGTGCGGGGCCGGGGCGGTGCGGTGCTCGCGGCTCGGCGCTCACAGCCCGGTGCTCACAGTCCGGTGCTCGGCCCCGGTGCTCAGCCCTCGGCGAAGGCGCCGCCCGGGCCGAAGGCGAGCGTGGCGAACCGCTCGCCGACCAGCCGGTGCCCGGCCGGGTTCGGGTGCAGCAGGTCGGCCAGCCCGTCGGTGTCCCGCGGTCCGAGCAGCGCGAGCCCGTCCAGGTAGTGCAGGTGCGGGTCGCCGGCCGATCGGACGGCGGCGATCCGGGCCAGGTCGGCGCGGACCGTCTCCAGGGTGAGCGCCCCGGCCGGGACGTCCGCGGGGTCGCCCGTCGCGGCGAACCGGGGCCCGTCGGGCGTCTCCTCGTACCGGCCCGGTCCGGGGGTGCCTTCGAACGGCGGACTGAACAGCGGGGAGACCAGCAGCAGCGGGGTGTCCGGATGGCCCTCGCGGACGGTGTCCAGGAAGCCGTGCACGGCCGGTCCGAAGGTCCGCCGCCGGAACGAGGCGGCGGACAGCACGTTGGTGCCGAGCTTGAGGCTGATCAGGTCGGCCGGCTGGTCCCGCACCGTCCGGGCGGTGAACGGGTCCAGGTGGGCGTTGCCGGCCAGCGAGAGGTTCAGCAGGTCCGCGCCGGCCCGGCCGGCGGCGATCCACGGCCAGGTACCGGCGGCCGAATCGGCCTCCGGGGCCTGGCTGACCGAGCTGCCGTGGTGCAGCCAGCGGCGGCGGCCGCTCGGGCGGGGCGCCAGCACGGGCGCGTCGGCGCGCAGCGCGACCAGCTCGACGGAGGTCCACTGCGGCAGCCACAGCTCCACCTCGCGCTCGGTGGCGCCGTCGCCCGGCGCCGAGGTCACCGGCGCGGTGGTGAAGCGCAGTTCGGCGGGCCCGCCGGCCACCGGCAGGGCGGCGCGGTCGGTCCGCACGCCGTCCAGCGCCAGCTCGACCGCGCCGGGGCGCACGGGATCGGCCGGCGTCCGGAGGGCGAGTTCGAGCACCGTCGCCGCGGTCCGGAAGGCCAGCCGGACCCCGGAGGGCATCTGGGCCACCCGGCGCAGCGCCTCGTCCGGGAACTGCGCGGCCGTCCAGGCCGGCAGCCGCCAGGGCCGCAGGCCGTACCCGGTGCGCTCCAGGTGCAGGGCCCCGCGGACCTCCACCGGCCCGTCCAGCAGGGGGACATCGGCCATCGGGCCGGTCACGGACGCTCCCCGCCCTCCCACAGGAAGGACGCCGCTCCCCGGCCCTCCCGGGCCTGGCGCAGCGCCCGGTGCTCCGCCTCGATCATCGGCGGCAGCGCGTCGAGCGCGAACCAGCCGACCGCGAGCGACTCGTCGTCGTCGACCCGGGCCTCACCGCCCACCGGGCGACAGCGGAAGACCAGGACCAGGTACTGGGTCACGTCGCCGTTGGGGTAGCGGACTTCGGGCGAGACATCGACCCCGGCGAGCACCTCGGGGACGACCACCACCCCGGTCTCCTCCAGGCACTCGCGCGCCGCGCCGTCGGCGGGCTGCTCGCCGGGGTCGAGGATGCCGCCGGGCAGGGCCCAGCGGCCGTCGTCGGCCCGCTGGATCAGCAGCACCCGGTCGTCGTCGTCGAAGACGACCGAGACGGCGGCACTGAGCCAGAGCGGGCGGGTGCCGACCACGGCGCGGAGTTCGGCGAGGAACGCGGGGATAGCCATGCCCCGCACCCTATCCGGCACCGCGGCCGGCACCCGGGGAGTCCACCGCCGGGCCCCTACCCGGGCGTTGCCCGCGCGCAGGGGAGCCTGCCGCCGGCGGACGGTCGCCCGTGCGGGCCGCCGTCCGCCGGCTTGGCGGGCACCACCCGGCCGGGCCGGCGGGGAACCCGGACGGCCGGCGGCCCGGCCGCTATCCGCGCAGCGGCCGGGCCGGGGAGCCGACCACCACCTCACCGGCCGGAACGTCCCTGGTCACCACGGCGCCCGCGCCGACGAAGGCGTCGGCGCCGATCCGGCGCCCCTGCAGCACTACGGCGTTGCTGCCGACGGTGGCGCCGTCGGCGAGCAGCACCGCGCCCGAGACGTTGCCGCCCGGATAGACCGTCACCCGCTCGCCGAACACGCTGTCGTGGCCGACCGTCGCGTTGTAGTGGACCTGGCTGTGTGCGCCGAGGCGCACGCTGCTCGACACGTACGCACCCCCCATCACCAGGCAGCCGGGGCCGAGTTCGGTGTCGGGCGCGATCAGGGCCCGGGGGTGGACGAGGGTGGCGGGCAGCGCGCCGCGGGCCTCCAGCAGCGCGCCGAGCCGCTGCCGGACGGCCGGGGCGGCGATCCCGACCAGGTAGCGGGCGCCGGCCGGGACGTCGTCGGGCCGGCGGACGGGCAGGCCGCGGACGGTGCCGCCGTGCCGGCGGTCGTCCAGGAAGCCGGCGACCGGGACGCCGGCCGCGAGGGCGGTGTCCAGTGCCTCGCGGCCGACGCCCCCGGCGCCGGCGATCCAGAGTGCTCGGTGGTCGGTGGCCATGGCGGCCATCCTGCCCGCTTCGGGGATCAGGACACCTCCTCGACGGCGGTCCGGACGGGCTGCGCCAGCCGGGGCGCGGTGGCCTGCCGGGGCAGGCTGATCGTGGTGAGCGGCCGGACGGCGGGGTCGGCGGGCCTGGCGGCGGAGCCGACCGGCTGGTGGGAAGCGGGCTGGTGGGAGGCGCTCTCGTGGCCGGCGCTCTCGTGGCCGGCGGCCGCCGGTCCGGCGGTCAGCGGCTCGGTGGGCGCCGGGAAGCCGGGGTTGACGCCGCCGGCGGCGGTGATCCCGCTGGGGCGCAGCAGCACGCCGACGGTGAGCGCGAGGATGCGCAGGTCCACCCGGAGGGAGCGGTGCTCGACGTACCAGAGGTCGAGTTCGATCCGCTCGGGCCAGGTGAGGGAGTTGCGGCCCCGGACCTGGGCCCAGCCGGTGAGGCCGGGCCGGACGTCGAGCCGGCCGCGCTGGCGGCGGGAGTAGTGGACGACCTGTTCGGGCAGGGTGGGCCGGGGCCCGATCACGCCCATCTCGCCGCGGGCCACGTTCCACAGCTGCGGCAGCTCGTCCAGGCTGGTCTTGCGGAGCAGGTCACCGAGCCAGGTGATCCGGGGCGCGTCCGGCTCCTCGGGAAAGCGTTTGTCCCGCATGGTGCGGAACTTGAGGATCTCGAACTCCTTCCCGTGCCATCCGGTCCTGGTCTGGCGGAAGAGCGCCGGTCCGCCTGTCGTGCAGCGGATCAGCAGGGCGATCAGCAGGCCCAGCGGAATCGCGACGATCCCGGCCAGGACGGTGACCGCGAGGTCCCCCCCTCGCTTCATGACGGTCCTTCCCCCTGATGCGGTCTGGTGGGAGTGCGTGGGTTCAGTCGACCGTCCAGGGCAGTGCCTTGGCGCGGGCGACGGCCGCGTAGGTCTCCAGCGAGACCCCGGCGACGGCGCGCTGGTCGAAGTGGGCCGTGGCGCGGCGCCGTGCCGCGGCGCCGAGCCGTTCGCGCAGGCCGGGTTCGGTGAGGAGCCGGTCCAGCGCGCTGGTGAGGGCCCGGGCGTCCCCGGGCGGGGCGAGGAGCAGGTGCTCGTCGTGGGTGCCGATCTCGCGGCAGCCGCGGATGTCGCTGAGCACCATCGGCAGGCCGCCGGCGGCGGCCTCCATGGCGGAGCGGGAGAACCCCTCCCGGTAGGAGGGGAGGACGAAGACGTCGAGGGCCGCGTACACCGCGGGCATGTCGCCGCGCGGGCCGGGGAACTCGACGCCGGACTCGGCGCCGTGGGCGTCGGGCTTGTCCGGGTCGTCGGGACCGATCCAGACGAACCGGGCCTTGCCGGCCAGCGCGCGGGCCGCTTCCGCGTACTCGCGGATGCCCTTCTCGGCGACCCTGCGGCCGACGCCGCCGACCAGCAGTTCGTCCGGGCCGACGCCGAGTTCGGCGCGCAGCCCGGCCCTGGCGCGGGCCCGGTCGCCGGGGGCGGTCGCGAAACGGGTGAGGTCCACGCCGTTGCCCACGACCCGTGAGCGGCGGCCCGGGACGGCCCGGGCCAGGGTGCGGCGGTCCTCGCCGTTCTGGTACAGCTCGGCGTGCGAGAAGCGGGCGGCGAAGGCCTCCACGCCGAGGACGAACGCCCGCTTGGCGAGCGGGTCGTGGGCCTGCGCCCAGAGACCGTGGCAGGTGTTGACGACGACCGGGACCCGGGCCAGCCGCCCGAGCACACGGCCGAGGACGCCGGTCTTGGGATTGTGGGTGTGCAGGACGTCGGGTCGCAGCCGGTCGAGCACGGCGAGCAGCTCGCGGGCGGCGGCGGCGTCGGCGCGCGGCCGCCAGGACCGGGTCAGGGCGTGCAGCGGCTCGTGCCGGACGCCGATCGCCTCGATCTCGGACACGTACGGGCCGGGCGCGCTGATGCCGTACGTGTCGAAGCCGGCCTCCAGATCCACCTTGAGTTCGGTGGCGAGCAGGAGGTGCAGGCTCATGTCGACGGTGGTGAGGTGGGCGACGCGCAGCGGCCGGCCGCCGGGGCCGCGCAGCCGCGGGGCGGGTCCGGCGGCCGCGCTGGCGGGTATCGGGGTGGGGTCAGGCACGGGCGCCCACCGCCTTCGCGGTGGCGACGATCCGGGCGTAGGCGCGCTCGGGGATCAGCCGGCCGTAGAGCTTGGCGCGGAAGAAGTCGATCGGGTCGGTACGGCGGACGGGCACCCGGCGCAGCCGGACCGGGTCGGCGCCGGGCGCGTTGCGGCCGACCTCGCCGGTGGCGGCGGTACGGAACCTGGCGCGCAGGGCCGGCTCCATGTGGGGCACCGGGACGCCCCAGGTGTAGGCGTAGTGCCGGGGGCGGACGCCGAGGTGCTGCTCGACGTCGTCGTTGCAGGCGTCCAGCTCGGCGGTGGTGAGCAGCTCGGGGCGGGCGTGGCTGCGGGTGTGGTTGGCGACGGTGCACAGGCCGGAGGCGGTCATCTCGCGCAGCTGCTCCCAGCTGAGCGCGGGGGCGCCCGTGGTCCTGGCGGTCGACCCCTCCCAGCGCATCTCACCGCCGACGTGGCCGCTGGCGAGGTAGACGGTGAACGGAAGGGCGCGGTCGCGCAGCAGCGGCCAGGCGTTGTCGTACACGTCGGCGAAGCCGTCGTCGAAGGTGAGTACGGTGGCGGGGGTGCGGCGGCCGGCCTCGATCCGGTCCACGGCCTCGTCGAGGGAGACCACCCGGCCCGGCGGCAGCTCGGCGAGCAGGTCGGCCTGGGCGGTGAAGTCGGCGGTGCTGACGTCGAGCTCGTCGGGGCTGTCGCCGCCGACGCGGTGGTAGATCAGGACGGTGGCGCCCTCGCCGGGCCGGGCCCCGACCCTGCGGGCCAGCTGGCGTTTGACCCTGGTGCGGATGCCTCCGGCCGGTCCGGCCGCCTCGGGTGCTCCGGGCGCGGCGGTGCCGCTCATTGCTCCCCCCTCTGCGACGCCCTCCCCGGCGCCGTCAAGTGGCCTCGCATCCGGCGCAGTTGGCTGCCGGACGGAAATCACAGTAGGGGGAACTGTGGGGCTGATGGCCCGGAATTGTGAAAGAAGCGAGAAGGCGTAGGCAGATGGGCCGAAACCGGCCGATCCGACGGTTGGGCTCGATCGCCCGTTCAGGTGACGGCCGGTGGCGGCCGGGGCGGCTCACGGGCCGGTCAGGACGTCACGGCCGCGCGGCGGGGCTACGGACCGGGCCACAGACTCGGGCCACGGGCCGGGCCACGGGCCGGGCGGCCCGGGAGGCGCCGCCCGCCGCCTCCCGGGCCCCGGGCCTGCGCCGAGGACGACGCGGGTCCGTGGGCCGGTGCCTCAGAGGGTGGCGCCGCGCCGGTACCGGAGCAGGGCGAACGCGATCCGGCCGAGCAGCAGCACCCCGGCCGCGAGGCAGCCGGCCACGGCCATCGCCCACGCGGGGCCGTCACTGTCCGGAACCGCCACGGCGACCACGATGCCGAGCGCCAGACAGGCCAGACCGACCACGGCCAGCGGGAGCTGGTGGGTGACCAGCGCGCCACCGCTCCACACGCGGGCCATCCTGGTCGCCCCATGAGGGTGCAAATGATCACGTTCCGCATCTGCCATGAGGCCAAGGTACCCCGGAGCGGCCCGGGAGGCAGCCCGCGGGAAGCGATATCTCGACTACTCTCCGCAACGGGCTCTCGCCCGGTCACGGGCGCCGCCACTGATCCGGCGTACGCCCGGAGGCGCCTGTTTTCGGCCCGCGAAAATTCCTCGGCTGTCCGGTACAACCATCCACCGGGCACATCTGTCTCCACTACATTGAGCGATCCAGGAGCCGTCCGCGGTGCGGGTTGGGAGTCCCCGCCGAGGACCGGAAAACACCAGGGGGCGGAGCCGCCGTGCCCTGGAGTCGGAGGCCGGGCTCCAACCTCCGGCGGTACCGCCACGCCGCACCGGCGACCGAGGGGGAACCGTGCCGCAGTCCAAGTCCACGACGTCGACCTCCATGGCCCGGATCGGGTCCGTCATCAGCACCCTGCCGAGCGCCCACGTGCGCTCGTTGCCGCAGGCGGCCGCCGGGCAGCCGGCCGCTCGGCGACGGGCCACCGGGCACTCGGCGGCCGCACCACCGATGACCACCCAGTCCGTGACCGCGCCGCCCGCACCGGGCCGGCCGGCGGCGGCCCCCGCGGTCGTGGCGGTCCCCCAACCGCTGCCGCGCGGACGGCGGGCCGCCCGCCGGCACGCCGCGCCGACCGCGGCCGACCGGCCCGAGGGGCGGGGCGACTGGTTGCGCTTCGCCCCCGTCCAACCGCTGTTCCGCGCTCGGGCCGCGCAGCGGCTCGCCGTGCTCGCCTACCACGGCGTGACCGATCCGCGGTCCTTCGGCGCCCAGCTCGACCGGCTCCGAAGACTCGCCACCCCCGTCTCGCTGGCGGCCGTCCAGCAGGCCGTCGCCGAGCGGCGGCCGCTGCCCGCCCGCAGTGTCCTGGTCACCTTCGACGACGCCGACCGCAGCGTGCTCACGCACGCCCTGCCGGCGCTCAACGACCGGGGCATCCCGGCCGCCGCCTTCGTCATCTCCGAGCTGATCGGCACGGAGAAACCGTTCTGGTGGCACGAGGCCGACTTCCTGGCACGGCACGGCGGGCGCGCCCGCTCGCTGGACTGCGGGCACCCCTCCCAGGTGCTGCGCCGGCTCAAGGCCATGCCCGACCCCGACCGGCGGCGCAGCCTCCAGGAACTGCGGGTCAGCGCGGACCGGCGACCGCCCCGGCAGGAACAGCTCACCCCCGCCGACCTCATCGCCCTGCGCGCGGGCGGCGTCGCCATCGGCAACCACACCCAGGGGCACCCCTGTCTCGGACGCTGCGACGACGTCACCGTCCGGGCCGAGATCACCGGGGCGCACGAGGCGCTCACCCGCTGGCTGGGCGAGCCGCCGACCGCCTTCGCCTATCCCGACGGAGGGCACGACCCGCGCGCCGAAACCGTCCTCCAGGAGCTGGGGTACCGGCTCGGGTTCCTCTCCGACCACCGCCTGGGCCCGCGCCTTCCCGACCACCCGCTGCAGATCAGCCGGCTCCAGGTCGACTCCACCACCAACACGCGCCGCTTCGACACCATCCTCTCCGGACTCGAACCGGCCTACCGGCGCTGGCGCGGCCAGGCCGTGGCGTAACGGCGGCGGCGGTGCGCGGTGCGTCGGCCGGTCCGACGTCCCGTGCATCGCCGGCTCCGCAGCGAGGGGGCGAGGGGGCGAGGGGGCGAGGGGGCGAGGGGGCGAGGGGGGCGAGCCGAGCGCCGACGGTGGACCGGCCGGGGGGCCTTCTCCCGCGCCGACCTTCTGTACGCGCACTACCAAGCCAAGGGTCGACGCCCGGCCGACGGAGCCGTCACACAGCGGCTCCCTGCGCGGTCCGCGCGTGAGGGGTCGACAGCCGGGCCGCCGCGGCGGCCGTTCGGGTCAGGCGGCCGGGGCGGTGAGGTCGAGGCCCTGCGGGTAGAGGAGCACGGCGGGCGGGAGGGCGGCGCTGCGGCCCGCGTGGAGGACGGTGAGGGTACCGGTGCCCCGGCGGGTGGGGTCGGCGACCCGGCGCAGGGCCTGGGCCACCACGGCGTCGGCGGAGCCGTGCAGGGTGAGGTGGGCGGCGGCGGTGGGCGCGACGGCCGCGCGGATGCGGTCGGCGACCAGCTCGTAGTGGGTGCAGCCGAGGACGAGGGCCGCCGTGCCGGCCGGCGTGCGGGCCGCCGCGTCGGCGACGGCCGCGTCGATCGCGGCGTCGTCACCGTGCTCGACGGCGTCCGCCAGGCCCGGACAGGCGACCTCGGTGACGGCCGCCGGTCCGGCGAAGTCCCGGATCAGAGCGCGCTGGTAGGCGCTGCCGGTGGTGGCCGGGGTGGCCCAGATCGCGACCGGTCCGCCGACGGCCGCGGCCGGCTTGATGGCCGGGACGGTGGCGATGACCGGCAGCGCGGGCTCCAGCTCGGCGCGGAGCGCGGCGAGCGCGTGGACGGAGGCGGTGTTGCAGGCGATCACCAGCGCGTCCGGTTCGAGGGCCGCCGCCGCCCGCGCGCAGCCCAGCGCGAGGGCCGTGATCTGCTCGGGTGTCCGCGGGCCCCAGGGCATAGAGGCCGGGTCGGAGGAGAGCACCAGATCGACGTCCGGGCGCAGGTTCCGAAGCACGGCGGCGGCGGCCAGCAGGCCGATTCCCGAGTCCATCAGTGCGATCTTCACAGGGCAAGACTCTAGTCGATACCCCGTGGCGGGCCCCGGGTGCGGCAGACTGCCCGGGTGACCGTCCTGCTGTGGATCGCCGTCCTGTCCCTGCTGGTCTGGCTCTGGCTGGCCTGCTGCCACGGGCTGTTCTGGCGCACCGACGTGCGGCTGCCGCCCCGCCGGCCACCGGTCCGCTGGCCGCAGGTCGCGGTGGTGGTGCCGGCCCGGGACGAAGCGGAGGTGCTGCCGCTCAGCCTGCCGGGCCTGCTCGCGCAGAAGTACCCGGGGCGGGCCCGGGTGATCCTGGTGGACGACCACAGCTCGGACGGCACCGGAGCGCTGGCGGCCGCGCTCGCCGGGCCCGGGGGCCTGGAACTGACCGTCACCACCCCTCCCCCGCTGCCGCCCGGCTGGACCGGCAAGCTGTGGGCGCTGCGGCACGGGGTGGAGCTGGCCGGCCCGGACGTCGAGTACCTGCTGCTCACCGACGCGGACATCGCGCACGGCCCGGACTCGCTCGCCGAGTTGGTGGCCGCCGCCGAGAGCGACCGGCGGGACCTCGTCTCGCAGATGGCCCGGCTGCGGGTGGAGACCGGCTGGGAGCGCCTGATCGTGCCGGCCTTCGTCTACTTCTTCGCCCAGCTGTACCCGTTCCGCCGCAGCAACCGGCCCGGGGCCCGGACGGCCGCCGCCGCGGGCGGCTGCTCGCTGGTGCGGCGGGAGGCGCTGGAGCGCGCGGGCGGGGTGGCGGCGATCCGGGGCGCGGTGATCGACGACGTGTCGCTGGCCCGTGCGGTGAAGGCGGCCGGCGGCCGGATCTGGCTCGGGCTGGCCGAGCGGGTGGACAGCGTCCGCCCCTATCCCCGGCTCGCCCAGCTGTGGCGGATGGTCTCGCGCAGCGCCTACGCCCAGCTGCGGCACTCCCCGCTCCTGCTGGCCGGGACGGTGCTGGGGCTGACGCTGGTCTACCTGGTGCCGCCGGTGGCCACCGTCGCCGGGCTGGCCACCGGGCACGGCGCGGTGGCCGCGGCGGGCGGCGCGGCCTGGGCCCTGATGACGGGGACCTTCCTCCCGATGCTGCGCTACTACCGGCAGCCGGCGCCGGCCGCGTTGCTGCTGCCGTTCACGGCGTCGCTGTACCTGCTGATGACGGTCGACTCGGCGGTGCAGCACTGGCGCGGCCGCGGGGCGGCCTGGAAAGGCCGCACGTACTGAGCGTGACGTGGTCCACAATGATCAAATGGATCGTCAGACAATCTCCCGCCTCGCCCATGTCCACCACCCCATCGCCGCGCCGATCACCGACGAGTCGGTGGCCCGGCTGCTGGCCCGGGCCACCGAACACACCGACGCCGGCCGGGCCCTGGACCTCGGCTGCGGGGAGGGCGGCTGGCTGGTCCGGGCGTTGACCGCGCGCCCGCACTGGCAGGCGGTCGGGGTGGACCTCGACGCCGCGGCCCTCACCCGGGCCCGGCAGACCGCGGAGGCGCTCGGCGTGGAGCGCCGGCTCGGCCTGCACCACCAGAGCGCGGAGGAGTTCAGCTCGCGGGAGCCGTTCGACCTGGTGCTGAACATCGGGGCGACACACGCCTTCGGCGGGCTGCTGCCGACGCTCGCGGCGGCCCGCGAGCACCTGGCGCCGGGCGGCCTGGTCATGGTCGGCGACGGCTTCTGGGAGCGCGAGCCCACCCAGGCCGCGCTGGACGGCCTGGGCGCGACCCGGGACGAGTTCGCGGACCTGGCGACCACCACGGACCGGGTGATCGCGGAGGGCTGGACCCCGGTGTACGGCTACGTCAGCAGCCTCCAGGAGTGGGACGACTACGAGTTCTCCTGGACGGGCTCGCTCGCCCAGTGGGCGCTGGACAACCCGGACCACCAGGACGCGGCGGCCGCCCGCGAAGCCGTGGACCGGCACCGCGCCGAGTGGCTGCACGGCTACCGGGGCACACTGGGCTTCGTCACCCTGCTGCTGCGTCGCTAGCCGTCCGGCCGGCGGTCCGCCCGGCGCCGGACAGAGCGGCGGGGCGGGCCTGCCGGTATCACCGCCCGGCAACCGCAGGGCGGCGGGCGGGCCCGAGCCGGACCACGCGGCGCCGGACAGACCGGCGGGCGGGCGGGCCCGCCTGGGTCACCGCCCCAGCAACCGCAGGGCGGCCGGCTTGGTGAACTCGTACCTGGTCATCTGCTCCAGGTCCTTCAGCCAGCCGGTCACCCGCGCCGGGCGGGCCAGCACCCGGGCGTACAGGTCCTCGAAGGCGGTGGTGACGCCGTCCAGCGAGAACCGCCCGTCCACCCACTCCCGGCCCCAGGCGCCCAGCCGCGCCCGGCGGTCCGGGTCGTCGAGCAGCCCGCGGAGCTGGTCCACCAGCGGATCGGGCACGCGCGAGCCGTCGCCGAAGCCGTACATGCAGCGCGAGGCGTGCGGTTCGACCAGCGGGCCCGGCTCGTGGACGGCGGTGTAGCCGGCCGCGCCGTGGACGACGACCGGTTTGGCGAAGGCCAGGCCGCGCAGCGCCGAACCGCCCATGCCGAGCACGATGTCGGCGGCGTCGTAGGCCGGCCGCGGGTCGGCCAACTGCCCCGGCACCAGGACGGCTTGGCGGCCGAGCGCGGCATTGGCCGAGGCGGCGCGGGTGCGCAGCCGCTCCAGGCTGGGGCCGGCGCCGACGACGACCAGCCGCACCCGCGGGTCGTCGAGCTGCCGGACGGCTTCGACGGTGAGCTCGGCGCCGGCGTCCTTCTCCAGCGCGGGGACCAGCCGGGTGACGATCGCGAGCAGCAACTCGTCGTCCCGGATGCCGTGTTCACGACGGAACGCGGCGCCGTCCCCCCGGCCCGGCGCGTCGGTGGCGGTGTTGACCGGCGGCTCGATCAGGCTGACGTCCTGGTGCCCGAAGGCCCGGCCGTCCCCCAGCAGGGCGCCGAGGCCGAGCACCAGCGGCTGGTGCCGGGGCAGGCCGCGCAGCATCCGGATCCCGTAGAACGTGGTGACCAGCGGCAGACGGCCGTAACGCCCGGGCCCGAAGTAGGAGTTGCGCGCCGCCCGGACCTCCCAGGCGTGCAGCAGCTGGCTGCCGTGCTCGGCGGCCAGCCGGCCGAGCCGGCGGCGGACGTCCGCGCGCGGGGTGTCGGGCCCGCCCGCGACCACCACGTCCAGGCCGTGGCCGGCCGCGACGTCGAGCAGCGGGGCCGGGCCCGCGACCCCCTGGGCGAACAGCACCGGATCGTGGCCGCGGTCGCGCAGGGTGCGGGCGATGTCGACCGCGTTGAGCTGGGCGCCGCCCAGGGCGAGGTTGTTGAGGTGGACCAGCACCCGGACCGGGCTCACGGGTCACTCCTCCCAGTGGTGCGGGACGAACACCGGCGCGGCCAGCACCACCGCGCGCGGCGGCGAGTCCAGCATCGGTCCGAACACGTCGAACTGGCCGACCGAGTGCCAGCTCATCAGGGTACCGCCGTCGGTCCGGCCGATGCTGTAGACGCCGGCCCAGAGCGTGTAGCGGCCGCGCGGCAGCGGCAGCCGGGGGATCACGCAGGCGACCTGGTGGTCCTCCCCGGTGAGCCGGACTTCGTGGCTGATCTGGAAGATCGGACTGGAGGTGCCCTCGCTGACGCCCAGGTGCAGGGTGGCGTCCCCCCGGTAGTCGCCGCCGAGGGTCAGTTCGACCGTCATCGGCTCGTCGGTGGTCAGGCTGTCGCGGTCCTCGCCCCGGACGGCGTGCTTGAGCAGTCGCAGCGGTTCGCCGGTGCGACCGCCGGACTCCGACTGCGCCTCGATGGAGTCCCGGTAGCCCGCCATGGCGTCCTTGATGCCCGCGTCCACCCGCACCGAACCCTGCTCCAGCCAGATCCCGCGCCGGCAGATGGACTCGACGGCGGGCAGGTCGTGGGAGACGAAGACGATGGTGGTGCCCTGCTCGGCCACCTCGCGCATCCGGTCCAGGCAGCGCTGCTGGAACACGGCGTCGCCGACCGCCAACACCTCGTCCACCAGCAGCACATGGGGCTCCAGGTAGGCGGCGACGGCGAAACCGAGGCGCATCTGCATGCCGGAGGAGTAGAACTTCACCTGCCGGTCGATCGCACCGCCGAGCCGGGCGAACTCCACGATGTCGTCGAAGCGGCCGGCCACCTCGCGGCGGCGCAGGCCGAGCAACGCTCCGAACAGGTAGATGTTCTCCCGGCCCGTCAGGTCGGGGTGGATGCCGGCCCTGATCTCGATCAGGGCGCCGATCCGGCCGCGCACGTCGATCACGCCGCCGTACGGGTACATCACCCGGGTCAGCATCTTCAGCAGCGTGGACTTGCCGGAGCCGTTGGAGCCGATCAGACCGACCGACTCGCCCGGCTCGATGTGCAGGCTGATGTCGCGCAGCGCCCAGCGCCACTCCTCGCCCTTCTCACCGCGGAGCCGACGGGCCATCGAGTCGACCTTGTCGCGCAGCAGCATCCGCTGCTGGTCGGCCTTGAAGCGCTTCCACACCCGGTCGGTGCGGATGGTCCCCAGGGGGTGCGTCGGGCTAGGCGACATCGGCGATCCCCGTCTCCAGCTTCTTGAACAGCAGGTAGCCGCCGACCAGGAACACCAGCGAGGAGACCGCGGCGATCGAGGTGAGCGTGACGTCCGGCGCGTCGCCGAACAGCAGGGCGCCGCGGTAGCCCTCGATGACGGCGCCCAGCGGGTTGAAGCCGACGTAGATCTCCTGGAGGCACTGCGGGATCTGCGCCAGCGGGTACGCGACGGGGGTGGCGAAGACGCCCATCTGCGTGATGATCGGCAGCAGGTGGCGGACGTCGCGCAGGTAGACCACGGCGACCGAGAGGATCAGCGCGACGCCGTAGGTGAAGGCGAACTGGATGAGCAGCAGCGGCAGCACCCAGAGGAAGGTGACGGCCGGGGCGGTCCAGAAGATCAGGAAGAGCAGGCCGAGCACACCGACGCCGATCACCATGTCCACGCTGGCGACCAGCATGGTGGCCAGCGGGAAGACCTCGCGCGGGCAGTAGACCTTGTTCAGCAGGCTGAGGTTGTTGGCCAGGCTCAGCGCGCCCTGGTTCATCGTGTTGCTGAAGAACTGCCAGACGATCAGGCCGACGTAGGCGAAGAGCGGGTAGGACACCGCGCCGGTGTCGATCTTCACGGCGCGGTGGAACACCAGGGTGAAGATGGCGCAGAGCGCCAGCGGGGTCAGCACCGCCCAGGCGAAGCCGAGCACCGCCTGCTTGTAGCGGGCGCGCAGGTCGCGCTCGGCCAGGGCCCGCACCAGCTCCCGCGCGCCCCACAGCTCCCGGGCCACCTGCGCGGGGCGCAGCCGTCGTTTGAAGACCAGGTCGGTTGGCGGCCCGTCGGCGACCGCGGGCCGCCACGACGCGGCCGATGTCTGGCTGTCGCGCTCGTCGACGAGCTGCGCGCGTTGTCCCCCCACGGACCCCTGCCCTCTCCGGTACCGCCGGTATCGAGAAGTGGGCTCGCCACCACGGCAGTTCTCGATCCCGGCGGCGCGGCCCGGCGTCCACTCTGGCACAGGGTGTGGTCGCCGGGGGTCGGTTCGGTGAAGGTGATCGGTCGGTCGGGAGAGGGGTCAGCCGCGGGGGTGGCGCTGCTGGTCCTGCTCGACCAGCCGGTCGAGGGCGTCGGGCATCGCCGAGACACCGCCGGCCCGGGTCGGCGTGGTGCGCTCCTCGCCCTGGACGATCACCGTGGGCAGCTCGTTGATCTTGTTCTGGACGAACATCGCGGCGGCGTCGTCGACGGCCCGCCGCACGTCGTCGGAGCGGTAGGCGTCCCGGAAGGTCCGCTCGTCGACGCCCTGGCGCACCGCCCAGTCGGTGGTGGCGTCCTCGGTGGTGAGGTCCTTGTCGTCGGTGTGGACGGCGCGGAAGGCACTGGTCTGGAGGCGCTCGACCAGGCCGAGGCGCTCCAGGGTGTAGTAGAGCCGCGCGTGGCCGCGCTGCGTGCGCTCCTCGGGGCTGCCCGGCCAGATCGCGGGCACCCGGCGCAGGTTGACGTCGGAGCGGTGCTTCTCGGCCCAGGCCTGGAGCGGCTGCTCCAGCTGCTGGGAGTGGCCGCAGTCGTACCAGAAGAACTCGACGGCCTCGGTGCGGGCGCTCTCGCGCACCGGCTTCAGCTGGTCGACGCGGACGGACTGGGAGCCCTCGCGCGACGGTTGGTGGGTGGTGGCCGCGCCGGCCTGGACGGGGGACGCGGCGATCCCGGTCGCGACGGCGAGCAGGACGGTGGACCTCAGCAGCGATTTCACACCGGGCAGTGTGGCGGTGACGGATCGTCGACGGCCACTCGCCCCGAGGGGGCCGGGCCGCGATTCGCCCGATCGGCGCAGCCCGGCCCGGGGGCCGGTGCGAACGGCGGCGCGGACGGCGTCCGTACCGGCGGACCGGCCCGGGGCCGGCGCCTGCCGTCCGCGCGGGTCAGCGGCCGCAGAGGTCGGTGAAGAGCCGCTGCCAGGCGTCGGCCACCACGCCGAGTTCGCAGTGCGCCAGCACGTGCTCCCGGGCGGCCGCGCCGAGCGCCGTCCGGTCGCCGGCCAGCACCTTGGCCAGCGCCTCGGCGAGCGCGACCGGGTCCCCGGGGGCGACCAGCGCGCCGGTGGCGCCGTCGCGGACCACCGAGCGGACCCAGCCGACGTCGGTGGCGACGGCGGGCAGCCCGGCCAGCGCCGACTCGATCAGGACGCCGGGGACGCCCTCGCTGTCGCTGGTGAGCAGCAGGGCGTCGGCGGCCCGGTAGAGCGGGGCCGGGTCGGCGAGGGTGCCGAGGAACTGGGCCCGGGCGGCGGCCGGGTGCCGTTCCAGGGCGGCGCGCTGCGGGCCGTCGCCGGCCACCGCGAGGCGGACGTCGGGGAGCCGGTCGAGGGCGTCGAGGGCGAGGTCGAGCCGCTTCTCCGGGGCGATCGCGCCGATCCAGGCGACCAGCAGCCCCTCGGCGGGCAGGCCGAGCGCCTGCCGGGCCGCGCGCCGCTCGCGCTCGCTCCCGGCGGGCGGGTAGCCGTCGGCGGCGCGGGCGTTGGGGATGGTGCGGACCTTGCCGGCGGGCAGTCGGAAGCGCTCCTGCAGCAGGGTGCGGGCCTCGTCGGCGAGCGCGGTGACGGCGGCCGCCCGGTGCAGCAGGGCGCCGGTGCGCAGCCGGCGCAGCGGGCTCGCCGTCCAGTGCCGGGGGTCGCCGATGGAGACGTAGACGAACGGCGTGCGGGTGCCGGCCAGGGCGAGGGCGCAGGCGGGGAGGGTGGCGGAGCCGTGCGCGACGACCACGTCGGCGGTGCGCGCGGCGGCGCGGAGCGCGAGCAGGGTGGCGGGGTGCAGCCGGGCGCGGCCGAGCACGGTGGTGGCGAGGGTGTCGGGTGCGTCGGGGGCCGCGTCGGGGTGCGGGGCGAGGGCCCGCAGGGCGGAGGCCTGGCCGCGGCGGCGCAGTTCCCGGTGCAGGTCCCGGGCGAGGTTCTGGGCGCCGCGGCGGCGCGGGTCGGTGATCACGTGCAGGATGCGGGGGCGGGTTCCGGCCGTCTTCGCCGGTGTCGCGTCGGGCATGGGAACGACCTTGGCACAGGGGGGCGTCCGGGGCAGCCCCTTCGCACAACCCGGCGGTGGCCCGTGCGCCAGCGCGGTTACCCCTGTCGGGCGCCGGTCGGGTGCCGTCGTACGCCGCCGGTGTCGGGCGCGCGCCCCGGTGCGCGCCCCTGGCCGCCCCCGACCGCCCGGGGCGGCGGGAGGCTCCTGGCCGAATACCTGGCGGGCGGGCGGCGCCACCTGCGATGCTGATCGGCAGTCAGGGTGCCGACCGGCACGGGAGACCGGCCGCGCCCCGGAGGGCGGGGGTTGGCCTGTGCATGTGCTCTATGTGATCGACAGCGTGAGCCGGGTCGGCGGGGCCGAGCAGGGCCTGGTGGCGATGGCCCCCCAACTGGTGCGGTCCGGGGTGAAGCTGGACGTCGCGTACCTCAAGGACTCGCCCGGGGGCTTCCAGCCGGAGCTGACCGGAGCGGGGGCCGATGTCTTCGGCGTCGGCCGGGCCACCCGGGGGCGGACGCTCGCCGCGCTGCGCGGACTGGTCCGCGAACGCCGCCCGGACCTCGTCCACACCACGCTGTACGAGTCGGACGTCCTCGGCCGGGCCGCCGCGCTGTCGGCGCGTACGCCGGTGGTCTCCAGCCTGGTGAACTCGGCGTACGGGCCGGAGCACCTCAACGCGCGCGGCCTCAGCCCCTGGAAGGTGCGGGCCGCCCAGACGGTGGACGCCGTGACCGCCCAGGGCACCCGCCGGTTCCACGCCCTCACCAGGCACGTCGCGGGCGCGATGGCGCAGCGGCTGCGGGTGCCGCGGGAGCGGATCGACGTGGTGCCGCGCGGGCGGGACCCGGAGCTGCTGGGCACCGTCACCCCGGAGCGGCGGGCCGCCGTCCGGGCCGCGCTGGGCCTGCCGCAGGACGCGCCGGTGGTGCTCGCGGCCGCCCGCCAGCAGTACCAGAAGGGCCTTGACGTGCTGTTGGAGGCCTGGCCGGCGGTCCGGCGGGCGGAGCCGGACGCGGTGCTGCTGCTGGCCGGCAGCGAGGGCACCGAGACGGCCCGGCTCACGGCCCTCGCCGAGGCGGCGGGCGGTGTGCGCTTCCTCGGGCCGCGCGGCGACGTCTTCGACCTGATGGCCGCGTCCGACGCGTTCGCCGTGCCGTCCCGCTGGGAGGGGCTGGGCAGCGCGGCGATGGAGGCGATGGGCGTCGGCGTGCCGCTGGTCTGCGCGGACGTGCCGGCGCTGCGCGAGACGGTGGGCTCGGAGGACTACGCCCGGCTGGTGCCGGCGGAGCAGCCGGCCGCGCTGGCGGCGGCGCTGGTCGACACGGTGCAGGACCGGGCCTCGGCCCGGGTGCGGGCGAAGTCGGCGCGGGCACGGTTCCTCACCTCGTTCACCCTGCACCAGGTGTCGGCGCAGATGGTCGGGTTCTACGAGCGCTCCCTGCGCCTGCGCACGATCTGACGGGATCCCGTCGGTCCCGGGCGCCGTCCCGGTCATCGGGCGGTCCCAGTATCGCCAAAGCGGTTGCGCCGCACGTCGGGGCTGGGCAAGCATCGCAGGATGACCGGCGGCCGGTGCGTGGCCGGCGTGGGCGTGGCCCGGCGTGGGCGAGGGCGCGGCCCCGACCGCCCGGCCGGGGCCCGGTGCCGCTGCGCCGCCGGGCGCGGGTCGGCGGGGAGCGAGCCGTCAGGGGGGCGGGTCGGGCAGCGGTTCGTCAGGGGGCGAGTTGCGACATCGGGCGAGGGATTCCACCGGGCCGAGAGCGTGGCGCGGGACAGGCAGAGGCAGCAGCACCCGGACCGCCGCGCTCCCGAGGGGAGCTCACCAGCACCACCGCACCACGAACGCGAGGGGATCCCACCGGTGGAACCGGCAAACCACTTCACCGTCCTGCGGCGGTACTGGCGGCTGCTCGTCGGCTGCACGCTCGCCGCACTCGTCGTCGGCTGGCTGCTGACCCCCGCCGGTGACACGGTGGACAACGCCAAATGGAAGTGCAAGGTCGCCATCACGCCGGTCGCGGGGGCCGGCGACACCGTGCGGGCCGACCAGGTGCTCTCGTACGCGCAGGGTTCGGACGTCGCGACGGCGGCGGCCCACCAGCTCGGCATCGGCGACGCCGCCGCCGTGATCGCCCGCCGGACCGTGACGGCCGACAGCGCCCAGATGCTCTCGATCGCCACCACCGGGCCGACCCAGCAGTCCTGTTCCGACCTCGCGGCCGCCTACTCGGCCGCGATCATCAAGGGCTTCAGCGACGAGTCCGCCAAGAGCGCCGCCGAGACGGTCCGGAAGCTACAGGCGCAGGCGGACGCCCAGCAGAAGCAACTCGACGACATCCAGCAGCAGTTCAACCGCTCCTCGGCCGGCGACCAGCCGAAGCTCCAGCCCAAGCTGACCGCCGCGTCCACCTCGCTGACCGCCACGCTGACCGCCATCAGCAAGCTGCAGAACGGCGCCCAGACCGACGCCATCCAGCAGTGGGGCAGCATCGACGCCCGGCAGAACGCCGGCAACCTGCTCTCCTCCCCCAGCCGGAACGTCCGGCTGGGCCTGGCGGTCGCGCTCGGCCTCGGCCTCGGCGTGGTCGCCGCGCTGATGCTCAGCCGGATGGACACCCGGCTGCGCACCCGCAACGCCGTCGAGGAGGGCTTCAACCTGCCGGTGATCGGCGAGGTGCCGCAACTGTCCCGCCGACTGCGGCGGTTGCGCGAACCGCTGGTCCGGGCCCGCCCCTCGGACCCGGCCGCCGAGGCGTACCGCTCGCTGCGCTCCACCCTGCTGCTCACCGGGCCGGACGCGCTCGGCCGTTCGGCCGCCGGGCCCGCCGAGTGGGAGCGCGCCGAGCCCGCCCCGCGCCGGCCCGCCGACCCGGCACCCGTGGTGCTGGTGGCCTCCGGCGGCAGCGGGGACGGACGGACCACCACCGTCGCCAACCTGGCCGCCGCGCTCGCCGAGACCGGTCGCGAAGTGCTCGTCCTGGACTGCGACTTCCGCCACCCGCAGCTGCACGCCCACCTCGGCGTGGGCGGCGGTCCGGGGATGGCCGAGCTGCTCAGCGGCGAGCGGCTCGGCGAGCTGGACGACCTGATCCGGCCGACCAACGTGGCGGGCGTCTCGCTGATCACCGGCGGCAACACCACCGCCTACCCGGCCGCACTGGTGCTGCGCGCCGCCGAAGTCCTGCGCCGGGCCCGCCGCCACGCCGACGTGATCCTGGTGGACACCTCGCCGCTGCTGCACGCCAACGACGCTTACGACCTGGTCCAGCACGCCGACGCGGTGCTGGTCACCGTGCGCAGCGGCAATGTGACCCCCGAACAGGCGGACCGGGTCGCCGAGTTGCTCTCCCGGACCGGGGTGCCGGTGGCCGGGGTGGCGCTGCTCGCCAGCTTCGGCCCGGGCGGACGGCGCCGGCGCACCGGGACGGTCGGCGGACCGGCGGCACCGGGCGGCCGGGCCGCCCCGTCCACCCTGCCGCGCCCGGCCGCGCCGGCAGTGGACCGGGCCCCCGACCGGGCCCTGGAGCGGGGCCGGGACCGGGACCGGGACCGGGGGCCCGAGTGGGGCGCGGACCGGAGTGCGGACCGGGGCGCCGAGCGAGGTGCCGAGTGGGGCACCGAGCGGGGTTACGACCGGGCGGCGCCGAGCTGGGCCCGGCGTGACGCCGCCGGACCGGGCCGGACCCGCCCCGACGCCGGTCCGGGCGTCAACGGCCACGGCCCCACGGCCGGTGCGGTCGGCGGCGACCCGGGCGAGCCGGCCCTGCTGCGCGAGGCGGAGGAGCGGTGACCGGACGCACCCGGGTGCTCTGGCTGGCCAAGGGCCTCGGCCGCGGGGGCGCCGAGCAGCTGCTGCTCAACTGCGCCCGCCAGGTGGACGCTTCGCGCTACGAGGTCGAGGTCGCCTACGTACTGCCCTGGAAGGACGCGCTCGCCCCCGCGCTCACCGAGGCCGGCGTGCGGGTGCACTGCCTGGGCGGCGTGCCGGGCGCGCCCGGCCGGGCCGACCCGCGCTGGCCGCTGCGGCTGCGCCGCCTGCTCGCCGACCGCCGCTACGGCCTGGTGCACACCCACATGCCCGTCCCGGCCACCGCCGCCCGGCTGCTGTCGTACGGGCTCGGCGGCGGGGGCGCGCCGCGCCTGGTCCACACCGAGCACAACGTCTGGGACCGCTACCGCCCGGCCACCCGCTGGGCCAACGCGCTGACCTACCGGCGCAACGACGCGGTGATCGCCGTCTCGCACGCCGTCGAGCGGACCATCCCGGCCGCGCGCCGCCGGCCCGGTGCCTGGGTGCACGTGGTGCACCACGGACCGGACCTGGCCGGCGCCCCGCAGGGACCGGCCGCCCGGGCCGCCGCGCGGGCCGGACTCGGCCTGCCGCAGGACGCGTTCGTGGTCGGCACGGTCGGCAACCTGACACCGAAGAAGGACCAGTCCACGCTGCTCGCCGCCCATGCCGAGCTGTGCCGCGGCCGACCGCCGGCCCGGCTGGTGGTGATCGGCGCCGGGCCGCTGGACGAGCGGCTGCGGGCCCGGGCCGCCGAGCTGGGGGTGGCCGACAGCGTGCTGTTCACCGGCTCCCGCCCGGACGTCCCCGCGCTGCTGCCGGGACTGGACGTCTTCACTCTGAGCTCCCGTCAGGAAGGCCTGCCGGTGGCCCTGATGGAGGCGATGACGAGCGGCCTGCCGGCCGTGGTCACCCGGGTCGGCGGCATGCCGGAGGTGCTCGACGACGGCGAGCAGGGCCTCCTGGTGGAGCCCGGTGACCCGGTCGCCCTGGCCGCCGCGCTCGGCCGGCTGGCCGACGACCCGGAGCTGCGGGAACGCCTCGGGGCGGCGGCGCGGGAGCGCTCCGCCCGCTTCGACGTCGCGGGCGCCCAGCGGGCCGTGGAGGCGGTGTACGAGAAGGTGCTGCGGCGCTGAGCCCCCCTGGTCCCCCGAAGGCTGCTACCACCGAACGGAGAGCGAGTCCGGACGTGAGTGCCCTGCCCGCCCCTGCCGAGCTGACGTTCCGCCCGCTCGCGGAGGACGACCTCCCCGCGGTGCTCGACCTGCTGACCGCCTCCCTGGCCGGCGGCCCCACCGGCACCCGCACCGCCGACTTCTTCGGCTGGAAGCACCGGCTGGGGCCCTTCGGCGCCAGCCCCGGCCTGGTCGCCGAGACCCCGCAGGGGCGGCTCGCGGGGGTGCGGCTGTTCCTGCGCTGGCAGTGGCACGAGGGCTCCACCGGCCGTACCGTCACCGCCGTCCGGCCGGTGGACACCGCGACCCACCCGGACTTCCGGGGCCGCGGGATCTTCCGCCGGCTCACCCTGGACCTGCTCGGACAGGTCGCCGGTGAGGCCGAGTTGGTCTTCAACACGCCCAACGGGAACAGCCTGCCCGGGTACCGGAAGATGGGCTGGCAGGAACTCGGCCGGGTACCGGTGGCCCTGCGCCCGGTCCGCCCGGCCGCGTTCGCCCGCGGAGTGCGGGCGGCGCTGGCCCGCACCCCGGCCGGCGCGGCCGCGCCACCGGCCTGCGGGCTGCCCACCGCCCGGTCGTGGTTCGCCGACCGCGTGACGCTCCCCGACCCGCCCCGGACCGCCGACCGGGCCGCTCCCGACGGCCCGACCACCGCCGACCGCCAGAACCGGACCGCCGGCCGGGCCGCTCCCGACGCGGCCACCGGCTCCTCCGGAGGCCCCGCCGGCGACCCGATGGCCGGCGCCGACGGCCCGCTGGCCGAGCTGCTGCGCGAGCGGGCCGCCGCCGACCGCGCCGACCCCCGCCTCGCCGTGCTCCGCACCCCGGAGTTCCTGCGCTGGCGCTACGGCGAGGCCCCCGGCCTGGACTACCGCGTCCTCACCTGCCACCGGGGCGGCGAGCTGACCGGCCTGGCCGTCGGCCGGCCCCGACGCCGCGGCCCGCTCGCCGAGTTCACCCTCGCCGACGTCCTGGTCCGCCCCGGCGACCGGGACAGCGCCGCCCGGCTGCTGCGCGCCGCCGCCCGCGAGTCCGGCTGCGACCACGTCGCCACGCACCTCTCCCCAGGCACCGAGGCCGCCGCCGCGGCGCTGCGCTCCGGCTTCCTGCGGGCCCCCCGCACCGGGATGACGCTCGCCGCGCGCACCCCGACCGGCCGGACCGCACTGACCCTGCCCGACTGGCGGTTCACCCTCGGTGACCTGGAGGTCTTCTGATGCCCCGGCCGGCTCCGGCCCGGACCGTGCCGCGCCGCACACCCCGGCCGTCCGCCGTCGCCGCCGTCCGGGCCCGGGTGCCCTGGCCGTCCGCCGTCGCCGCCACCCTGGTGACGGCCTACGTCACGCTCTTCGTCGTCGCCATGGTGCACACCTCGTACGACACCTGGGGCGCGCTGCTGGTCCTGCCGGTGCTGATGGCCGTCGGCACCCCGGTCCTCGCCCGGATCGCCGCCGCCAACCCCGAGCGGGACGTGTTCCGGCTGCTGATGCTGGCCATGACCGCCAAGCTGCTCTGCGCCTTCCCCCGCTACCTGATGGCCTTCGTGCTGTACGGCGGCGCGGCCGACGCCAAGATGTACCACCAGAAGGGCGCCGAGCTCGCCACCTACCTGGGGCAGGCCGACCTGCTGGCCGGCGTGCACTACGACCTCGGGATGAAGGTCGCCGGCACCGGGTTCGTCATCATCGTCACCGGGGTGGTCTACGCGATCACCGGGCCGTCGCTGATCGGTGGCTTCCTGGTCTTCTCCTGGCTGGGCTTCTGGGGACTGCTGCTGTTCTGGCGGGCCCTGCAGATCGCCTTCCCCGAGGCGGACACCCGCAAGTACGCCAAGCTGGTCTTCTTCCTGCCCTCGCTGCTGTTCTGGCCGTCCAGCATCGGCAAGGACGCCTGGATGATGTTCTGCCTGGGCCTGACCACCTACGGGACCGCCCGGCTGCTGGACCGCCGGTTCGGCGCCTTCGCCTGCGTCGCGCTCGGCTCGGTCGGCACCGCGATGGTCCGCCCGCACGTCACCGCGCTCGCCGGGGCCGGCCTGCTGGTCGCCTACGTGCTGCGCAAGCGGCCGCGGCAGGCCAGCGCGCTCGGACCGCTGCGGACCATCCTGACCGCCGTGGTGCTCGGCGCGATGGCGGTGCTGATGCTGCAACAGGTCTCGACCTTCTTCGGTACCGACGGCACCGGCGGCGACGCCGTCAACCAGGTGCTCTCGGAGACCTCGCGGCGCACCAGCCAGGGCAACTCGATGATCAGCGCGACCGCCCCGGAGGACGCCGCGCCGCGGTTCAGCCTGAATCCGGCCGGGCTGCCGGTCGCCGTGGTCAGCGTGCTCTTCCGGCCCTTCCCCTTCGAGGCCTCGAACATCCAGAACCTGATCCAGTCGGTGGAGTGCTTCGCCCTGCTGGTGATGTTCATCCGGAGCTGGCCGCAGCTCAGCAGAGTGCCGCGGCTCTTCGTGCAGCGGTCCTACGTCGCCTTCACCACCGTCTACACGCTGCTGTTCTGCTGGGCCTTCTCGACCATCAACAACATGGGCATCCTGTCCCGCGAACGCGTCCAGGTACTGCCCCTGGTGCTGGTCCTGCTGGTCGTCCCGGCCGCCTCCACCGCCGCCCGGGGGGCCGCCGAGCGCCGGCCGCCGCCGGTCTGGCGGGTGGCGCCGGGGCAGTGGGGCGGCCGGCGGCGGCCGCCCGGGCCCCACCCCGTCCGGCTCGGCGGACGGGAGCCCGGGGAGGCGGCGCCGTCCCGAGGGGGATCCACCACGCCCTGACCCCTCCCCCGCCCCGGCTCCGGCCCGTCCCGGCGCCCGGTGCCAGGGCTCCGCCGACCTCGCGGACACCACCGCCCGTTCGCACTCCCCCGCCACTGGCGAGCACCGGACTACCCACGGAGGTATCTGATGACCACCGACACCCTTGCCCTGCCGGCCGCCCTCGGCGGCACGCCCGCCTTCCCGGAGGGGCTCCCGCTCACCCGCGTCCAGGTCCCGGACCGCGCCACCCTGTTGGAGCGGCTCGGCGCCGTCCTGGACAGCGGGCAACTGACCAACGGCCGCACCGTCGCCGAGCTGG
The DNA here is from genome assembly GCF_040630735.1 of Kitasatospora sp. NPDC005748. Taxonomy (NCBI): domain Bacteria; kingdom Bacillati; phylum Actinomycetota; class Actinomycetes; order Kitasatosporales; family Streptomycetaceae; genus Kitasatospora; species Kitasatospora sp. NPDC005748. Next base: position 68,941 of record NZ_JBEXYD010000027.1, read on the forward strand.
AGGAGGCCGCCGCCGAACTGCTGGACGTGCCGCACGTGGTGGCCGTCTCCAACTGCACCGCCGGCCTGATGCTGGTGCTCCAGGCGGCCGGTGTGGCCGACGGCCGGCCGGTGGTGATGCCCGGCTTCACCTTCTCCGCCACCGCCCACGCCGCGCACTGGGCCGGCGGCACCCCGGTGTTCGCCGAGGCCCGTGAGCGGGACATCACGCTGGACCCCGAGGACGCCGCCGCCCGGCTCGCCGCCGCCGACCGCCCGGCCGCGCTGATGGCCACCCACGTGTACGGCACGCCCTGCCAGGTGGAGCGCCTCCAGGAGGTCGCCGACGCGGCCGGCGTGCCGCTGGTGTACGACTCCGCGCACGGCTTCGGCAGCAGCCGCCGCGGCGTGCCGATCGGCAACTTCGGCTACGCCGAGGTGTTCTCGATGAGCCCCACCAAGGTCGCGGTGGCCGGTGAGGGCGGCCTGGTCGCCACCCGGGACGCCGCGCTCGCCGGACGGCTGCGCACCGCCCGCGACTACGGCAACCCGGGCGACTACGACACGCTGTTCCCCGGCCTGAATGCCCGAATGAGCGAGCTGCACGCCGCCGTCGGTCTCAACTGGCTGGCCGGGCTGCCCGAACGGGTGGTCCACCGGGGCACACTCGTCGCCGAGTTCGCCGCCGTGACCGCCGGACTGCCGGGGCTGCGGCTGGCCCTGCCGGAGGACGGCGACGTGTCCACCTTCAAGGACCTCACGCTCATCCTGGACGCCGCGGCGTTCGGGCTCAGCGCGCGCCAACTCGCCGACGCGCTCAGGGCGGAGGGCATCGACTCGCGCCGCTACTTCCACCCGCCGGTGCAGCGCCAGCGGGCCTACGCCCACCTCGGCCAGGCCGAGTCGCTCCCGCTGACCGACCGGCTGGCGGACTCGGTGCTGACGGTGCCGCTCTGGACCCAGATGGACGCGCCCACGGTACGCCGGATCGCCGGAGCGGTAGTCCGGATCCAGCCGTACGCGGAGCGTCTGCGCGCCGCCTGACCGGGCCGCGTCCCGTTAGGCGGATCGGGTGAACGCGGTTGGACCGCGGCCCCGCCCGGTCGGCAGGATGTCCGGCCGGGGCCCGCGGTCCCATCTCACCCTCCCCCGTACGGATTTGGAGTCACCCGGTGCTCAAGGGATTCCGCAGCTTCCTGCTGCGCGGAAACGTCGTGGACCTCGCGGTCGGCATCGTCATCGGTGCCGCGTTCACCGCTGTCGTCACCGGGTTCGTCACGGCGTTCCTCACCCCGCTCATCGGGGTCGCGAGCGGCGCCGTCGGCGACTTCACGCAGAAGACCTTCGCGGTGGCCGGGACGAACTTCCCGTACGGCGTCTTCGTGAACGCGCTGATCAGCTTCGTGCTGGTGGCCGCGGTGATCTACTTCATCGTGGTGGTCCCGGTCGGCCGGCTGCAGGCCCGGCTGGACGGCGCCAAGCCCGCCCCGGTGGCCAAGGCGGACTGCCCGGAGTGCCTGAGCCCGATCCCGGCGGCGGCGGTGCGCTGCTCGTTCTGCACCTCCGAGGTGGCCGGTCGGCCGGGCTTCCCGGCGCAGTCCGCGGCGGAGCCGCTCCAGGTGCGCTGACCTCGGGTTCTGCCACGCCCGGCGGCTCTCACCGTGACTTTATCCCCGAAACATTCACGAGCCCTCGCCGCGCAGTCGGCGGGGGCTTGAATGCGCCGGCGCACGCCCTGACCGCAAAAGTTTCTTCGCCCGGCCCGGAACCGTTCACCGGCCCGTCACCGCACGGGGCTTCACCAGCCCAGTCCGGGCTCTGTTCGACCGCGCACCCCGGTCCGAAGCTGGCCGGAAGTCGTCGCCGGAATGTCCGTTCTTCGCACTTTCGAAACTTTTGTGCGAGCGAAGACTGTGTAAACACTCGAACTGCTCGCCCTCCCACTCTCCTCAGCAGGCGCATTGTGGGCTTACCGTATGCCCCATGACCTCGCCCCGCTCCTACGACGGAGTCGGCTACCCCCCTCCGTCCTTCTCCTCCGGCACGCCCATCTACGACAGCCTCGTCGCAGAGCGCGGTGTCCCGCAGATCGCGCCCATCAACGTGCCGGCCGCCCTGCCGCCGGCACTGTCGTCCGGTTACGGATCAAGCCTCGGCCAGTCCTACGAGAACCGGTACGCGACCGGGTACGACACCCCCGGCAGCAACCTCCCCGCGCTGCCGCCCGCGCGCCTCGCCCTGGGCCCCGGCCCGAGCAGCGCTCCCTCCACCGGCCCCGCCACGGCGTACATCCCGGCGCAGCCCGCCCCGGCGTACGCCTCCGCGCCCCAGCCGCCCGCCCCCGGCTACGGCGCCCCCCAGCCGTACCTGTCCGCACAGCGGCCGCAGGCCCCCGCCCCCGGCTTCTCGCAGGCCACCGGCGGCGGCGCCTTCCAGCCCTCCGGCGGCCAGAGCTTCGGCGGCCAGAACACCTTCGTCGGGGCCGGCCAGGGCGGCCAGCAGACCTTCGGCGCGCAGCCGATGGGCGCGCCCGGCTCCTTCGGCGGCCAGCCGCAGGGCGGCGGTCAGCCGCACGGTGGCCCGCAGAGCTTCGGCGGGCAGCAGAGCTTCGGCGGCCAGCAGTCCTTCGGCGCCCCGGGCCAGAACGGTGGCGGCTTCCAGGGCCAGGGCGGCGAGCAGGGGTTCGGCGGCGCGCAGCTGCGCCCGGCCGTCACCCCGGTCGCCCCGGTCCGCCCGATGCAGCCGCAGCGTCCGGGCCCGTACGGCGAGCCCGCCCAGTTCCAGCAGGGCTACCAGCCCCAGGGGCAGGGCTACTGACCGACACCCCCGGCCGGCCCCACCCGGCCACCGCCCGCAGCACCTGAGCACGATCCCGACGTCATCCCGCGCCGGGCGCACGGAGAAACGGGTCATCCACGGACCGCCCGGACCGCCACCCCACGGCGTCCGGGCGGTCCGTGCGCGTTCCGGCCACGGGCGGCCGCGGAGGGCGGGACGCCGGGCTCCCGGGGGGAGCTGGCAGGATGGGGGGATGCTGCTCACCGGACTCCACATCCACCCCGTCAAGTCGATGTACCGCCTGAGCCCCGAGCAGGCCCGGGTCGAGCCGTGGGGGCTGGCCGGCGACCGGCGCTGGATGCTGGTGGACGCCACCGGGCGCTTCGTCAGCCAGCGCGACGACACCGCCGTCGGTCTGATCCGCGCCGAACCGGCCGCCGACGGCACGCTGGTGCTGACCGCCCCCGGCGGCTCCCGGATCGAGGTTCCGGCGCCCGGCGCCGCCGCCGGCGACCCGCTCGCCGAGGTCGAGGTCTGGGGCGCCCGGTTCCACGCCGCCGAGGCCGCCAAGGAAGCCCAGCTCTGGATCGCCGAGCAGCTGAACGGCGACTACCGGCTGGTGCACCTGGACGACCCCCGGGCCCGCCCGGTCGACCCGAAGTTCGGCGGGCCCGGCGACACCGTCTCGATGGCCGACGGCTTCCCGCTGCTGCTCACCACCACCGCTTCGCTGGACCGGCTCAACGCGCTGATCGCACAGGAGCACCCGGAGGGCCACGAGGTGCTCCCGATGGCCCGGTTCCGCCCCAACGTGGTCGTCTCCGGCAGCGAGCCGTGGGCCGAGGACGGCTGGCGCCGGATCCGGATCGGCGAGTTGACCTTCAAGGTGGTCAAGCCGTGCGGGCGCTGCGTGGTCACCACCACCGACCAGGAGAGCGGCGAGCGGCGCGGTCCCGAGCCGCTGCGCACCCTGGCCCGGCACCACCGGCTGCTGAAGAAGGCCTCGTTCGGGCAGAACCTGATCCCCGAGCGCCCGGCCGGCGTCGGGGGCGACGTGCTCGGCACGCTCCGGCTCGGCGACGAGGTCGAGCTGCTGGAGGGCGGCGCGCACTGGCCGACGGACGAACGGGTGTGAGCCGGGGGCGCCCGCGAGCGGCGGGCGCCCCTCCCGCCCGCGCCGCCGGCGGACCCGCGGTCCGCGCGGCCGTCGCCCGGTGGGCCGGCCCCTCCGGGGGCCCGGGCGCCCCGGCCTTGGCCACGAACGGCCCTCCGTACACCGCCCTGTCGCCGCCCCGGGCGCCGCGCCGCGCCCCGGATGCGCCGTCGCCGGACACGGCCGCGCCGGCGCCGCGTTCGGAACCCCGACTGTGTGCGCTCGTTGAAACATGTGTGGAACCCGGAACGGTCCCCGCCCGGGGCCGGCCGCCGGCGGCCGGAGCACCGTCGCGGGCGCGCTACGGTGGGCGGGCCACCCGCGCACCCCGCGCGTGCGGCCCGATGGGATCGCCGGCTCGATGAAGGTGGGGACGACAGACCGTCATGGCTGAGCACAGGGTCCGAGTCACCCAGGACAGCGCCTCCCGCTGGCGTCGCCGCGCCGGCGAGTACGACACCCTCACGGAGGCCCTCGCGGCCGCCGAGCCGGGCGACACCGTGACCGTCCGACCCGGCACCTACCGGGAGAACCTCGTCCTGGACAAGCCGGTCACGATCGTCCCGGCGCAGGGCCCCGGCACGGTCCGGATCGACCCCCCGAGCGGTGTCCCGCTGACCGTCACGGCCGCCGCGACCGTCCGCGACCTGGTGATCGAGGGCAGCGACAGCTCCCTCCCGGCCGTGCTGATCACCGGCCCGGAGGCGACGCCCGCGCTCGGCGGCTGCCGGGTGGAGACCCGCTCGGCCACCGGCGTCGAGGTCACCGGCGGGGCCCGGCCCACCCTGCGCGGCTGCGTGGTCGCCAACCCCGCCGGGCTGGGCCTGCGGCTGCGCGGCGAGGGCACCGCGGCGGCCTTCGAGGACTGCGAGGTCGCCGCCGCCGGACAGGCCGGGCTGGCCGTGCTCGGCGGGGCCACGGCCGCGCTGGAACGCTGCCGGGTCCACCACGCGACCGGCGCCGGGGTGCTCCTGACCGACCCGGGCAGCGCCGCCGAGCTGACCGGCTGCGAGATCTACGAGATCCGCGGCAGCGGCGTCCAGGCCGAGGCCCACGCCGGCGGCCGGCTGGTCGACTGCGACATCCACCGGGTCACCGGCAACGGGATCACCCTGGACAGCGAGGCCGAACTCGTCCTGACCGGCTGCCGGGTGCACGACCTGCCGGAGAACGGCGCCGACCTGCGCGGCCGGGCCCGGCTCACGCTGACCGGCACCACCGTGCGGGACTTCGGGCGCGGTGCGCTCTCGGTCTGGGACCAGGGCACCGAAGCCACCGCCGAATCCTGCGAGATCCACAGCTCGACCGGCGAGTACCCGGCCCTCTGGGTCAGCGACGGCGCCCGGCTGACCCTCACCGACTGCTCGCTGCACGACCTGCCGGACGCGCTCTTCGTGCTGGACCGCGACTCCGCCGCCACCGCCGAGGGCTGCTCGTTCAGCCGGATCCGCAGCTCGGCCGTCTCGGTCAGCGGCGGCGCCGGGGTGACGCTGAGCGGCTGCCGGGTCCAGGAGGCCGGCACCGGGCTCTGGTTCCGCGACCACGGCAGCGGCGGGCTGCTCACCGACTGCGAGATCTCCGACGTCGCGACCGGCGTGATCGTCACCAAGGGCGCCGACCCGGTCCTGCGCGACTGCACCGTCCGGGCCAGCTCGGACGCCGGCGTCTACGTCTCCGCCCAGGGTCGGGGCACCTTCGAGGACTGCCGGGTCTCGCACGGCAAGGGCTTCGGCTTCCACATCATCGACGGCTGCCGCACCGTGCTGACCCGCTGCCGGGCCGAGCAGAACGAACGGGCCGGCTTCGAGTTCTCCGAACCCAGCCCGGTGGTGGAGGCCTGCACGTCGGACGACGTCGCCCCGGCCGCTCCGGCCGCCGAGCTGCCGGCCCCCCGCGCCGCACGGACCGCACGGGCCGCCCAACTGACGGCCACCGCACCGGCGTTGCCGGCGCCTTCGGCGATCGGGCCGATCCCGGACTGCCGCCCGGCCGACGAGGCGCTGGCCGAACTCGACGCGCTGGTCGGCCTGGCCACCGTCAAGCAGGAGGTCCGGACCCTGATCGACCTGATCGCGGTCGGGCGCCGGCGCCGCCAGGCCGGGTTGAAGGCCCCCTCGCTCCGCCGCCACCTCGTCTTCACGGGGGCCCCCGGCACCGGCAAGACCACCGTGGCCCGGCTCTACGGCGAGATCCTGGCCTCGCTCGGGGTGCTCCAGCGCGGGCACCTGGTCGAGGTGGCCCGGGTGGACCTGGTCGGCGAGCACATCGGCTCCACCGCGATCCGCACCGCGGCCGCCTTCGACCGGGCGCGCGGCGGCGTGCTCTTCATCGACGAGGCGTACGCGCTGGCACCCGAGGACGGGGCCCGGGACTTCGGCCGGGAGGCGATCGACACCCTGGTCAAACTGATGGAGGACCACCGGGACGAAGTGGTCGTCATCGTGGCCGGTTACACCGCCGAGATGGAACGCTTCCTCTCCGCCAACCCAGGTGTCTCGTCCAGGTTCTCCCGCACCATCACCTTCCCCGACTACTCCGCGGACGAGTTGCTGGAGATCGCCCGCGCGCAGTGCGCCGAGCACGAGTACGCGCTGGCCGAGGCGACCGAGGGCGCGCTGCTCCTGCACTTCGGGACGCTGGAGCGCGGCCCCAACTTCGGCAACGGGCGCACCGCGCGGCAGGTCTTCGAGACGATGGTGGAGCGGCACGCCATGCGGGTCGCCCACCTCGCGGATCCGTCGACCGAGGAGCTGCAACTGCTCGTCCCCGCCGACCTGCCGACGGCCCGCCTGCCCTGACCAGCGTCCGCCGGGCAGGTGGACACCCGCCCGGCCCCCGCGCTCAGCCGCGTTCCGCGGCCGCCTCGTCGCCCAGCATCCGGTCCACCAGCAGCGCCAGGCGGGGCTCCGCGTGGTCCGGCCGGAGCCGGCCGCTCCGGGCGAGGGTGGCCAGGCCGTGCAGGGCCGCCCAGACCGCCTCGGTGAAGGGCTCCGGGTCCTCGGCCCCGGCCACCTCGGCGACCGGTCCGGCGAGGGCGGCGAACGCCTCCTTCAGCGGGGCGGGCGAGTCCGGACGGCCGAACGGCAGGTCCGTCGCGAGCACGAACATCGCGTCGTAGAGCGCCGGGTTGGCCGCCGCGAACGCCAGGTAGCGGCCCGCGACGGCGCGGAAGGCCCCGGCCGGCCCGGCCGCCCCGCGGGTGACCGCCCGCAGCTCGGCGGCGAGTTCCGCGAAGCCCTCCAGCGCGACGGCGGCCACGATCGCGTCCTTGCCGGCGAAGTGGCTGTAGAGCACGGGCTGGCTGTACTCGATCCGCTCGGCCAGCCGGCGGGTCGTCACCGCCTCCCAGCCCTCAGACTCCGCCAGCTCACGGGCGGTTCGAATGATCAGCTGGTGACGCTCGGCGCGTTCGCGCCCGCGGCGCTCCTGGATTGACATGACATCGACTCTAGCAGCGCTAGGCAAGAGAGCCATGAAAGGAGCAGTGCCACCCCCGCCCGCGGCAATGCCGGGGGCGGGGGTGACGCCCGCCGCGGGTCAGCCGGTCCAGGCCCCGCCGGCCAGGAAGGATTCCAGCCGGGCCCGATGGGGCGCGATGTCGATCCGCTCCCCGGCCAGCCAGTCGTCCGAGTAGTACTTGTCGAGGTAGCGGTCGCCCGGGTCGCAGATCAGGGTGACCACACTGCCCCGCACCCCGGCCGCCCGCAGCTCGGCGACGATCTTCAGCGCGCTCCACAGCCCCGTCCCGGTGGAGGCGCCGGCCTTCTTGCCGAGCACCCGCTCCAGCACCCGCACGGCCGCGATCGAGGCGGCGTCCGGGACCTTCATCATCCGGTCGATCGCGCCGGGCACGAAGCTCGGCTCCATCCGCGGCCGGCCGATCCCCTCGATCCGCGAGCCGCTCTCGCAGACCGCGTCCGGATCGTGGCCGACCCAGCCCTCGAAGAAACAGGAGTTCTCCGGATCGGCGACGCAGATCCGGGTGTCGTACTGCATGTAGTGCACGTACCGGGCGATGGTCGCCGAGGTCCCGCCCGTCCCGGCGGTCGCGACGATCCAGGCCGGCTCCGGGTGCGGCTCCAGGCGCAGCTGGGCGAACATCGACTCGGCGATGTTGTTGTTGCCCCGCCAGTCGGTGGCCCGCTCCGCATAGGTGAACTGGTCCATGTAGTGGCCGCCGGTCTCCTCGGCGAGCCGGGCGGAGGCCGCGTACACCTCGTCGGAGCGCTCGACCAGGTGGCACTCGCCGCCGTGGAACTCGATCAGGTCGATCTTGGACTGGCTGGTGGACTTGGCCATCACCGCGATGAACGGCACGCCGATGAGCTGGGCGAAGTAGGCCTCGGAGACGGCCGTGGAGCCGCTGGACGCCTCGATCACCGGCTTGCCGGGCCGGATCCAGCCGTTGCAGAGCCCGTACAGGAACAGCGAGCGGGCCAGCCGGTGCTTCAACGAGCCGGTGGGGTGGGTGGATTCGTCCTTGAGGTAGAGGTCGATGCCCCAGTCGAGGGGGAGCGGGAACCGGAGCAGGTGGGTGTCGGCCGAGCGGTTGGCGTCGGCGTGGACCTTGCGCACCGCCTCCTTGAGCCAGCCGCGGTACGCCGCGTCGGAGCGGTCCACATCCTCGGTCCGTTCGGCACTCAGCTGCGCACCCATCGTCACTCTCCTCGCTCGAACCCCCCGGTTGCTCACTACGAGTGTACGAGAGTCACGATAAGTGACGGTTTTCGTAGCCCCAGCTTCCGCTTATCCACGGCCACCGGGCCTCGTCGCGCTCCGCCGCCGCCCGCCGCGCTACGCCCCCGCCTGCACCGACTGCGGGTCGGCGAGGTAGGGCCGCCACGCCAGCTCGGCCGCGCCCGCCAGTGCGCCGTGCGCCAGCTCGGCGCCCACGATCGGCACCCGGCCGCTGCGCCCCCAGAGGCTGCGCTCGGCGACCACCGCCCGCAGCCGCTCCGGCGCGGCCTCCAGCAGATCGAGGTGCAGACCGCTGAGCACCACCCGGTCCGGGTTGAGGATGTTGGCGACGCCGGCCAGTCCGAGGCCGAGCCGGTCGATGACGTGCTCGACGGCCGCCCGGGCCCGCTCGTCCGTCCCGGCGGCCCGGCAGAGCTCGCCGGCCTGGTCGAGCAGCGGGCGGTCCGGGTCGGGGGTGAGCCCGGCGGCGGCGAACAGCGCGTCCGGGTCGGTCTCGGCGTTGAGGCAGCCGCGGTTGCCGCACTGGCAGGGGCGGCCCTGCGGGTCGACGGTGAGGTGGCCGACCTCCAGCGCCAGCCCGGCGCTCCCGGTGTGCAGGCGGCCGTCGATCACCAGCGCGCCACCGACGCCCCGGTGGCCGGAGGTGACCAGCAGCAGATGGCGGGCGCCCCGGCCGGCGCCGTGCCGGTACTCGGCGAGGGCGCCGAGGTTGGCGTCGTTGGCGATCGCGGTGGGCAGCGGGTCCAGCGCGAGCGGGCCGTTGTCGGCGCGGCCGACCTCGACGTCGTACAGGTCGGCGACGGGCGTGCCGCTGGGCCAGGCGAAGTGCAGGGCGGCGAGCGCGGTGCCGTCCGGCTCGGTGACCGGGTTGGGCAGCGCGAGCGCGGCACCGAGGCAGCGGCGGCTGCTGTGGCGGGCCAGTTCGGCGCCGGCCTCGGCCACGGCGCGCAGCATCCGGACCGGGTCGGTGGCGGCGGGCAGCGGCCGGTGCACGGGCGGATCGAGCAGTCCGCCGAGTCCGGCGAGGGTGACGCTCAGCCCGTCGGCGTGGATCTGGCCGGCGATCACCACCGGACCGGCCGGGTCGATGGCCAGCCGGTGCGACGGGCGGCCGCGACCGCCGCCGGCCGGCCGGGAGTCGACGGTGATCAGGCCTAGCGCCTCCAGCTCCGCGGTGACCGCTCCGGCGGTGGCCCGGGTGACGTCCAGCGCACGGGTGAGCGCCGAGCGGGTGGGGGTCTGGCCGGTGTGGATGAGCGAGAGCGCCGGGCCGAGCAGCGTGCGACCGCGATCGGGGGCCGAGCGGCGGTGGGCGTCACGCTGGGCGTCGTGGTCGGCCCCAGAGCCGGGCTTCGGACTTGATGGAGTGAGCTGCACGGCCCTATTGTTACTTTGTGCCGCTCCGAAACAAAATCCACGTCCATGACCGGGTCGACCGGCCGTCCCTCCAGTCTCGCAGCACTCCGGCCGCTTCCGGCACCCCCTGGGGCGCGGCACGGCTCGCACTCACCGCTTTCTTCGCCGTCGACGGCTTCCTCTTCGCCGCCTGGGTGGTCCGCATCCCGGACATCCGCAGCCAGGTCAGCGCCTCCCACAGCGCGCTCGGGCTCGCCCTGCTCTGCGTCTCGGCCGGCGCCGTCGCCACCATGCCCCTGGTCGGCCGGCTCTGCCTCCGGTACGGCTCGCGACCGGTCACCGTCGGTTCGCTGGCGCTGCTCAGCCTCGCCGTCCCGCTACCCGCCCACGCCCACTCGGTCGCGGCGCTCGGCGGCGTCCTGCTGCTCTTCGGGGCGGGATACGGCGGCGCCAACGTCGCGATGAACAGCGCCGCCGTCGACCTGGTGGCCCAGCTGCGCCGCCCGGTGATGCCGAGCTTCCACGCCGGGTACAGCCTCGGCGGCCTGCTCGGCGCGGGCGTCGGCGGACTGCTCGCCGGCACCCTCACCACCACGTGGGCGCTCGCCCTGAGCGGCCTGCTGGGCCTGGCCGTCACCGCGGGCGCGGGCGTCGTCCTGCTCCGCGGCCCGGCCGCGCCGCTCGTCGCCCCCGGCCGGGCGGCCGACTCCCCCGCCTCCCCCGACTCCCCCACCGCTCCGGCCGCCCCGGCCGCTCCGGCCGCCCCCAAGGAGCCGGCCCGGGTGCCGCACACCCGGTTGCTCGTCCTGCTGCTCGGCCTCACCGCGCTCTGCTGCGCCTACGGCGAGGGCGCCATCGCGGACTGGACCACCCTGCACCTCACCGACGACGTCCACGCCAGTGCCGGCACGGCCGCCGCCGGGTACGCCGCCTACGCCTTCGCGATGACCAGCGGCCGGGTCGGCGGCACCTGGCTCTCCATCAGGCTGGGCCAGAACCGGGTGATCGTCCTCGGCGGCCTGACCGCCGCGGCCGGCATGCTGCTGGCCGCACTCGCGCCCTCGGTACCGCTCGCGCTGTCCGGGTTCGTGCTGGTCGGCCTCGGCCTGGCCAACATCTTCCCGCTCGCCATCGCCCAGGCCGGCGCCACCGGCGGCCCGCAGGGCGTCGCGCTCGCCTCCACCCTGGGCTACGGCGGCATGCTGATCGGCCCGCCGGTGATCGGCTTCCTCGCCGACGCCGTCGGACTCCCGCTCGCCCTCACCTCGGTCGCGCTCGCCGCCGTCCTCGCCGCCCTGCTCCCCCTCACCGCCCGCCGCACCCACTGACGGAGCCCGTCGCCGGGTACGGCGGGCGGTGAGGACGCCCCACCACGCGTCGCACCCGCCGCCGGCCACCGCACGACGGCCTGCACCCCGGCCCGCCGGTCGGGGCTCCCGACCGGCGGGCCGGGGTGCCCACCGGCTCCACGCCGGGACCGGCGGCACACCCCCGCGAGCGCACCCCCCGGTCGGGGCCACCGACCACGCCACCCACCCACGGTCCCATCGGGGCGACCCACGGCCGGCCGATCTCCTCGGCGGCGGCCCCCCGCACGCCGGTCCGCGGACCGGCGGTCTCCCGTACTCCCCCCGGCGAGCGCCCCCGGCAGCCCTGGACCCTCCGGGCGCACTCCCGCGTCCCGCCCCGTGACAGGATGCGGCCATGACGACGACCGGGCGGATCCAGGTACTGCGGGCGGACGAGCGCCCGGCGACGGCGTGGCTGAACGGGGGCGGGGTGACCAGGGAGGTCGCCGGGTTCCCCGCCGGGGCCGGGCTGGACGCCTTCGACTGGCGGGTCAGCCTCGCCGACGTCGCCTCCGCCGGGCCGTTCTCCGCGTTCCCCGGCGTCGACCGGGTGATCACCCTGGTCGAGGGCCCCGGTATGGCCCTGACCGTCGACGGTGCCGAGCACCTCGTCGACACCCCGTTCCGCCCGTTCGCCTTCTCCGGCGAGGCCGACACCGGCTGCAGACTGCTCGGCGGCCCGGTGGTGGACTTCAACGTGATGACCCGTCGCGGGCGCACCAGCGCCGACCTCGCGCTGACCACCGGGCCGCGCACCGTGGACGTCCCGGCCGGTGGCACCGTCCTGCTGGTCTGCCTGGCCGGCCGCGCCACCGTCGGCGACACCGTGCTCGAGCGCTACGACGCCGCCCTGCCGGCCGGGCCCGGCCCGTACGAGCTCCGGCCCGACGGCGTGACCGCCGCCGTCACCTTCCGCTCGCCGCCCGCCTGACACCGCACGGCACACCCGCCCAGGACACACCACCGCACAGGAAGCCGGCGGGTCCGACTTCCTGTGCGGGCGGCCCGCCGCACCCGGCGGCCGGACGGCGCGTCAGCCGCAGTACACCGGGGACGCGTGGGCCGGGTCGAGCGCGTTGGTGACCAGGTGCAACGCGGTCGGCGAGAAGGCGATGGCCACATGCTCGGCGAGTGAGAGCGGGCAACGGTCCTGCAGGACGACGTTGTTCACGTTCGGGCCGCTGAGGAACTGCGTCCGGTACGGCGTGACGACCTCGTCGTACACGGTCGAGATCACCGTGTAGCGGACGCCGGGCACGGTGTCCGCCACCGTCGCCATCTTCCGGTTGAAGGCGGAGTCCACCACCTGGTCCTTGCAGGCCGGGCAGGCCGTGTAGATCAGCTCGGCCACCCGGGGGAGGTACGGGGCGAGGTTGGCGATGCCGTCGAGCGTCGTCCCGTGGTTGGACGGCGCCAGGCCGATCAACTTGTCGACCTTCGACGCACCCCCGAGGAACTTCACGTAGTAGTTCGGAAGCATCCCGCCCTGCGAGTGGCCGACGAGGTCGACCTTCGCCGCGCCGGTCGCGCCGCGCACCAGGTCGACGAAGCGGCCGAGTTGCGCGGCCGACTCGGCGGCCGGACCGAGCCCGCCGATCGGCAGCACCAGGCCGCTGCCGGAGGAGGTGATGCCGGGGACCATGCCGTAGTCCAGGGCGAAGACGCAGTAACCCTGGCTCTTCAGCAGGGGCGAGAGCACCAGCCAGTTCTCGTAGCGGTTGGCGAAGGTGCCGTGCACCAGGACCACCGGATCGGGGTGGGCCGCCGTCGGCTTGCAGGCCCAGTCGTTGGCGCCCGGCGGCGAGGCCACCGAGTCGCCGTCGGGGGGCAGTTGGGCCGCCACGCCGGACGCGGTGGGGGTCGCGTCCGGTGCGGCGTGTGCGGCGGTGGCGGGGGCGCCGGCGAGCAGCGCACCGGCCAGCAGGGCCGAGCCGAGTGCTCCGAGGAGTCTGCGGCGTACCGGTCCGGCGGCGGAGCGGAGAAGTGGGGTTCTCAACTGTTGCCTCCACAACGGAAGTTTGTTACCAACAGGTAACCCGAGTGCCTCCATCATGCGGTCGCCCCTCCGGCCCGGCCCTTGGGTGTCCCCCAGACCTGGACGGTGTTTTCTGTGACCGGTCACAATTCACCCGCTTGCGCCCCCGGTTGGCGGATCCCGCTGATCGGCGGAGTGCCCGCCGACCAGCGGCTGCTCGGCGCCGTACCCGAGTTGGTCGAGGCCGTCATCGCCACCCTGCTCGCCCGGGTACCGACCTACCGCCGCCTGCCGCACGAGCAGGTGGCGGGCGAACTCAGCCAGGTCACCGAACGCCGGATCCGCGCCCTCGCCCAGGCCGTCCGCACCGGGAACCCCGCCGACGACGAGGAGTTCACCTCCGTCCGCGAGGCCGCCGCCCGGCGGGCGGAGGAAGGCCTGCCGCTGGACGCCGTCCTGCTCGCCCACCACCTCGGGATGGAGGTCTGCTGGGAGCTGGTGACCAGGGACGCCCACGACGACGACGCCGCCGACCTGCTGGTGCTCAACCGGCTGCTGCTCGACCAGCTCCGCCAGGCCACCTCCGCCGCCGGCGCCGGGTACGTCGAGGAACGCCGCACCCTCGCCGACGAGCAGCGGGCCGCCCGCCTCGCCCTGCTCACCGCGCTGCTCGACGGCGCCCCCGCCGAGGAGACCGCCACCAGGGCCGGGCTCCGGCTGCCGCCCTCCTACGCCGTGCTCTGCCTCGCCGTCGCCGACCACCCCGACGAGCGGGCGCCCGGCGTCGACCGGACCGTGGCCGGCCACCGCAAGCTGCGCCGGCTGCGCACCGAACTCGACCACCGCACCCGGCAGTCGGCGCTCACCGCGCTCTCCTCCTCGGGGGGTCCGGTGCTGATCCCGCTGGAGTGCCGGCCGGACGCCGTCCCGGCCGACATGTGGCAGCGCCTCGCGGACACCGTGGCCGGCACCGCCCGGGCCGCCGGGGTCCCGGTCCGGGCCGGGGCGGCCGTCGCCGCACCCGCCGGGGTGGCGGCGGCGGCCGTGCTCGCCACCGAAGTGCTGGAGGTGGCGCGGGCCTTCGCCCGCCCGCCCGGGCTGCACCGCCTGGACGACGTCCTGCTGGAGTACCAGCTCAGCCGGCCGAGCCAGGCGAGATCCCGGCTCGCCTCACTGCTCGCGCCCCTGGAGGACGGCGGCGAACTGCTCGCCACGCTCCGCACCCACCTGGCCGGCGGCCTCAACCGCCGCCACACGGCCCGCACCCTGCACCTGCACCCGAACACCGTCGACTACCGGCTGCGCCGGGTGGCCGTCCTCACCGGCCTCGACCCGACCCGGCCCGCCGACCTGCTCCGGATCACCGCCGCCATCGCCGCCCGGGACGCCGAGCGCGCCCAGGAGCCGGCCTGACCGGCCGGGCCCGCCTGACGCCGACGCCCCAGCCCTCAGCCCTCGACCCCCAGCCCGCCGTTCCCGCCGACGCCGCCCGCCTTCGGCCCCGCCGACCGCCGTGCCTCACACCCCCGTCTCGCCGGGGAGCCGCAGGTCCCACCCGGCGAGCGCGCGCAGCTGGTCGGCGGTGATGCCGTCCGGCAAGGGGTTGGGCGGGTCGGTTCGGAACGGCGGCTGCCAGCCCTCCTCGGCGGTCCAGCGCCGGACGATCTTCGCGGGGGCTCCGGCCACCACGCTGTGGTCGGGGATCTCACCGCGCACCACCGAGCCGGCCGCGACCACCACGTTGCGGCCGAGCCGGGCGCCGGGGAGGATCACGGCGCCGGTCCCGATCCAGCTGCCGCCGCCGATCTCGACCGGTTCGTTGCGCGGCCACTGCTTGCCGATCGGCAGATCGGTCGCGCGGTACTCGTGGGCCTGGTCGGATATGTAGACGCCCGGGCCGGTCCAGACGTCGTCGCCGAGCACGATCGACTGGTGGCCGACGATGTGGCTGTCACGGCCTATCACGCAGCCGCCGCCGATCCGCACGATCGGGTCCGGCCCGAGGTCGAGGCCGGGCAGGAAGCCCGCGCTGATGGTGACGCGCTCGCCGATGATCGAGAACGGGCCGATCGTGATCCACCGCTCGTTGAAGATCGCCCCGAGCGGGAAGGTCAGCTTCGTCCCCGCGCCCAGTTCGCCGAACCGGTACGGACCGGGGCTCTCGCTGGACACCGCACCGGCCCGCTGAACCCACGTCCAGCCCCGGTGGACGAGGCGGCCCGCGACGCGTCGGCTGCCCGCCCGGGCGGCGGAGAACAGGGAACTGGTGATCGACATGCCGCCACGCTACCGGTCGCCCCGGCGCCGTCACCGAGGAGGCGGCCAACATCACACCCGTCCCGGAGGGGCGCCCGTACCGTGTCCGAAATCCGCGAGCGGTGCGACACTCGTCGACCATGGAGATCATCGAGCACATCGACGCGCTGCGCCGCGAGGGCGTCCTGCTGGCCGACGCGGCCGCCCGCACCGACCTCGCCGCCCCCGTCCCCACCTGCCCCGACTGGCAGTTGCGCGACCTCGTCCTGCACACCGGCCAGGTCCACCGCTGGGCCACCGCCCTCGTGCGGGACGGCCACCGGGAGCCGCTGGACGCCGAGGGCGAGCGCGCCGCCTGGGGACCGGAGCCCTCGGACGCGGCGCTGGTCGACTGGTTCCGGACCGGCCACGCCGCCCTGGTGGCGGCGCTCGCGGCGGCCCCGGCCGACCTGGAGTGCTGGAGCTTCCTGCCCGCGCCGACCCCGCTGGCGTTCTGGGCCCGCCGTCAGGCGCACGAGACCGCGGTGCACCGCTTCGACGCGGACGCGGCCGCCGGGGCGGACGGCCCCCGGGTCGCCACCGGCCTGGCCCTGGACGGGATCGACGAGTTGCTGGCGGGCTTCATGTCCCGCGGCCGCGCCCGGGTGCGCAGCGAACAGCCGCGCACCGTCCTGATCCGGCCCACCGACCCCGCACCCGGCGATGTCACGCCGAGCGCCGGGCCCACCGACCCCGCACCCGGCGGCATACCGACCGACGGGCCCGGCTCCTGGCTGCTCACCATCAGCCGGGAGCCGCTCACCGTCACCCGCCGGGCGGCCGGGGCCGCGGGCCCGGCCGACCTCACGGTCAGCGGCCCGGCCCGCGACCTCTACCTGCTGCTCTGGAACCGGCTGCCCGCCGAGCGGGTCGAGCTGACCGGGGACCGGGCGCTGCTGGACCTCTGGCGGGAGACGGCGGTCGTCCGCTGGAGCTGACCCCGGCCGGGGTTCAGCGCGCCCAGGGCGCGGGCCGCTTCTCCAGGAACGCCCGCATGCCCTGCTGCGCCTCGTCCGAGCCGAACAGCCGCGCCGAGAGCTGGACCAGCTCGTCCGCGTCCCGTTCGAAGGAGCGCACCACCTCGGCGTTGGCCAGCCGCTTGGACTGCGCGAGGCCCTGCGGCGACCCGAGCCGCAGGGCGTCCAGCAGGCCCTTCAGCGCGGTTCCGGTGGACTCCGCGGAGTCCGTCGCCTCGGTGATCAGCCCGATCCGGGCGGCCTCGGCGGCGTCGAAGACCTCGCCGGTCAGGTAGTAGCGGGAGGCGGCGCGCGGGTCCAGCTTGGGGCGCAGCGGCAGCGAGATGACGGCGGGTGCCAGGCCGAGCCGGACCTCGGTGAACGCGAAGGTGGCGGCCGGGCCGGCCAGGGCGAGGTCGGCCGCGCCGACCAGCCCGAGGCCGCCCGCCCGGACGTGTCCGTCGATCACCGCGATCACCGGCTTCGCGCAGTCCACGATGGCCCGCTGGAGGTCCACCAGGCCGCGCGGGCCCACCGTCGGGTCCGTACCGGTCGCCTCGGAGAGGTCCGCGCCCGCGCAGAACACCTTGCCGGTGTGGCCGAGCACCACCGCGCGGACGTCCGGGTCGGCCGCGGCGGCGGCCAGGGCGGCGGTCAGCTCGGCCATCAGCCGGGTGGAGAGCGCGTTGCGGTTGTGCGGCGAGTCGAGGGTCAGCGTGGTGACGGCATCGGTGGTGGCGACACGGACGAAGGGCACTTCGCGGGTCATCGGTGCGGGCCTGCTTTCCGGCTGAGGGTGGGTCGGATTGCGTGGCGGCCGCCCTGCTCGGACGGCGCCCGGTCGACTCTGACACGCCCACCCGCCGCTCGGCCAGAGCCACCCGCCGCGAGCCCCGTCACCCCGTCGCGCCGAAATCCGGTGGTCGGGCGGCCGTCCGCCACGGCAGCATCGGGCCATGACCACCGACGCCGTCCTCCTGCTCGCACCCCGGATCAACGAGACCGGCCTGCAGCTGCGCACCGCCGCCGGCCGCCGCGGCCTGCGCGCGCACACCGCGACGGCCTGGCGCGCGCCCGAGGAGCTGATCGGCTCGCCGGTGCACCTCTACGGCGGTCCGCTGTTCGGCGACGCGGTCGGCGCCGCCTTCGACCTGGCGCTGCTGGAGCCGCCGGACGACTGGCCGGCCCGCCTGCCGGCGGAGCTGACCGGCCGGTCGGTCACCCTCACCACGCTGGCCGCGGGCCGCCTGTTGCGCCGCCCGATGTTCCTGAAGCCGCCGGGCGACAAGCTGTTCCCCGCCCGGATCTACCCGGACGGCTCCGGCCTGCCCGGCCCGGACGCGCTGGACGACGACACCCCCGTGCTGGCCAGCGAGGTGGTCCGGTTCCGCCGCGAGTACCGGCTGTTCGTCCTGGACGGCGAGGTGCTCACCGCCTCGCGCTACGCGGTGGACGGCGACCTGGACACCGCCCCGCTGCCCGAGGACCGGTACCGGGCCGAGGTGACGGCCTTCGCCGCGGACGTGCTGGCCGCCTCGGCCGGGGCGCTGCCGAGCGCCGTGGTGATCGACGTCGGCCCGCTGGACTCCGGCCGCTGGGCGGTGGTGGAGGCCAACCCGGCGTGGGCGAGCGGCGGTTACGCCTGCGACCCGGCGGCGGTGCTGGAGGTGGTGCTGCGGGCCGGCGGACCGGCCGCCGACCTCCCGGAGGCGGACCGGCGGTACGGCCGGGCCCTGCCCGAGGTGGTCCGCTGAGCGGTGCGGGCGAAGGCCCTGGTGCATCTGATCACCCGTCGGCCACGATGGGGTCATGACTTCCCAGCGCCCGCACCTCACCCACATCGCCGAGCCGCCCGGGGTCGCCCCCGGCACCGGCTACACCCAGGTCGTCACCGGCACCGGCCGCCTGGTGGCCGTCTCCGGCCAGGTCGCGTTCGACGAACAGCGGCACCTGGTCGGGGCCGGCGACCCGAAGGCGCAGGCGCGCCAGGTGTTCGAGAACCTGGGCCGCTGCCTGGCCGCCGCCGGGGCCGGCTTCGCCGACGTCGTCAAGCTGACCTACTTCGTCACCGACATGGCGTTCATGCCCGCCGTGCGCGAGGCCCGGGACGCGTACTTCGGCTCGACCCCGCTCCCGGCGAGCTCGGCGGTGCAGGTCGCCGCGCTGTTCCTGCCCGAGGTGCTGATCGAGGTGGAGGCGCTCGCCCTGGTCCCGGAGCAGCGCTGACCGACCGGCCACCCGCTGACCGACCGGCCACCCGCTGTCCGTCCGGCTCCCCGGGGGCCGGAGCGCCGGGCGACCCGGCCTACCCCGCGGTGGCCCCTTCGCGGCCCCGGGCCCACCGGACGGCGGGCCCCATGGCGAGGCCCGCCCCGGCGAGCAGCACGCCGAGGGCGACCCAGCCGAACAGGCCCCACCCGACCACGGCGGTGCTGACGACGGCGGGGCCGATCATCAGCGAGGCGGCCGACCCGGCGTTGTAGACGCCCTGGTAGGCGCCGTGGTCGCGCTCCCCGGCCAGGTCGTAGCTGAGCGCCCAGCCGCCGGCCTGGCTCAGCACCTCGCCGAACGCCTGGAGCGCCACCCCGGCGAGCACCAGCACGGCGGCGACCACCGCGGGCAGCCCGTGGGCGAGGGCGAGCACCAGGCAGGAGGCCGCCAGGATCAGCCCGGCCCGGCCGCAGACCCGGGCGGCCGTCGCCGGGTCCTCGGTGCCCCGGGTGGCCCGCACCTGCAGGGCTATCACCAGCACGGTGTTGACGATCAGGGTGCCGGCCACGGTGATCCGGGGCGCCTCGGTGTGCTGGACCACCCAGAGCGGCACACCCACCTCCAGCATCGCGAACTGCAGGCAGAGCAGCGCGTTCAGCACGGTCACCACCAGGAACGGCCCGTCCCGCAGGGCGGGGTTGCGCCGCCGGCCGGCGGGCTCGCCCGGTCCGTCGCCCGCCACCGGGCGGGCCGCCGGGCGGACCCTGGCCGGGACGGCCAGCCGGTGGAACAGCGCCGCGACCACCAGGTACGAGAGGGCGTCGGCCAGGATCGCCGTCAGATAGGCCGGCCGGCTGTCCACCTGGAGTGCGACGGCGCCGAGCGCCGTCCCCAGACAGAGGCCTACGTTGGTGACCACCCGCAGATAGGCCCGGCCGGCGACCCTGCGGTCGGCGGGCAGCACTTCGGCGTAGAGCGCGTTCCGCACGGCGGCCGCGCCGCGGTCGACCGCGCTCACCACGCAGGCCAGCGCCAGGAACGCCGGGTAGCTGTGCACCAGGGCGTAGCCGGCGGTGCCCAGCGCGTTCACCGTGATCAGGACCACCAGCACCGGCCGCGATCCCCAGCGGTCGGCCGCCCGCCCGGCCGGCACGCTGGCGGCGACGCCGCAGAGGCCGGCGGCGGTGAGCCCGATCCCGAGCTGGGCGGCGCTCAGTCCGAGGACGCGGGTGAAGAAGAGCACGCCGACGGCGAGCGAGAGCCCGCTGCCGACGGTGTTGACGAGGGTGATCCCGGCGAGCCGGCGCACCATCGGGTCGGGGTGCAGCAGCCGCGAGCCCCCGGCGGGCCGGCCCACCGGGCCCGGCTGCGAGGTACCACCCGCGGCCGAGGTACCACCCGCGGCCGAGGAATCCGACGCGGCCGAGGGCGGTGGCGGAGCCGGGGGACCGGCCGGGCCGGCGACGGGCGAAGGCGCGGCGGACGACGCCGGTGAGGTGTTCATGCCCCGATCCCACCGCGTCCCCGGCGTCCGCAGTAATGATTTAGGCTCTGCCTCAAAGCAGCTGGAGGGACGGGGTCGGAGTTGCACCGGTTCAGGCTGGATCTGGCCGATCTCGCCACCACCTGGTTCGCCTGCTCGCCGATCCAGGAGGCCGCGCTCAGCCTGCGGATGTGGACCCACCCCGGCGTCTACCCGCTGCAGTCCGCCGCCTTCGAGCGGCTGCGCCCGAGCTTCGAACGGCTGGACTCCGGGCTGCTGCTCTCCCTGGTCGCCGCCAACCGGTGGATCCCCGACTTCCTGACGCCCCGCCCGTCCGTCCCCGCGCCGGACTTCCGGGCCGAGCTGGCCGTGGTCCGGGCGCTGCCGCCCGAGCAGCTGCGCGCCGAACTGGAGCAGACCTTCCTGCCGCACGGCCGGCCGTTGCCCGCCCCGCTGGCGGCCGGGCTCGGCGATCCGGTCCGGCTGCTGGCCCGGATCGCCGACGCGCTGGAGGAGTACTGGGAGCGCTGCCTGGCCCCCGCCTGGTGGCCGCGGGCCCGCGCCGTTCTGGAGGCGGACCTCGTCTACCGGGCGCGGGTGCTGTCCCAGCAGGGCGCCGCGGCGCTCTTCGCCGACCTGGACCACCGGCTGCACTGGGCGGACGGCCTGCTCTCGATCAACCGCCGCTGGACGGACTGGGACGGCGAGATCACCGTGGACGGCCGCGGGCTGGTGCTGGTCCCGACCTTCTTCGCCCGCGGCGCGATCACGATGATCAGCAATGACCGTCCGCCGCAGATCAGTTACCCGGCCCGCGGCCGGGCGGGGATGGCCGCGCCGACCGCCCCGGTCACCCCGCGCGCGCTGGAGCTGCTGCTCGGCGCGCCCAAGGCCCGGCTGCTGGCGCTGCTCGCCGAGCCGGCCTCCACCACCGAGCTGGCCTACCGCCTGGGCGTCACACCGGGCGCCGTCAGCCAGCACCTGGCGGTCCTGCACCGGACCGGCCTCGTCACCCGGGCCCGGCACGGCCGTTCGGTGCTCTACGGCCGCAGCCCGCTCGGCGACGAGCTGACCGGGCACCCGCGCCGGGGCTAGCGTGCCCGCACCAACTCCCAATTGGTACAGACCTGTTGACGCATTGGTCCAGTCCTCCTACAGTGCCCATGCCCCCGTCTCCCCACGGCGCGGGCACCGGTCGGCCACGCACCACGGCCGCGGCACCACCCGTACGGTTCTACGTCGCCCTGTTCAACCCCCCACAGTCACAGGGAGAACCATGTCCGCTCGACCCCGGGCCCGACGCCCGCGAGCGCGCAGCAGACTGCTGGCGCTGCTCTCCGCCCTGCTCCTGCCACTGGCCGCGCTCACCGCGCTGGCCGCCCCGGCGCACGCGGCCGGAAAACTGACCGCCACCTTCACCACCGCCGACAACGGCTCCTGGTGGAAGGGCACCTACATCGTCCGCAACGACAACGCCGCCGCCGTCTCCGGCTGGACGCTGGAGTTCGACCTCCCGGCCGGCGTGAGCGTCCAGAACAGCTACAACGGCACCGCGACCACCACCGGCCGGCACGTCACGGCCACCAACGCCTTCTACAACGCGAGCGTCCCGGCGCACGGCACCACCGAGCCGTACAGCTTCTGGTTCGTGGCCAACGGCCCGATCGGCACGCCGACCGGCTGCCGGATCAACGGCGACAAGTGCGACGGGAGTTCGGACGTCCTGCCGTCCGCCCCTGGCGCCCCGGTGGTCACCGAGTCGACCGCGCACAGCCTGGCACTGAAGTGGCCGGCCGCCACCGGCGGTGACTTCCCGGTCGCCTCCTACGAGGTCCTGAGCGGCAGCACCGTACTGGCCGCCGCCGCGACCACCGACACCGTGGTCACCGGGCTCACCCCCGCCACCTCGTACACCCTGGCGGTGCGCGCCAAGGACACCCGGGGCAACACCGGCCCGTCGAGCGCGTCCGTCACGGCCGCCACCTTCGACCCGGCCACCGACCCCGTCCCGCCGACGGCGCCCACCGGCCTGCGTGCCACCGCGGTGACCTCCACCGACGTGACGCTGGCCTGGAACGCCGCCACCGACAACCAGCGGGTGGCCGCCTACGACGTCTACCAGGGCCCCGCGCTGGTCAGGACGGTGACCGGCAGCACCCTGACCGCCACCGTCAGCGGCCTCTCCCCGTCGACGGCCTACACCTTCACCGTGAAGGCCCGCGACGGCGCCGACAACGCCTCCCCCGCCTCCGCAGCGCTCGCCGTCACCACCTCCGACCTGGTCGGGGCCGGGAAGTACGCCCGGGTCGGCTACTTCACCCAGTGGGGCATCTACGGCCGCCAGTACTTCGTGAAGAACCTCGACACCTCGGGCAGCGCGGCCAAGCTCGACGTCATCAACTACGCCTTCGAGAACATCGATCCGGTCAACCTCACCTGCCTGGCCGGCGTCACCAAGGGCACCACGGCCGACCCGCAGGACCCGGACCAGGGCACCGGCGCGGGCGACGCCGACGCCGACTACGCCCGCCCGATGAGCGCGGCGCAGTCCGTGGACGGCGTGGCCGACGACGGCTGGGGCAAACTGCGCGGCAACTTCAACCAGTTGAAGAAGCTCAAGGCCAAGTACCCCAACCTCAAGGTGGTCGTCTCGCTCGGCGGCTGGACGTACTCCAAGTACTTCTCGGACGCGGCCGCCACCGAGGCCTCCCGGCAGAAGTTCGTGAAGTCCTGCGTCGACACCTGGATCAAGGGCAACCTGCCGCTCTACAACGGCGCCGGCGGTGACGGCGTGGCGGCCGGGATCTTCGACGGCATCGACCTCGACTGGGAGTGGCCCGGCTCCGCCGACGGCCACGCCGGCAACCACTACAGCACGGCCGACAAGGCCAACCTGACCCTGCTGCTGGCCGAGTTCCGCAAGCAGCTCGACGCGCTCGGCGGCTCCCACAAGCTGCTGACCGCCTTCACCCCGGCCGACCCGGTCAAGATCGGCCAGGGCTGGGACCTCTCGAAGATCTTCACCTACCTGGACATCGCCAACGTCCAGGGCTACGACTTCCACGGCGCCGGCAGCGACAACTCCTGGGAGCCGAACCGGGCCGGGCACCAGGCCAACCTGTACGCCGACGGCCAGGACCCGTACCCGTTCCACTTCAGCGTGGACGCGGCCGTCCAGGCCTACCTCTCCGCCGGGGTCAACCCGCGCAAGCTCACCATCGGCTTCCCGTTCTACGGACGCGGCTGGCAGGGCGTGGCGGACGGCGGCGCGGCGGGCGAGTGGCAGAGCGCGACCGGCGCGGCGCCCGGCCAGTTCGCCGAGGAGGCCGGCACCCGCGGGTACAACAACCTGATCACCACCTTCCCCAACCTCACCGTCCACCACGACACCCAGTCGATCGCCACGTACGGGTACACGGGTGCGGGCGGGCAGTGGTGGACCTTCGACGACGCCTGGTCGATCGGCCAGAAGACGACTTACCTGAAGTCGAAGAACCTGCTCGGCGCGATGATCTGGGAGATGACCGGCGACACCCCGAACGGCGCCCTCATGACGGCGCTCGACACCGGGCTGAAGTGAGCCCGGGCGGCGCCGGTCCCCGGGCCGGCGCCGCCCTCGGAACGAACCGCACGAAGAGGCTCCCGCGGACCGGCCGACGCCGGCCCGCGGGAGCCCCGCCCGCTACCGCGAGGCGAGCGAGGTCAGCTTGCGGGCCGCCCGGTACTGGCGCAGCACCTGGGCGAAGGTGGTGTGGCCCTGGGTGGTCCGGGCGAACGCCCGCCAGGCCGGGGCGACCAGGCAGACCGCCGCGTGGAACAGGTACGGACGGCGCTCGAAGGCGGCCAGCATCAGCTTGCCGGCCCGCATCTCCACGCCCAGCCCGGCCTTGATCGCGAACGCGTAGTTCAGCGCCTCCCGGCGGACCTCGGCCGCGGTGCCCGCCTCGGCCACCTTGACCGCCCACTCCCCGGCCAGCCGGCCCGAGCGCAGCGCGTACGAGATGCCCTCGCGGGTCCACGGCTCCAGCAGACCGGCCGCGTCCCCGGCGACCAGCACCCGGCCGCGCGAGAGCGGCGAGTCCTCGGCCCGGCAGCGGGTCAGGTGCCCGGACTCCACGCTCGGCGGGAACCCGGCCAGCCCGAGCCGGCGGATGTAGTCGGCCAGGTACTGCTTGGTCCGCTCGCCGTCGCCGCGCGCCGAGATGACGCCGACGGTCAGGCTGTTCGACTCGGTCTTCGGGAACACCCAGCCGTAACTGCCCGGCAGCGGACCCCAGTCGAGGTGGATCCGGCCGGCCCAGTCCGCCACGACCTCCGCCGGGACGGGGATCTCCGCCTCCAGCCCGAGGTCGATCTGGTCGAAGGAGACGCCGACGTGCCGCCCGATCCGGCTGGCGCTGCCGTCCGCGCCGACCACCGCCCGCGCTTCGAACGTGCGCCCGTCGGCGGCGGTGACCACGGCCGTGCGGTGCTCGCCGCCGCGCTGCTCGACGCCGGTGACGGTCACTCCGGTGACCAGCACCGCCCCCGCCTGCTTGGCCGCCTGGACCAGGCGCAGGTCGAACTCGTCCCGGTTGACCAGCCCGAACAGCATCCGCTTCGAGCGCCGCGTCCGGGTGAACCGGCCGCCGTACGCGAAGGTGACGGCGTGCACCCGGTCCTGCAGCGGCAGCCGGAAGCCCGGCGGCAGGCTGTCCCGGGAGGGGCCGATGATGCCCCCGCCGCAGGTCTTGTACCGGGGGTGCTCGGCCTTGTCGAGCAGCAGGACGCGGCGGCCCTGGGCGGCGGCGGCCTGCGCGGCCGAGGCCCCGGCCGGTCCGGCGCCGACCACGACGACGTCCCAGACGCCGTCCAGCGGATCGGGCCCGTCCCGCGGCGGGGCGGGCTGCGGCTCGGACGGCTGTCCGGGCGCCTCGGCGTCGAGCGGGCTACGGGAATCGGAGCTTCCGGAGTCAGTCACGTCGAGCAATCCTATGCGTCCTCCGGAGCCACCGTCCGTCGCGCCGCCCCGAACGCCCGGACGGCCCTCCGGCCCGCCCGTTCGATCCGCCTATGATCGACATATCCCCCTGTCAGCACCGTCCGCCCGGAACACCCTCCGGGCCGGACCACCACCACCGGAGCCCCCGATGCCGCAGCAGCCCCTGGCCGACGCCGTCCGGTCCCTGATGGACCGTGCCCGCACCGACCTCGCCGAACTGGTCGCGTTCCGCTCGGTGGCCGACCCCCGCCAGTTCCCGGTCGAGGAGTGCCGCGGCGCCGCCCGCTGGGTCGCGGACGCCTTCGCCGCCGAGGGCCTGACGAAGGTGCAGCTGCTGGACACCCCCGACGGCACCCAGGCCGTCTACGCCGAGCTGCCCGGCCCCGAGGGCGCGCCGACCGTGTTGCTCTACTCCCACTACGACGTGCAGCCCCCGCTCGACGAGGACGCCTGGCTCAGCCCGGCCTTCGAACTGACCGAGCGGGACGGCCGCTGGTACGGGCGCGGCGCGGCCGACTGCAAGGGCAACATCCTGATGCACCTGACGGCCCTGCGGGCACTGCGCCGCGTTGACGGCGGCTACCCGGTCGGGTTGAAGATCATCGTCGAGGGTTCGGAGGAGCAGGGCACCGGCGGCCTGGAGCAGTACGCCCAGGCGCACCCCGAGCTGCTCGCGGCCGACGCCATCGTCATCGGCGACACCGGCAACTTCACCGCCGGCCTGCCGACCGTCACGGCCACCCTTCGCGGTATGACGATGGTCGAGGTGTCGCTCACCACCCTGGCCGGAAACCTGCACTCGGGGGCCTTCGGCGGCGCCGCCCCGGACGCCCTGCAGGGCCTGGTCCGGATGCTGGCCTCGCTGCACGACGAGCACGGCGACGTCGCGGTGGCCGGCCTGGCCAGCGACCAGACCTGGCCCGGGGTGCAGTACCCCGAGGAGCAGTTCCGCGCCGACGCCAAGGTGCTGGACGGCGTGGCGCTGACCGGCACCGGCACCGTCGCGGACCGGCTCTGGGCCCGCCCGGCCGTCACCGTCCACGGCATCGACGCCCCGCCGGTGATCGGCGCCACCTCCTCCGTCCAGGCCGCCGCCAAGGCGCTGGTCAGCCTGCGGGTGCCGCCGGGCGGCGACGCCCCCGCCGCCCAGGACGCGCTGATCGCCCACCTGGAGGCGCAGGCACCGGCCGGTGCCCGGCTGCGGATCGAACGGCAGGGCGCCGGTGAGCCGTTCGCCGCCGACACCTCCGGCCCGGCCTACGAGGCGATGGGCGCGGCGATGGCCGAGGCCTTCGGCACGCCGATGGTCGCCTCCGGCGAGGGCGGCTCGATCCCGCTCTGCAACACCCTGCAGTCGCTCTACCCGCAGGCCGAGATCGTGCTGATCGGCGTCGAGGAGCCGACCACCCAGATCCACGCGGTCAACGAGAGCGTCGACCCGCGGGAGCTGGAGCGGATGGCGCTGACCGAGGCGCTCTTCCTGCGCCGGTACGCCGAGCTGCGCTCCGTCTGAGCCCCGGCCCCGCCCTGCCGGTGCGACGGCGCCCCGGTGCGCCGGGCGGCCGTCACACCGGCAGCCGCCCGGCCGCCCGCCGCCGGCCCGCCAGCCGCCCCGCGACCGCGTGCACCAGCGCGTACCCGACCGCTCCGGCCGCGAGGCCGGCGCCGGCCCCGAAGCAGAACTCTGGGATCGGGTTCCGCCGCAGCGGGACGAGCCGGTGCACCACCCCGGCCGCCGTGGCCGCGCCGAGCACCGCCACGGCGGCCCGCCGGGCCCCCGCGGGGAGCGCCGGGGCGGGCCGGACCGGCTCCACCGCGCGGGCCGCCCGCGCCAGGTGCCCGGCCAGCGCCGCCAGTGCCAGCGCCGAACTGCCGTACTGCAGCACGGTGTACAGCGGCAGCCCGGCGACCGTCCGGTCCAGCACCGGCAGCAGGCGGACGCCCAGCCGGCCCTCGTGGGTGAAGGCGTCCCACCCGACGTGGGTGGCCGCGCCCAGCGCCGCCGAGCCGGCGAACCAGGCTGCACTCGCGCCGCCGCCCCGCCGGACCGTCAGCGCCTCGGCCGCGCCGGCCCACCGCTCGGGCAGCAGGGCGAGCAGCGGGGCGCGCAGCAGCCCGTGCCACCCGGCCACCAGGACGCCCGCGATCGCCACGTCCACGGTGGGCACCGCCCACCAGCGGTGGGTCGTCCCGCCCTGCCCGTAGACGCCGGGCAGCAACGACTCCAGGAAGAACGGCACATCGGGCGCCATCGACCCGGCGACCAGCGCCGAGGCCACCAGCGGGCCGCGCGCCCCCGCCGCGCGCAGCAGGGGCAGGACAGCGGCCGGATGGCTCAGTGTGAACGGCATGGCCCCATCCTCCCGCCCCCACCCCGCCCGGCACACCCGAACCGCACCGGGGGCGGCCCCGCCGGCTCGCGGCCGCGGGCACCACGACGGGCGCTACGCCGCGTCCGCCGCCCTGGCCAGGCCGAGACCGGCCCGGCGGCCGGCCTCCAGGTAGCGCAACTCGCCGCTGCGGCGGGCGTCCAGCGCGGCCGCCAGCCGCCGGTACCGGCCCGGGGGCAGCAGACCGGCGGCCTCGTCCAGGCTGACGAAGCGCCAGCCGCGCAGCTCCTCCTGCTGGAGCAGCAGGTTCTGCCGGGCGGCGGCGTCCAGCAGGCCGCCGTCGTAGACCAGTCGCAGGCCGCCGCGGCGCGGGCCGGTGCGCGGCTCCCAGTCGACGGCGAGCAACCGCAGCGTGCCCGGGTCGAGCCGTAGCCCCAGCTCCTCGGCGGTCTCCCGGAGGGCGGCGTCGGTCGGCGCCTCGCCGCGCTCGACAACCCCGCCGGGGAACTCCCAGTCCGGCTTGTAGACCGGGTCGACGAGCAGGACCCGGTCCTGCTCGTCGAAGAACAGCACGGCGGAGGCCACCGTGTCCCCGGTCGGGTCCGGGGTCTGGACGATCGGGCAGCGGGCCGAGCCGTCACGGACGAGCTGGGCGAGCCGGGCGGCGGTCTCGCGCGGTGTCAGCTCGCCGTTGTCGACCATCCGGGCGTCCTCGATGAGCCAGCGGCGGGCGGCCCGGTACCGCGGGAGGTGCTCCAGGCACCACTGCCGGACGCGCTCGCTGCGCTCCGGATCGCCGGGGCACTCGTCCCGCTGGGCGATACGCGCACGCAGGATCGTTTCTTCAGGGTCCAGGACCAGGTGGTGCACCGTGATGCCGTTCGAGGCGAGCGAGCCGAAGATCTCGTCGCGGTAGTCCTCCCGGAGCAGCGTCATCGGGACCACCAGCGGCCCCGGCACCTCGCCGAGCAGCGCGGCGGCCGTCTCGGGGACGAGCCGGCGCCAGGCCGGGAGGTCCTGGAAGTCGGACACGGCGGCCAGCCGGTCCGCGGGCAGGAGGTCGCGCAGCCCGAACCCGACGAGCTCGGGATCGAACAGCGTGCTCCCCGGCAGCAGCTCCACCAACTCACGGCAGGCAGTCGTCTTGCCCGCCCCGAATGTGCCATTGACCCAGACGATCACAACGTCCCCTGCCCCTCGACTTCCCCCGATGCCGTTCGCACCGGGCGGCGCCCCCGTCAGCCGTACCAGCGCCACCCGAGGTGGTACCCCCGCCGCGCCGGTCCCCATACCTGCGGACCGGGCCCGGCGGCCGAACCCGGCCACGCCGTGTGACAGGGGCATGTGCCCAGGCCAGGCGGTCCGCACCACGGTACGCGCGCCTGCCCGACCGCCGGTCCGCACGCCCCTGATCACCGGCGGCCACCTACCTTACGCGCGCCCCCTTGAACACCTCTCGCGCCCCCACCCGCCCCACGCTCCCCATCCCCCGCGCCCCACCCGGCACCCCACCCGGCACCCCTGACGGCCCGACCCGGCGACAGAGTGCCGAATCCCTGAAGCGCGGAGGCGCGGAAGCGCCGAGACACCCGGACGCCCGGCCGGTCGGGCGGCGTACGGACAGCCGCTCGACCGGCCGGGCGTCACCCGGCGGGCACGCTCCTCAGGGGCGGCCCATCTGCGTCGGGTAGTAGCCGCTGCTGAGCCCCGAGATCCGGATGTTGGTGCCGGGCCGGGCGGCCTCCACGTACTGGTTGTTGCCCAGGTAGATCGCCACGTGGTGGATGCCCCGGGCGCTGCCGTCGTCCGACCAGAAGAGCAGGTCACCGCGGCGCAGCTGGCTGGCGCTGACCGGCGTGGTCGCCTCGTACTGGTCGTTGGCCACCCGCGGCAGCGCGATGCCGCCGCGCTTGAACGCCTGCTGCACCAGGCCCGAGCAGTCGTACCCGTCCGGCCCGTTGCCGGCCGTCCGGAACGGCTTGCCGAGCTGGGCGAGAGCGAACTGCACCGCCGTCTCGACGTCCCCGTCGGCGGCCACCGAGCCGGAGCCGGCGGACGACCCGGCCGAGCCCGAGGAGGAGGACGAACCGGCGGCGGAGCCGCCACCCGTCCGGTCCAGGTAGACGTCGTAGTGGGTGGTCCAGCGCCACTGGCCCTGGCTGTTCCTGAACCAGTACCGCGAACCGTCCCAGCCCTGCGTGATCCCCCCGGACGAGGAGGAGGCCGCCGGGGCCGCGGCCTTGGCACCGCTCCCGGTCCGGGCCCGGTAGATGTCGTAGTGGCTGGTCCAGCGCCACTGACCCTGGCTGTTCTTGAACCAGTACCGCGAACCGTCCCAGCCCGCGTGGGCCGGCGCCGGCTCGGCGG
The DNA here is from genome assembly GCF_040630735.1 of Kitasatospora sp. NPDC005748. Taxonomy (NCBI): domain Bacteria; kingdom Bacillati; phylum Actinomycetota; class Actinomycetes; order Kitasatosporales; family Streptomycetaceae; genus Kitasatospora; species Kitasatospora sp. NPDC005748. The sequence goes on from NZ_JBEXYD010000027.1 coordinate 98,851, forward strand.
CCGCGCTGCTGACCCCGGTACCGAGGCCGATCACGCCGGCACCGGCCGCGATCACCGCCACCATGCCTATCCCCCGACGGACCCGTGCCGCCCGGGAGGGCCGGGCGGCACGCGCCGGCCCGTCGGTGGTGGCGGCGGTCTGCCCGGTCGGGTCGTCGGCTGCACCCGGTGCGCCGGTGTTGACGGTCGTCATCCTGCTGTCTTCCTTTGCTGAACGCGGCTCAGCACTGCCCAGCACCGCTGACGCTGCTGAACCCCGGCTGAACACTGAACGGGGAGGGCAGAGGGGTTCCCGGTGACGAGCCGCGGCTTCCGGTCCTGCGACCGGAGGCCGCGGCTCGTCACCCTGGGATTCAGTTCTGCCTGCGTGTCACGTTAGGCACGCGGCCGCTCACAGCGCGCAGTGGAGTGCGCCAAAGGAAGGGTTCACGGAAGGTGAGGAGGACCGCCGGGGTGACGGTCGAAGAGATGAACGACCGTCACCGGGTGACCTCCCGTCACCCGAGTGCCGACTCCGCCAGCAGCTGCTTCTTGAGCACCTTTCCCATGGCGTTCCTGGGCAGTTCGGACACCAGCACCACCCGCCGCGGCCGCTTGTGAACCGAGAGCCGCTCCGCCACGAAGGCCGTCAGCTGGTCCCCCGTCACCGTGCCGTCCGGGATGACGTAGGCGACCACCGCCTGGCCGAGGTCCTCGTCGGGCGCGCCGACCACCGCGGCGTCCGCGACCGCCGGGTGGTCGCGCAGCGCCGCCTCGACCTCGCCGGCGCCGATCCGGTAGCCGCCGCTCTTGATGAGGTCCACCGAGGCACGGCCGACGATCCGGTGGAAGCCGTCCTCGCCGATCACGGCGACGTCCCCGGTGCGGAACCAGCCGTCCGCCGTCCACGCCTCCCCGTTGGCGTCCGGCCGGTTGAGGTATCCGGTGAACAGCGTCGGCCCGGCGACCTGCAGCTCGCCCACGCTCTCGCCGTCGTGCGGGACGGGCTCGCCCTCCTCGCCGACCAGCCTGGTCCGCACGCCGGTCAGGGGCAGCCCGACACTGCCGGGGCGGCGCTCGCCGTCCGCCCGGGTGGAGAGGGTGATCAGCGACTCGGTCATGCCGTAGCGCTCGATCGGGGCGTGCCCGGTCAGCGCGGCGAGCTTCTCGAAGACCGGCACCGGCAGCGGCGCGCTGCCGGAGACCAGCAGCCGGGCCGAGGCGAGCTGCCCGGCCGCCTCCGGGTCGGCGGCCAGCCGGGACCAGACCGTGGGCACGCCGAAGTACAGGCTGGCACCGGCGGCCGCGTAGCCCGCCGGCGTGGGCCGCCCGGTGTGCACCAGCCGGCTGCCGGCGCGCAGGGCGCCGAGCACGCCGAGGACCAGGCCGTGCACGTGGAAGAGCGGCAGACCGTGGGCCAGTGTGTCGTCGGCGGTCCAGCGCCAGGCCTCGGCCAGCGCGTCCAGGTCGGCCGCGACGGCGGAGCGCCGGATCATCGCCCCCTTCGGGGCGCCGGTGGTCCCCGAGGTGTAGAGCACGAACGCGGTGGCATCCGGCGCGGGCTCGGCGTGACCGGTGGCGGAGCGCTCGGCCGGGTCGACGGGCAGCGCCGACACTCCCCCGGTCTCCGGCACCGTGTCCCCGGCGGCGTGCGCGAGCAGGACGGCGCCCGAGTCCCGCAGGATGTGCGCGCGCTCCTTGGGCCCGGAGTCGGGCGGCAGCGGCACCACGGGCACGCCGGCCAGCAGCCCGCCGACCACCGCGACGACGGTCTCGGCGGTGGGCCGGGCGAGCACCGCCAGCGCGGGGGCGCCGGCCACCCGGTCGGCCACCGCGGTCGCCGCTCCCAGCAGCTGCTCGCGGGAGAGCTCCCGCCCGTCGATCCGGAGCGCGTCGCCGGAGTCGCCGAAGTCGCCCTGAAGTGCCGTCAAGAGTGTCATGCGTCTGCCCTCGCCCTTGGTCGCGGTGTGGCGCTCTGTCCCCGCCGGCCCTGTCGCCGCCGGTCCGGCGTCCGACTCTACGGGCCCGGCGGCGGGCACCCGCAGAGCCCGCGGGGACGGACCGCGGCAGCGGGGGATCCGCCCGCGCGAAAGCGCGAGGGCGCGCCCGGGACGGTTCCCGGGCGCGCCCTCGCGCCGTGTCGGTCCGACGCCGTGCGGTCAGCCCTTGCGGGCCTGGACCTCGCCGGTGAGCTGCGGCAGCACTGCGAAGAGGTCGCCGACCACGCCGTAGTCGACCAGCTCGAAGATCGGGGCCTCCGGGTCCTTGTTGACGGCCACGATGGTCTTCGAGGTCTGCATGCCGGCCCGGTGCTGGATCGCGCCCGAGATGCCCGCCGCGATGTAGAGCTGCGGGGAGACCTGCTTGCCGGTCTGGCCGACCTGGTTGCTGTGCGGGTACCAGCCGGCGTCGACGGCGGCGCGCGAGGCACCGACGGCCGCGCCCAGCGCGTCGGCCAGCTCCTCGACCACGCCGAAGCCGGCCGCCTCGCCGACGCCGCGGCCGCCGGAGACCACGATCGCGGCCTCGGTCAGCTCCGGGCGCCCGGAGGAGACCCGCGGGGTGCG